>JBEGUG010000032.1:0-2859 GCA_041179005.1 Actinomycetota bacterium | reverse complement strand
ATCCGGATCAGCTGGCAGTGCAGCCACCCGCAGGGCATCATCTCTGACCAGTGTGAAATCTGTGCCAGGTGCACGTTTGGCAATTGTGCTCTCGAGTTCCGCTGCCATCTTTGGATCAATTTCAACCGCGATAACTTTTTTAGCTACCTCCAGCAGTCCAAGGGTTAGCGAGCCAAGCCCTGGACCAATTTCAACAACTGTTTCGGAACCTGAAAGTTTTGCCGCCGCCACAATGCGACGAATTGTGTTTGGGTCGGTCACAAAGTTTTGACCCAATTTCTTAGTTGGGGTTACGTCAAGCCTTGCAGCTAATTCACGCACATCCACTGCCCCCAGAAGGTCAACCATTAGAAACCTGCTGCCCAATCACCGTAAACAGTTTCTGTGTTGAGAGCCAACTGCGCACAGAGCTCGTTCAAGTCTTGGCCTCTAGCCTCTGCCATAAACCGTGCAGTTACGGGCACGAGGTACGGGGCGTTTGGTCTGCCGCGGAAAGGCTCCGGAGCCAAGAACGGCGCATCGGTTTCAATCAAGATAAGTTCTTTGTTTGCCATCGCTAGCGAATCGCGCAGATGTTGATTTCTCTTGATGGTGATGTTGCCAGCGAATGACATGTACCAGCCGTTGTCGTTGCAGATTTTTGCCAGCTGGGTGTCACCCGAGTAGCAGTGAAAAACAACTTTTTCGGGAGCGCCAACGCGCTGCAGAGTTTCAACAACTTCATCGTGGGCATCGCGATCATGAATCATTAGTGCGATGTTGTTTTCTTTGGCGATTCGAATGTGCTCTTCGAAAGAATATTTCTGAAGCTTTATGGAGTCATCGCCCTCGGTGCGGTAAAAATCTAAGCCAGTTTCACCAATAGCGCGTACTCGGGGTTGAGTTGCCAATTCTTCAATTTCAGCGATGGCAAACTTTAGGCTTTCTAAGTTTTCATAGAGCGGCGCTTCGTTTGGATGCAGCGCAACGGCGGCGAGCACTCGCTTATCTTTGGTTGCAAGCTCGGCACACCACTTGGAACTTTCCAATGTGACGCCAACCTGGACAACACCCTTGATGCCAACGCTGTCGGCTAAATCAAGATTCTCCTGCCAAGGCATGACGCCTAAGTCTTCATCGAATTCAAATTCCAGGTGACAGTGATTGTCGTAGATTGCAACCTCAAGAGGCTCAGGCGGTGGCGGGAAAGCTGAAGCAAAAGCCGGTGCCTTGCGTTGAGACACTGTTACTTCTCTTCTTCAGTAGTCTCTATGCGCGGGAACAGTGCTTCAAGTTCGGCAATTGCTGCACCGGCCTGGAACTGTGACCAGTTGGCGGCAGCCAAAATCTGCTGATCATTCAGCGCACCTAGAGTTCCACCGATAGCTGCCCACAACTTAGCGGTTGCCTTTGGAGTGATTGGGTTGAGCAATACTGCAAGTACGCGCAGGCCTTCGATGGTTGTGTTCAAAACTGTGCCAAGGCGTTCACGGTTAGCCTCATCCTTGGCCAGAACCCAAGGCTCTTGAACGGTGATGTAGTTATTCAACTCATCGACCAATGTCCAAATCGCCGAGATTGCATCCTGAATAGCAACTTTCTCAATCGCAGCATCAGCATCGGCCACTGCGGCAGCCGCAATCTTTTGCACTTGCAAATCTGCATCGGTGTAGTCGGTTGCTGTTGGAACAACGCCTTCAAAGTAGCGGTGCACCATAGCGATTGCGCGTGATGCCAAATTTCCAAAACCGTTTGCTAGTTCCGCTTGATAGCGCGCAGCCAAGTCTTCCCATGAGAAAGAGCCATCGCTACCAAAGGCAATTGCCTTCATGAAGTAGTAGCGGAATGCATCTGAACCAAAGGTGTCGGTGATTTGCGCAGGAGCAATACCGGTCAGTTTTGACTTAGACATTTTTTCACCGCCGACCAGCAACCAGCCGTGGCCGAACACCTGGTTTGCCGGTGCAATTCCTGCGGCAAGAAGCATCGCTGGCCAAATCACAGCGTGGAATCGAAGGATGTCTTTTCCAACCACCTGAACGCTAGCTGGCCACAGTGATGCAAACTTGGCTTTTGCTTCCGCAGAGTCT
This sequence comes from Actinomycetota bacterium, assembly GCA_041179005.1. Lineage (GTDB taxonomy): Bacteria > Actinomycetota > Actinomycetes > Actinomycetales > Microbacteriaceae > Rhodoluna. Next base: position 790 of record JBEGUG010000032.1, on the reverse strand, counting down.
TCGCCGTAGCCGATTGCGGTGATGTAGTTCAAAAGTGCGTCAAACCAGACATAGGTGATGTGGCTGTTGTCCCAAGGAATATCAATTCCCCAGTCGAACTTTTCCTTCGAGCGAGAAATTGAAAGATCGTCTAGCCCGCGACGAACAAATGCCACCACTTCATTGCGCGCAGAATCTGGCTGAATAAAGTTTGGGTGCGCCTCGTAGTAGTCCAGCAGCGGTTGAGTGAATTCGCTCAGCTTGAAAAAGTAGTTTGACTCCTGAAGCTTTTCAACCGGCTTTGAGTGAATTGCGCAAACCTGCTGCCCCGCAAAATCACCCTGGCCATCAATTAGGTCGCCTTCGGTTTTGTACTCTTCGCAACCAACGCAGTAGTTACCCTCGTAAGAACCCTTGTAGATGAAACCGGTGTCGTAGAGGTGCTGCAGAAAGACCTGCACGTTCTTTTCGTGTCGAGGCTCGGTGGTGCGAATGAAATCCTGGTTATCAATGTCGATGGTTTCCAATAGCGGCAACCAAGCCTCTTCAACCAACTTGTCAGCCCACTCCTGAGGGGTGGTCTTGTTGGCGGCTGCTGTGCGCAGAATCTTCTCGCCGTGCTCATCGGTGCCGGTCAGCAGGAATGACTGCTCGCCGCGTTGACGGTGCCAGCGAGCCAAAACGTCAGCAGCAACCTCGGTGTAAGCGTGACCGATGTGCGGTGCGTCATTGACGTAGAAGATTGGGGTCGTTACGTAGAACGACTTTCCCTTGTTTGCAGGCATGGGTTCAATCTTAACCTAGGCAGGTT
>JBEGUG010000031.1:0-3868 GCA_041179005.1 Actinomycetota bacterium | reverse complement strand
GCAACCTCGGTGTAAGCGTGACCGATGTGCGGTGCGTCATTGACGTAGAAGATTGGGGTCGTTACGTAGAACGACTTTCCCTTGTTTGCAGGCATGGGTTCAATCTTAACCTAGGCAGGTTAGTTGTTCTCTGCCTTGCGACGATCAAGCACCAGCTGATAGAGGTCACTCTTGCTGGCTCCGGCTGCGGCAGCAATCTCAGCAACCGCTTCCTTGAGCTTTGCGCCATCGGCAAGCAGAGCCAGAACCTGCTCAACCAAATCGCTAACCTGCACCTCGGCAACTTGAGCCCCAGCAACAACCAAAACCATTTCGCCCTTTGGCTCTGCCTTTGCCCATTCAACTAGGTGCTGCAGTGAGCCACGTTCGGTGTGTTCAAACTTCTTGGTCAATTCGCGCGAAACCGTGGCCGCTCTTTCCGCACCGAGTTCCAGCACCGCATCCTCGAGCGACTCCAGGATTCTGTGCGGAGATTCAAAAAACACCATGGTGCGCGGTTCCCTCGACAGCGAGGCAAACATCTTGCGACGATCTCCCTGCTTGCGAGGTAAGAAGCCCTCGAAGGTAAATCTGTCTGTCGGCAAGCCCGATACGGCGAGCGCGCTCAGCACCGCCGATGGACCGGGAATCACTGTCACCTCAACATTCGCTTCGACGGCCGCTCGGACCAACAGAAAACCAGGGTCGCTAACCGTTGGCATTCCAGCATCGCTGACCACCAGCACCGGCTCGTTCTTGGCAATTTCAAGAATTTGCGAAAGTCGATCGCCCTCGTTGTGCTCGTGCAAACTGAATAATCTGGCATTCAATTTGATGCCTAGTGAGTTGGCCAGCTTAAGCAGGCTTCTGGTGTCTTCGGCAGCGATGAACTTAGATTCCACCATCGCCTCTATCAGGCGCGGGGACGCATCGGCGAGGTTGCCGATGGGAGTTGCCGCAAGAATTAGCACGCTCTATTGTCCAGCATTCTTGTCTAGCATTAGGGACGTGATTGCATCTCTGACCAACTACCTGAACAGCAATGCTGTGCGCCGATTCCTAGACAGGTTCGGCATTTGGTTGGTAATTGCGCTGGCTGGCTTCTTGCGACTTTGGCAACTTGGCTACCCGAGCAAGCTGGTATTCGACGAGACCTATTACGTCAAAGATGCTTGGACGCTTTGGAACACCGGTTCGGAAAAAGCTTGGCCGCAGGATGCGAATCCAGCATTCGAAGCGGGTCAGGTTTCGGGCTATTTGAGCGACCCAAGTTTTGTAGTTCACCCTCCCCTTGGTAAATGGATTATCGGTTTTGGAATGTGGTTGTTTGGCGCTGAGAATTCCTATTCCTGGAGAATCAGCACGGCCCTGCTCGGCATTGCCGCTGTTGGCATTCTGTTCCTGATTGCTAAGCAGCTTTTCAAGTCAACTGCTTGGGCCCTATCGGCTGCGTTCCTGTTTGCTATTGATGGGCACGCAATTGTTTTGGCGAGAACCGCACTACTCGATAACTCACTGATGTTTTTTGCACTGCTGGCTTTTTACTTCCTGCTGAAAGATCAGCAGCTCAGAAACATCGACGCAACCATTTGGTTTAGACCCTGGCTAATTGCCTCAGGAGTGGCTCTTGGCGCCGCCACCGCGGTCAAATGGTCCGGACTGTATTTTGTAGCTGCATTTGGTCTTTACGTCGTGATCAGCGAAGCGTTGGCGCGCAAAGCTACCGGCCACAGAAATGTAGGCCAGGGTAATTGGTTTACTGCCGGCGTAATCAAAAACGGATTAGTGGCATTCATTAGTTTGATTCCAGCCACAATCTTGATCTACCTGATCAGCTGGTCCGGTTGGATCTTTGGCAACAGCGGCTACCTGCGCGATAGTTCAAATAACTGGCTGATCGCCCTAATTGAATATCACAAGACCGCCTATGGCTTCCACGTTGGATTACAAACTCCGCACGCATACGCCGCAAATCCACTCAGTTGGATTTTCGCAATCCGCCCAACGAGCTTCTTCTACGAAAGCCAGGTCCAAGGTCAAGATGGTTGCAACACCGATGGCGGTTGCTCGAGCGCAATCACTGCTCTGGGTAATCCATTCATCTGGTGGCCGGCGGCGGCATCGGTGTTTTTCCTTGCGGTTTGGTATTTCAAAACTCGTGAGCGACTACCTGGATTAATCCTGCTTGGAATCGCCGGCGGTTACCTTCCATGGCTGCTGTTCATGAATCGCACCACGTTTCAGTTTTACGCGATTGCGTTTTTGCCTTGGATGATCTTGGCGCTGATTTTCGTTGCCCGATACTACGTTCGTGAGGCTCTCAGACCAATAAAAGCTCAGGGGCTCTTTTTGCTTTACCTTGGACTGGCCTCGGCTGGCAGTTTGTTCTTCCTGACGATTTGGATTGGCACCTGGACCCCGTATTGGTACTGGCACCTGCACATGTGGCTGCCGAGCTGGATTTAGCCCTAAGCCTGCGGCTTTAGGCTTTGAGTATGCCTACATACGCCGTCACCTATTACTACACCGCAACAACCGAGCACCTCGCTGAAGTGCGCCCAATTCACCGCGAGTGGCTCGCAGAGCGCTTGGCCGAGGGAAAGTTATTAGCCAGTGGGCCAATGGTGGATACGCCAACTTCTCTTTTGATTTGGCGTGCAGATTCGTTGCAAGAAGTGGCTGCGGTTTTAGACCTTGACCCATTCGATATTGCCGGTTGCATCGGCGAACGAGTGATTCAGGAATGGAATCCTGTTTTTGGCCCTTGGAGTTAAGCATGGATACCAAATCGATCGTTCAGAGCAACCCAAAAATCAAACTCAATAACGGCCAACTAATCCCTCAGGTGGGTCTTGGGGTTTACAAACTCGGGCCTGATATCGCCGAGGACCTGATCAAAGCCGCAATTGAGACTGGCTACCGCAGAATTGACACCGCAGCCTTCTACAAAAACGAGGTTGAAGTTGGCGCCGGCGTTAGAAACTGTGGACTGGCCCGAGAAGAAATTTTCGTCACCACCAAGATTTGGAATGATGACCATGGATACGACCGTAGCCTTCAGGCAATCGATGAGTCTCTTTCAAGACTGAACATTGATTACATCGATATGCTGCTCATCCACTGGCCTAAGCCTCAGGAAGACTTATTTGTCGAAACCTGGGCTGCATTTCAAAAAGCGGTCGAGGCTGGCAAGATCCTTGGCATTGGAGTTTCAAACTTCCAGCCAAACCATCTAGATAAATTGATTGCTGCTGGCGGAACAGTCCCTGCAATCAACCAGGTGGAGTTGCACCCTGGTTTGCAGCAGGCAGAGGTTCGTGCATTCAACGCAGCTCACGGCATTGCCACCGAAGCCTGGTCACCGCTTGCTCGAGGTCGTTTTAATGAAGACCCAATCGTCAATAGAATTTCCGCCGCGCATGAACGTTCAGCTGCTCAGGTGATAATTCGTTGGCACCTGCAGCTTGGCAATTTGGTGATTCCAAAGACAGCCACCGCTTCTAGATTGGCCGAGAACATATCGGTGTTTGATTTTGAATTGAGCAATCAGGACATGGCAGATCTAGCCACATTGGATGCCGGCCTTAGAACCGGCCCAGACCCGGATGAGTTCTAAATGAGAGTGCTTATTTCTGGAGCGACCGGCCTCGTGGGCTCAGAGGTTGCAAGGCAACTAATTGCGTCGGGGCATGAACCGCTTCGCTTGGTTCGTCGCAAGGCTGTATCAACCGATGAAGTGGAGTGGGATCCAAGCCGCGGCTACCTTCATGAGGGAATCATGGAAACCGTTGATGCCGTTGTCAACATGGCAGGTGCCACCACCGGCAAGATTCCTTGGACTCGCAAATACAAGCGGGAAATCGTTGATTCACGAATCAACTCAACGCGG
>JBEGUG010000030.1:0-57170 GCA_041179005.1 Actinomycetota bacterium | reverse complement strand
CCATCCGGACTTTAACCGTCGGCATCTGAATTTCACAGATTCAACCGGCCAGAAAACTACCTGGACGGGTCGCGGGCTGTAACCGCCGGCTCAGATTTTCACTGACCCCGAAGAACGTATTGCTTGTTGCTTATTAAGACTAGCGGGCAGCGGGTATGAAGCCAACCCGCTCGTAGACAGTTGCCAGAGTCTTCTCAGCCTGCTCATTGGCCTTGGCTGCGCCCTTTGCCAGCAGGCGATCCAGCTCGGCCGGGTCTGCCAGTAGTTCATTGGCTCGGTCGCGAATTGGCTCAACCACGCTCAAAACCACATCGGCGACTTCGCCCTTTAGGTCGCCATAGCCCTTGCCATCAAAGTGGGCCACCAGGGCTTCGATTGATTGCCCAGAGATAGCCGAGTGAATACCAAGCAGGTTTGAGACCCCAGGCTTTGCTTCGCGGTCAAACTTGATTACGCCATCGGTGTCGGTGACTGCACTCTTGATTTTCTTTACGATCACGGAAGACTCATCCATGATGTTGACCAAGCCTTTAGGGTCACCAGACTTTGACATCTTGGCCTCAGGGTTTTGCAGGTCGTAAATTTTGGCAGTCTCTTTCAAGATCACGCCCTCAGGAATTACAAAAGTTTCGCCGAAGCGCGAGTTGAAACGCGTGGCAAGATCGCGGGTTAGTTCAATGTGCTGACGCTGGTCTTCACCGACCGGCACAGCCTTTGGCTGGTACAAGAGAATGTCTGCCGCCTGCAGAATCGGATAAGTAAAAAGCCCAACCGATGTTGAATCCGCGCCAGCCTTTTGCGACTTGTCTTTGAACTGGGTCATGCGGCCTGCTTCGCCGAATCCCGTGAGGGTCATCAAGACCCAAGCTAGCTGCGCGTGCGCTGGAACGTGTGACTGAACAAAAAGTGCCGACTTGTTTTCATCGATGCCCGCTGCTAAGTACTGAGCCGCGGTGATTCGAGTGTTTTGAAGAAGTTCTTTAGGGTCCTGCGGAACGGTGATGGCGTGAAGATCAACCACGCAGTAGTAAGCGTTGTAGTCATCCTGCATCTTGGCCCAGTTGACCAAAGCACCTAGGTAGTTTCCAAGGTGAAGGGATCCAGCAGAAGGCTGCATTCCCGAGAGCAGGTTTGGCTTAGTCATAGGGCAAGTTTACTTGCGAGGCTACACCGCGTAGTCGACAACCACGGGGGAGTGATCAGTCCATCGGGTGTCATAGCTTGGGGCGCGGTGCACCTTGTAGTTGCTGGCCTTTGCCGCAAGCTTTGGTGTGGCTAGGTGGTAGTCGATTCGCCAACCGGCATCGGTGTCAAAGGCTTTACCTCTATATGACCACCAGGTATATGGGCCAGGCTCACCGGGGTGAGTGGCACGACCGATGTCAACCCAGCCCTGAGCGTTCATAAAGGTGTCAAAGTAGGCGCGCTCTTCAGGCAGGAAGCCGGCGTTCTTGAGGTTGCCCTTCCAGTTCTTGATGTCCAACTCAGTGTGGCCAACGTTTAGATCGCCAACCACAACGGCATAACCGCCGGCGGCAACCAACTCGGCCATGCGCTCCTGCATTGCCTTTAGGAACTTGTACTTCTCAACCTGCTTTGGGGTGTCAACCTCGCCCGAGTGCACGTAAGTGCTGATCACGGTGACAACCTTGCTGCCAACTTTGAAGTCGGCCTCTAGCCAACGACCGGCTGAATCAAAACTGTCAGGTCCCAGTGTGGTGCGAACCGCGATTGGCTCAGTCTTGCTAACAATTGCCACACCTGCGCGGCCTTTGGCGCTCGCCGCATCGTGAGCAAAGAACCACTTACCGACTTGGCCTTTTGAATCTGGGACCGGCGGATTGGCCTCGAATAGGTCAACCAGGTCTTTGGTTTCTGCTCGTACCTCTTGTAATGCGAATACATCTATATCGGTGTTTTCGCTCAGCCAACCAGCCATTCCGTTCTTGAATGCGGCACGGATTCCGTTGACGTTGATGGTGGCTACTTTTAGAGGCATGTAGCGAGTGTATTAGAAGCGGTGGGGCAGATTAGATCTTAACTCTCAAGTTGCCACCTGAAACGGACACCGATACCTTGCCCAGCGGGCGTGGGGAAACCGCCTTTGCCATTCCGGTTGTTGCATCGAATCTTGCGCCGTGGGATTCGCACTTTATTTCATTGTTTTTAACTTCTGCACTAACTTCGGAGCCCTGATGGGTGCAGGTAGCCAAAAAAGCTTTGAAGCTTCCCTTTTTGGGCTGAGTTATTAGAACTCTTTTTCCATCGACGGTGAAAATTTTGCCACCCTTGATTGGGACTAGATTGGTTTTTCCAACGGTGTAAGTTTTTGCTGCGTTCGCAGCAACTTCGCTTAGCCCGGTTAAACCAATCGCGGCCGTACCAGATGCAAATGCAACGAGTAGGCCGCGACGGCTAATCATTTTTAGGCCTTGCCTCGAAGGATGGCCTGCTTCACTTCGGCAATTGCCTTGGTGACTTCAATTCCGCGAGGGCAGGCATCGGTGCAGTTGAAGGTGGTGCGGCAGCGCCACACACCTTCTTTATCGTTCAAGATGTCTAGTCGAACCTCAGCACCCTCGTCACGAGAGTCAAAGATGAAGCGGTGTGCATTCACGATTGCTGCTGGGCCAAAGTACTGACCGTCAGTCCAGAACACTGGGCAAGAAGTAGTACACGCTGCGCAAAGAATGCACTTGGTGGTGTCTTCAAACTTTGAGTGCTGCTCTGCAGACTGCAGACGTTCCTTCTCTGGCTTGTCGCTGGCGATTAGGAAAGGGTTTATGTCACGGTAGGCCTTGTAGAACGGATCCATGTCAACGACCAGGTCCTTCTCAACAGCAAGACCCTTGATTGGCTCAACGTAAATTGGCTGAGTGATGTCTAGGTCTTTGATCAGGGTCTTACATGCCAAACGGTTGCGGCCGTTGATGCGCATTGCATCTGATCCACAAACACCGTGAGCACATGAACGACGGAAGGTTAGTGAACCATCCATTTCCCACTTGATCTTGTGAAGCGCGTCAAGCACGCGGTCGGTGCCGTGAACCTGAACGTCAAAGTCTTCCCAACGAGCTTCTTGACCATCTTCTGGGTTGAAGCGACGCACAAAAAGAGTGACCTGGAACGTTGGGACAGAACCCATTTGTTCGAATTCGTTTCCTTTAGTAGCTACTGCAGTTGCCATTAGTATTTACGCTCCATCGGCTGGTAGTTGGTAACAATGACTGGCTTCCAGCCAACTTTAATGTTGTCGCCAGGCTTGTTAGCCGGCTTGTCAGTTAGATAGGCCATTGAGTGAAGCATGAACTTCTCATCGTCACGAGCAAGGAAGTCTTCACGAAGGTGAGCTCCACGGCTTTCGCGACGCTCACGTGAAGTCAATGCCAGAACCTCTGCAAGATCTAGCAAGAAGCCAAGTTCGATTGCCTCGAGTAGATCGGTGTTGAAGCGCTGACCCTTGTCTTGGACGCTGATGTTTTCGTAGCGAACACGAAGAGCGGCAATGTCGTTCAGGGCCTCGTTTAGAGATTCCTCGGTGCGGTACACCTGAGCGTTCTTGTCCATAGTTTCTTGAAGTTCTTTACGAAGAATCGCAACCTTTTCAGTTCCCTTTGACTTACGAACCTTCTCAATCATTGAGATAACTTCTTCGGCTGCGTTCGCAGGAACCGGAACGTGCTTTGCAGTCTTGGCGTATTCAACCGCTGCGATACCGGCACGCTTACCGAACACGTTGATGTCTAGCAGCGAGTTGGTACCCAAACGGTTGGCACCGTGAACAGAAACACAGGCACATTCACCGGCGGCATATAGGCCCGGTACAACGGTGTCGTTGTCGCGAAGGACCTCTGCCTGCACGTTGGTTGGAATACCACCCATTGCGTAGTGCGCGGTAGGGAATACCGGTACTGGCTCTGTGTATGGCTCAACACCTAGGTACGTGCGAGCAAACTCGGTGATGTCTGGAAGTTTCTCGTCAATAACTTCTGGCGGAAGGTGAGTTAGGTCAAGCAGAACGTAGTCCTTGTTTGGACCAGCACCGCGACCCTCGCGAACCTCGTTGGCCATTGCACGGGCAACCATGTCTCGAGGAGCGAGGTCCTTGATGGTTGGTGCGTAGCGTTCCATGAAGCGCTCACCGGTTGAGTTACGAAGAATTCCGCCCTCACCGCGTGCTGCTTCTGAAAGCAAAATTCCAAGCCCGGCAAGACCGGTTGGGTGGAACTGGTAGAACTCCATGTCTTCAAGCGGAAGACCCTTGCGCCAAATAATTCCAACGCCGTCACCGGTAAGGGTGTGTGCGTTTGAAGTGGTCTTGAAGATCTTGCCGAAACCACCGGTTGCAAAGACGATGCTCTTGCCCTGGAACACGTGCAGTTCACCGGTAGCAAGCTCGTAAGCAACAACAGCTGATGGACGCTCAACGCCATCAACCTTGGTCATTACCAAGTCAAGAACGTAGAACTCGTTGTAGAACTCAATACCTAGCTTTACGCAGTTCTGGTAAAGGGTCTGAAGAATCATGTGGCCGGTGCGGTCGGCTGCGTAGCAAGAACGACGAACCGGAGCTTTACCGTGGTCACGAGTGTGGCCACCAAAACGACGCTGGTCAATCTTGCCGTCTGGTGTGCGGTTGAAAGGAAGACCCATGTTCTCTAGATCAATAACTGCCTGCACTGATTCCTTTGCAAGAATCTCGGCGGCATCCTGATCAACTAGGTAGTCGCCACCCTTTACGGTGTCGAAGGTGTGCCATTCCCAGCTGTCTTCTTCAACGTTGCCAAGTGCTGCTGCCATTCCACCCTGTGCTGCACCGGTGTGCGAACGAGTTGGGAACAGCTTTGAAATAACTGCGGTCTTTGCGTGTGGTCCGGCTTCGATTGCCGCGCGCATACCTGCGCCACCCGCACCCACGATTACAACGTCGTACTCGTAGTGATGAACCTTTGGCTTACTCAATTTATGTTTATTCCTCTAAGTTTCGTGCAGCAGATTAAGCAGTCGGGCAGAAAGATGGAAGTAGTTCAGGAAGTGCGCCCACTGGGCATGGGTCGAAAGTAAAGACCACAAGAGTTCCAAGTGTCACAAGTACCGCACAAATTCCCCAAAGCGACCAAACAAGGGCCTTGCGGAGTTTTTCGTTATCGGTGTAGTCGTTAACAATCGTGCGCATACCGTTGGTGCCGTGAATCATTGCCAACCAAAGCATGGCTAGATCCCAAACCTGCCAGAACGGATCAGACCACTTGCCGCCGACGAAAGCAAAGTCAATGGCCTTGATTCCCTCACCTAGATAAAGGTTTACGAATAGGTGACCAAAAATCAGGAAAACTAGAAGCGCACCCGATACGCGCATGTAAAGCCAGCCGTACTTTTCCCAGTTGGCCTGGTTGCGGTTGCGAGGGGAACGAGGCTGTTCGATAACTACTGACATGTCTCTTCTCCTTAACCGAATACGTGCATTAGGTGGCGAGGGGCAAAGGCAGCGAATACCGCGAAGGCGATAGCAACCACTACCCAGAACATCACGTTCTGGTACTTGACGCCCTTGCGCCAGAAGTCAATCAGGATGATGCGAAGACCGTTTAGGGCGTGGTACAAAATGGCAGCAACCAGACCAAGTTCAGCGACCCCAATAAGAGGTGTCTTGTAGGTGTTGATTACGGCGTTATAGGCCTCAGGGCTTAGGCGCACCAGAGCGGTGTCTAGGACGTGGACCAAAAGGAAGAAGAAAATCGCGACACCGGTGATTCGGTGCAGTACCCACGACCACATTCCTACTTTTCCGCGGTACAAAGTACCTGCTGGCAGTGATGGCACTAGCAATTCTCCTTGATCAGCTTTGAGTCAAAAATCTCTTCTATTCTAAACCGCAGAAAACCTCGTTTTATGCCATATAGACGCATTGGGCTAAGGTTTTTAGTAGTCATGACTACTCAGCGAGATCCTCTGGATCGTTTCTTCAGCATCATTCCAGCCGGCGGCATCGGCAGCCGACTTTGGCCGCTTTCGCGTGCATCTGCTCCAAAATTTTTGCACGACCTCACTGGCTCTGGTCAGACCCTGCTTCAAGACACTTGGGATCGACTAACCCCGATAGCCGGCAAGGAGCGCATCCTGGTTGTGACCGGCAAGGTTCACAAATCTGCGGTTATGGAGCAAATCGAAGACCTCTCTACTGACAACCTCGTGCTTGAGCTTTCGCCAAAGGATTCCACAGCAGCCATTGCGCTCGCCGCAGCCATCTTGATGCAGCGCGAACCAGATGTGATCGTTGGTTCATTTGCCGCCGACCACGTAATCACCGAAGACGAGCAGTTTCACAAGACCGTTCGCGAGGCAGTCTTGGTTGCCGCGACCGGCAAGATTGTGACCATCGGTATTGAGCCGACCGAACCATCGGTTGGTTTTGGCTACATCAAGTCGGGGGATGAGCTTGGCATCGCCGGCGCTCCTGAGGCCCGCGACGTAATCAAGTTCGTTGAGAAGCCAAACATCGCCAAGGCGCGCAAGTACGTTGACTCCGGTCAGTATCTCTGGAACGCGGGCATGTTCATTGCCCCGGCGAAGTTGCTTCTGGAGCAGTTGGCAAAATCGGAGCCTGCGCTGCACGCATCAATAATGGAATTGGCCGCCCAATGGGACACCGATGACCGCAAGTCGGCCATCGAAAAGATTTGGCCGACCCTCAAGAAGGTGGCCATCGATTACTCGGTTGCCGAGCCTGCCGCTGCGGCCGGTTTGGTTGCCGTGATTCCAGCGAGTTTCTCTTGGCATGACGTAGGTGACTTTGCGGCGATTGCCGAATTGCAGTCCCAGGGTCGCAAAGGGAACCTGGCTGTGTTGGGCAACGCTAAAGTTCTAGCTGATAGTTCAAGTGGCATTTTGATTTCCGATACCGATCGCTTGATCGCACTCATCGGTGTTGAAGACATCATCGTGGTGGATACACCCGATGCACTCTTAGTAACTACCAAGGAACATGCGCAGCGCGTGAAGAGTTTGGTTGACGCTCTGAAGGCAACCGGTCACTCCGACGTCTTATAAAAATCACATTTGTATTTCATCTCGATGAACTTTTGTCTTGAGGTGTGTTTGCCGTCAAAAACCCAGCTCGAGCACAGATAGGCTATTCCTGCAGCGACGGGTGAGAGCCATTCGTCGTTATTCCAGGAGGAATCCAATTGAACAAAAACATTCTTAAGGGTCTAGCGCTGGCTTCAGTTTCAGCACTTACTCTTGCAGGTTGTGCATCAGCTCCAGCTGAGCCAACTGCAGCACCAGTTGATTACAAGGCTTGTATGGTCTCTGATGAGGGCGGTTTTGACGACGGCTCATTCAACGAAGAGGCTTACAGCGGTCTTAAGGAAGCGATTGCTGTCCTTGGCGTTCAGTCAGCTGAAGCTCAGTCAGAATCAGGCACCGACTACCAGCCAAACGTTGACGCGATGGTTGCCGAAGGTTGCAACATTGTTGTTCCTGTAGGTTTCGCTCTAGCAGCTGCAACTGACGTTGCATCAGCAGCAAACCCATCAGTTAACTTTGCTCCTGTTGACACTGGTCTATCAAACGCAGACTTCAGCCCTAAGTACGTTCCAAACGTAAAGCCACTTTTGTTTGACACTGCAGAAGCTGCATTCCTTGCAGGTTACGTAGCAGCTGGTACCACAAAGACCGGCAAGGTTGCTACCTTCGGTGGAGCTCCTTACCCATCAGTAACCATCTTCATGGATGGTTTCAAGCAGGGTGTTGCTTACTACAACGAAGTTAAGGGCGCAAAGGTTAAGGTTCTAGGAACTGACGGCGACGACCAGTCAAAGTGGACCATGACAGGTGACTTCTCAGACGTTGCTAAGGGTAAGACTGTTTCAGCTAACTTCATCAAGCAGGGTGCTGACATCATCCTTCCTGTTGCAGGCCCAGTTGGTGCCGGTGCAGGACAGGCAGCTCTTGAGGCTAAGGATGTTTACGTTATTGGTGTAGACACCGACTGGTACAAGAACGCAAAGTTTGACGAGTTCAAGTCACTTATCTTGACCTCAGTTCAGAAGAACATGGGTGTTGCAATCTTCGAAACCATCAAGGCTGGCCTTGAGGGCACCTTCGTTGGTGGAGATCAGATCTATGTAGGAACCCTAGCTAACAAGGGCGTTGGTGTATCACCAGAGCACGACGCTAAGTGGGGCGCCGGAATTGCTGATGAAGTTGCAGCTCTAGAGGCTGACATCATCTCAGGCAAGATCGACGTAGTTTCTTCTTACTAAAAACTGCTAAAAAAATTGGGAGCCGAGAAATCGGCTCCCAATTTTTTGTATCTTCACAGTCTTTGAAATACCTGTAAATCGGCCTCAAATTGCCAAGTTAGACTTAAAGCCACGCGTGAAATAACGCAGATACGAAACGGGAAATAGCGATGAAGCTGGAACTCCGCGGCATCACCAAGCGCTTTGGCGCGATGACTGCTAACGACAATGTGAACCTGGTTGCAGAGCCAGGTCAGATTCACTGTCTGGTCGGCGAAAATGGCGCCGGCAAGTCAACTCTGATGAATGTTCTCTACGGTTTGTATCAAGCCGATGGCGGAGAAATTCTTTTAGACGACAAGGTGGTCAAGTTTTCTGGCCCTGGCGACGCAATGGCAGCCGGCATCGGAATGGTGCACCAGCACTTCATGCTCATCCCGGTTTTCACAGTTGCTGAAAATGTAATTCTTGGCCACGAGCCAACAAAGTTTGGTGGAATTCTAGATCTAGAGACTGCTCGCAAGCAGGTTCGCGAAATTTCTGATCGCTTTGGTTTTGAAGTAGACCCCGATGCAATCGTTGGCGACTTGCCAGTTGGTGTGCAGCAGCGCGTTGAAATTATCAAGGCACTGATGGGCGATGCTCAGGTTTTGGTTTTTGACGAGCCAACCGCTGTGCTAACACCTCAAGAAACCGATGAGCTAATGGCAATCATGAAGCAGTTGCGTGCCGAGGGTAAGGCGATTGTTTTCATCACTCACAAGTTGCGTGAAGTGAAAGAAGTTGCCGACAAGATCACGGTGATTCGCCTAGGCAAGATTGTTGGTGAGGCAAGCCCTAAATCTTCGGCAAATGAACTTGCTTCAATGATGGTTGGTCGTGCGGTTGATCTTGATGTTGAAAAATCTGTTGCCAAGCCGGGCAAAGCAACATTCAAGGTGACTAATCTTTCTGCCTGGAATCACTTCGGCACCAAGGTTCTTGATGATGTAAATCTGGAAATTCACGAGGGTGAGATTTTGGTCATCGCTGGCGTTCAGGGCAACGGCCAAACCGAATTGACCGAGGCAATCATCGGTATGCACGGCAAGACATCGGGGTCTATCGAGCTCGATGGCAATGAACTAATTGGCAAGAACGTGAAGCAGGTCTTGGACCTGGGCGTTGGCTTTGTGCCTGAAGACCGCACCGAGGACGGTTTGGTTGCCGAATTCACGATCGCCGAAAACCTGATGCTTGACCGCAGCGACCGCAAGCCTTTCGCCAAGGGCATCAGCCTGCAGCTGGACTACTTGAAAAAGTTTGCGCAAGAGAAATTGAAGCAGTTTGATATTCGCGCTCAGGGAATTGATTCAACCGCATCTCAGCTTTCCGGTGGAAACCAGCAGAAGGTTGTTTTGGCGCGTGAGCTATCTCGTGAATTGCGCTTATTGGTTGCTTCGCAGCCGACCCGCGGTCTAGACGTTGGCTCAATTGAATTCGTACACGAGCAGATTGTGGCAACCCGTGATTCTGGAATTCCGGTTTTGATTGTTGCCACCGAACTGGATGAGGCAACTCAGCTGGGAGACAGGATTGCCGTTATGTATAAGGGCAAGGTAGTTGGCGTTGTGCCTTCGAATACCTCTAGGTCAGTTTTGGGTCAGATGATGGCGGGTATCAGCGCATGAACAAACTAATAAAGCAGATCTTCAACCCAAGCTCGCTGGTAACAGCGCTGGCAATTCTGGCTTCGTTCCTAATCGGCGGCATTTTGATTGCGTTCGCCAATGAAAACGTGCAGACCACCGCCGGCTACCTATTTGCTCGTCCAGGGGATTTCTTCCTTGCGGTATGGAATGCAATCTTTGGCGCCTATGACGCGCTGTTCCGCGGTGCAATCTATAACTACAAGGCGCTGGATTCCATCGGCATGATCAAGCCACTAACCGAGACACTTTCCTATGCCACACCAATCACCTTGGCTGGTTTGGGTATGGCGGTTGCTTTCCGCTCAGGTCTTTTCAACATTGGTGGAACCGGTCAAATTATTTTTGGTGCCATGGGTGCAGCCTTTGTTGGTTTCACCTTTGAGTTGCCAGCTTTGATTCACCTTCCGCTGGCCGTTCTTACAGGTGTTGTTGCATCAGCATTGTTTGGCGGTTTTGTTGGATTCCTAAAGGCGGCAACCGGAGCCAATGAAGTAATCGTGACTATCATGATGAACTACATCGCAGGTTTGCTTCTGTTCTACGTTCTAACCACTCCGCTGTTTCAGGCGCCGGGTGCAACAAATCCTATCTCGCCAGAGATTTATGAGAGCGCAAAATACTGGCGCTTCATGGGAGATAGCTTCCGCATCAACGCTTCATTCCTCGTGATGTTGGCCATGGTGCTAGTGGTTTGGTGGTTGCTAAACAAATCTTCAATTGGCTTCCAGTTCCGTGCGTTGGGCCACAATCCGAATGCTTCAAAGGTTGCCGGAATCAACATTGGTTTGAACTACGTTCTCGTAATGGCAATCTCGGGAGCTCTTGCCGGTCTTGCTGGAACCTCGCAGGTTCTAGGTGCTGAGAAGTACCTCACTCCTAGCGTGGCTGCCAGCTTTGGTTTCGATGCCATTACAGTTGCTCTGCTTGGTAGATCAAAACCATTTGGTGTACTTGCTGCTGGTCTTTTGTTTGGTGCGCTTCGCGCCGGAGCGGTAATCATGCAAGCAAACCAAAAGGTGCCTATTGATATTGTGCTCATCGTTCAATCCTTGGTGGTTCTGTTTATTGCAGCGCCGCCGCTGGTGCGTTTGATGTTCGGCCTCGCCCGCAAAACCAACAAGGCGGTGGCTGCATAATGAAGCGTTCATTCAAAACCGCAATCGCGTTCAGTGTTTTTGCACTGTTAAGTCTTTGGCTTTCAATCACTGCCCCAGCTGGAACAACGCTTTTTAGTTTCAATGCTGGCAAGGAACTATTTGCAATTCCGGACTTCCAAATTCCGGTTGCCAATGCATCGTGGATCATCACCGCAGTTGTTGCGGTAGCTACCGGCGCCGGATGGTGGCTTTCACTGCAGGGTAAGAAGACTCCGCTCTGGCTCACCGCGGTGTTCGCATTCGTTTTGATTCAGCAGTTCTTGATCATCATGTTTGTTGATCAGATGTTCCCGGTCACCACAACTCTGCAGGGCTCGTTGGCCTTGGCTGTGCCACTAATCTTTGGAGCACTTGCCGGGGTTCTTTCTGAGCGCGTTGGTGTGGTCAACATTGCAATCGAAGGTCAGCTACTCGCTGGCGCCTTTGCTTCAGCGCTGATTACTTCAATCACTCACAGCCTGACCCTTGGTCTTTTGGCTGCAGCAATCAGCGGTTCATTGATTGCCGGAATTCTTGCCGTCTTCAGCATCAAGTACGTGGTTGATCAAATCATCGTTGGTGTTGTTGTCAACGTACTGGTAATTGGTGTCACCAGCTTCTTGTACTCAACCGTGATGGCTCGAGATCTAGTTGCGCTGAACCAACCGGAACGATTTGACCAGATTGACATTCCGCTGCTGTCGCAGATTCCAATCATCGGTCCGCTTTTGTTCTCGCAAACACTAATTGTGTACTTGATGTACCTGGGTGTTGCTGTGGTTTACGTGGCACTATTCAAAACTCGATGGGGCTTGCGTCTTCGCGCGGTTGGTGAGTATCCAAAGGCCGCCGACACCGTTGGTATCAAGGTTTATCGCACTCGCTACATTGGCGTGATGCTAGGTGGTGCGCTGGCTGGTATTGGTGGAGCGTTCTTTACCCTTGGTGCAGTTGGTTCCTTCTCCAAAGAGATGACCTCTGGTGCCGGCTACATTGCTCTAGCGGCGTTGATCTTTGGCCGCTGGAACCCGTTGCTGGCAACGCTGGCCGCGCTAATGTTTGGTTTCGCTCAGAACTTGCAGTCGGTGCTCAGCATCATCGGTTCGGATGTGCCAAGCCAGTTCTTGCTAATGCTTCCTTACGCTTTGACCATCGTTGCCGTTGCTGGTTTGGTTGGCAAAGTTTCAGGGCCGGCCGCAACCGGTAAACCTTATATAAAGAGTTAGGCAAACATGTCACACGGGAACTCAGAAATTAACTGGGATGAGCTGCGCAAGGTAGCAAACGAAGCGATGAAGAAGGCCTATGTTCCTTATTCAAAGTTTCCGGTTGGTGTTGCTGCGCTAACCGATGATGGCCGAGTGATCTCTGGTTGCAATGTTGAAAACGCTTCTTACGGCCTAACCCTTTGCGCAGAATGTTCATTGGTCAGCGAATTAGCGATGAGTTCACCGGCGGGAGCTGGGCCGGCAAAGTTGGTTGCCTTCACCTGTGTTGATGGCCACGGAAACATACTGATGCCTTGCGGCCGTTGCCGCCAATTGCTTTTCGAGCACTCTGCACCGGGCATGATTCTTGAGACCGTATCGGGGTTCAAAACAATCGATGAAGTAATTCCTGACGCCTTTGGACCGCGCGACCTAGACGACCGCGCCCTTTAGGCGCAACGAAGAAAGTATTTGATGTCAAATTTTTCAGCACCGGAACTCATCGTTACCAAGCGCGACAAAGGTGAGCTAACCACCGATCAAATCAATTGGTTGATCGCGAACTACACCAGCGGTGTGGTCGCCGACGAACAGATGTCTGCGATGGCCATGGCGATTCTGCTCAACGGAATGAATCGTCGTGAGATTAAAGATTTGACGCTGGCGATGATCGCATCGGGTGAACGTCTGAGCTATGAAGGTCTTGGCATGCCAACCGCGGACAAGCATTCAACCGGAGGGGTGGGCGACAAAATTACGTTGCCGCTGGCACCGTTGGTGTCAGTATTTGGTGTTGCGGTTCCGCAGCTTTCCGGCCGCGGACTTGGCCACACCGGTGGCACGCTAGACAAGCTTGAGTCAATCCCAGGTTGGCGCGCACAAATTTCAAACGAGGAATTCCACCAGCAGCTTGCCGATGTTGGCGCAGTTATCTGCGCTGCAGGTTCTGGCCTGGCACCTGCTGACCGCAAGCTCTATAGCCTTCGCGATGTGACCGGAACCGTAGAAGCCATTCCGCTTATCGCGTCATCAATCATGTCTAAGAAAATCGCAGAAGGCACTCAGTCCCTGGTGCTGGATGTGAAGGTTGGCTCTGGCGCGTTCATGAAAAACATCGAGCGTGCTCGTGAGCTTGCAACAGTGATGGTGCAGCTTGGACACGACGCCGGAGTGAACACCTCGGCACTACTAACGGATATGTCAACACCGCTTGGACTTGAAATTGGAAACGCACTTGAGGTTAAGGAATCTCTCGAGGTTCTCTCGGGTGGCGGTCCGGCTGACGTTGTTGAGATCACCGTTGAGCTGGCGCGCGAAATGCTTCGCCTTGCTGGCAAAGGTGATGTTGATGTAGCTGCTGCTCTGAACGATGGCCGCGCGATGGATAAGTGGCGTCAAATGATTTCTGCACAGGGCGGCGATCCAGATGCCAAACTACCTGAGGCAAAAGAGCACCATGTAGTTACCGCAACCGCATCGGGTTATCTTTCACAGCTTGATGCGCTTCAGGTTGGCACCGCTTCATGGCGCCTGGGTGCTGGTCGTGCGCGCAAAGAAGATGCTGTTCAGTTTGGTGCCGGCATCACGCTGCACGCGCAATTGGGGCAAAAAATTGAGGCTGGGGCTCCGCTGATGACCCTACACACCGATGAACCGGCTCGTTTTGAGCGTGCGCTGGAAGCTCTAGACGGAGCGTTTAAGATTGAATCTTCTGCACCTGAGCGCAAAATCGTGCTCGAGCGCATCAACTAGAAAAAGAGGCAACCCATGGCAAACTTTGACATTCGTTCGTTGCCAAAGATTTCACTGCACGATCACCTAGACGGTGGTTTGCGTCCGCAGAGCATCGTTGAGATGGCTGCCGAGATTGGTTTTGCATTACCTGCCGACAACGCCAAGGACTTGCGCAAGTGGTTTGAAAAATCAGCCGACTCAGGTTCGCTAGTTGAATACCTAAAGACTTTTGACATCACCACTGCCGTGATGCAGACCCGTGAGCACCTAACCCGCGTTGCACGTGAATTCGTTTTGGATCTTGCCAACGACGGCGTTATCTACGGTGAAATTCGCTGGGCACCCGAGCAGCACCTCACTAAGGGGCTAACCCTCGATGAAACCGTTGAGGCCGTTCAGGACGGTCTTGAAGAGGGCATGCAAATTGTTGAGCAGCAGGGTGGCTTCATTCGCACCGGTCAGCTGGTTACCGCAATGCGTCACGCCAACCGCGGTATGGAAATTGCGGAGCTTGCAGTTCGTCACCGCAACAACGGTGTGGTTGGTTTTGACATTGCCGGAGCCGAAAAGGGTTTCTTGCCAAGCCTGCACAAGGATGCGTTTGACTACCTGGCCAGCGAATTTATGCCGGTAACCGTTCACGCCGGTGAGGCCGACGGAATCGAAAGCATCAAGGACGCGATTGTTTCTGGTCGCGCTCTTCGCCTAGGCCACGGTGTGCGCATCATCGAAGACATCATGTTTAGTCGCAACGATGGCGAGACCGATTTGGTTGTGCTTGGACCAGTTGCCGAGTGGGTACACGATCGCGGCATCGTTCTTGAGACCTCACCTTCATCAAACCTGCAGACCGGTGCGATTGCGCTTCTTGGCGAGACAATGGCTGATCACCCGTTCGACATTCTTTATGACCTTGGTTTCAAGGTGACCGTAAACACCGATAACCGTTTGATGTCAGGAACAGACCTGACTCGTGAAATGGAATTATTGGTTGACACCTTTGGCTACGGACTCGAAGACCTAGAAATCTTCCAGATGAATGCGGCCGAGGGTGCCTTCCAGGCAATCGATGATCGCGAAGAACTTATTGAAATGATCAACCAGGGATTCTCTGAAGCGGGTCGTTAGTGTCATTTGCAAAACTGGCTGAGGCATTCGCCGATGATTCAATTCGCGTACTTGCCGCGGCGCTAGACCGCGAGCACGCGGTTGAACTGGCCGGAGATCTGCTGGTTTCAAGCGGCAGGGTTACACCTGAATACACCCAGCAGATGGTTGAGGTTTTTGAAACCCACGGCCCGTACTTTGTAATTGCTCCCGGTATTGCAATTGCACATGCAAAGCCATCAGATGCCGTGATCTCAACCGGTTTGAGCCTCGTCACTCTTGCTGAGCCCGTTGTCTTTGGAAATGCAGCAAATGATCCGGTGCGCTTGGTCGTAGGTATGTGTGCTCTGGATCACGACTCGCATTTAGAAATGCTGGCCGAGTTGGCTGCAATTCTTGGTGATTCCGATGCTGTGAACATCATGTTAAATGCGGGGGATACCGAACAGATTCGCTCGCTGTTCTAGTTCCACAAGGCAGAATGGTCTTATGAAGATCATCGCGGTGTGTGGAATGGGTATTGGGACCTCAGTCTTGCTCAAAATGAATGCCGAGAAGGTATTAGCTCAACTTGGTATTGATGCCACAGTTGAAGCCACCGACATGAAAACAGCTCGCGCTTCCAGCGATGCTCAGGTGATCTTGACCACTCCAGACCTTGCTCAACTAATGGATGGTCTGAAGCCAGAGATCATCACCATCGAGCACTTCTTTGATCTTGAAGAGATAACAAAGAAGCTCTCGGCTTCTTTGCTATAGGCACTTGAAGTTGAGTGCTTCTTTACTTTAGGTAATCCTGCATAGCGGCTTTTAGTTCCGCTAGCGATTCCGCTGCTGATGCCTTTGATTCACCAATCGCCTGCAAATAACACTTGAGTTTTGGCTCGGTGCCAGAAGGCCTGATGATCACTCTTCGACCATCGCTCAAATCAAATCGCAAACCGTCCGTTGGGTCAAGATCCTTGGTGCCAATCGCGAGGTCAGTAAATTCCGCTGCCGCACCCGCAATCTCGCTTGGTGGATTTTGACGCAGGTTATGCATAATCTTTGAAATCACCGATAGGTCTGTCACGCGAATAGAAATTTGCCCGGTGGCGTAGTGACCATAGAGTTCGCCGAGTTCTGCAATGTGGTCTGCCAGGGTCTTGCCTTCGGCAGCAAGATCGCCAGCGATGGCCACGGTCAACAGTGCCGCTGAGATTCCGTCTTTGTCAGGAGTGTTGTCTGGGTCAATACAGTAGCCGAGTGCTTCTTCGAAACCAAAAAGTAGATTTGGAATTTTTGAAATGTACTTAAATCCGGTGAGCGTCTCGCGATAACCCAGTCCAAATTTTTCGGCAACCTTTTGCAATGCCGAACTAGAAACGATTGAGCAAGCAAGCGTGCCAGGTTTTTCTGCAGTCCCGTATCCAGCTGCGGCAGCGCGCCTGGCAACCTCGTGCCCAAGCACAAGGCCAATTTCGTCACCGGTCAGTCGGCGCCAATCATCGGGGTTGGCATTGGGGTTGGCATCAGGGTTGGCATCGGGAATACCAATCGCAAGGCGGTCGGCATCGGGGTCGTTGGCAATGATTAGGTCGGCGTCTACCTCGCGCGCCTTGGCGAAGCTGAGGTCCATCGCGCCGGGCTCTTCAGGATTAGGGAAGGCAACGGTTGGAAAATTTCCATCTGGCAGCAGTTGTTCTGTCACGGTGATTGGCTTTGGTAAACCTACGGCTGCAAACAGTTTTTCAACCACGTGCCAACCCACACCGTGCATTGCGGTGTAGACCACCTTTAGTGAATCGGCGTTAGTAATTTCGCCGATGATTGCAGCAGTCTCTGCTACGTAGCGCTGACGCATCTCATCACCGATGATCACGTAGTCGTCCGATTTTGGAATTTGAGCAAAAGTAAAGTTCTCAGCAACCGCACGAATCTTGGCGGCAATTTCTGCATCGGTTGGCGAAATGATTTGTGAGCCGCCGTTGCTGCCACCAAGGTAAACCTTGTAGCCGTTATCGCGCGGTGGATTGTGCGAAGCGGTAACCATGATGGCCGCAGAGCTGTTGAGGACCTTGCCAGCAAAGGCAAGCACCGGAGTCGGCACCACGCCATCAAACAGCATGGTTTGAATTCCGGCGGCGGCAAAAATCTCTGCGGAGTCGCGCGCAAAAATGGCACTGTTGATTCGCCCGTCAAATCCAATCACCACTGATTTTTCACCAGCGAAGTTTTCCAGCACGTAGTCACGAATACCGGCAGCGGCCTGAGCCACCAAAACGCGGTTCATTCGGTTTGGTCCAGCACCTAACTCTCCGCGAAGCCCTGCGGTTCCAAAATCAAGTCGCGCGTTCATGCGTGATTCAAGCGCCGAAATGTCTTTGGCTTCGATCAGAGATAGAAGTTCATCGCGAGTTACAACATCGGGGTCTTGGTTAGCCCACGCCGATGCTGACTCCAGCAGTGCTGTTTCGTTCATTTGCATTCTTTAGAGCTTTGCCACAATCTCGGCCAGCAGTGCACTGATTCTAGATTCGGCATCTTTACCGGCCTGCAATACTTCAGCGTGACTCAACGGCTCTTTTTGAATTCCAGCGGCCAAGTTAGTGATCAGTGAAAGTCCAAGGATTTCCATGCCGGCCTCGCGCGCAGCAATTGCCTCAAGTGAGGTGGACATGCCAACAATGTGACCACCGATGTGCTTGGCCATCTGAACCTCAGCCGGAGTCTCGTAGTGCGGTCCGCGGAACTGGCAGTAGACACCTTCATCAAGACTTGAGTCAACGGTGCGTGCAATCTCGCGAAGACGCTTTGAGTAAAGATCGGTTAGGTCAACAAACTTGGCGCCCTCTAGTGGGCTGTCTGCGGTGAGGTTAATGTGATCGCTGATCAGCACAGGCGTTCCCGGCTTCCAAGTTTCTTTGATGCCACCAGCGCCATTGGTAAGGATCATGGTTTTTACCCCTGCCGCGGCGGCAGTGCGAACACCGTGGGCTACTCGACGAACACCGTGACCCTCGTAGTAGTGGGTGCGAGCGCCAAGAACCAGCGCGTGCTTTCCGCTCGGTAATTTGATTGAGCGAATTGTAGCCACGTGTCCCTGAACGGCCGGGGCTGAAAATCCAACAATCTCTGCTGCATCAACGGTTGCCACGGTCTCGCCAATTAGGTCGGCGGCCTTGGCCCAACCGGAGCCCAATGTCAGGGCAATGTCGTGATTTGCCACACCGGTGGCCTTGGCGATTGCTGCTGCCGCCTGGGTCGCGATTTCAAAGGGATTCGCTGATGAATTGTCTAGAGGATTGTTCATGCTTCGAGTCTACGACTGGCAGAATGGAGTAAGTGAGCGATACTCAAATCAAAAAACACCACATTGTCATCATTGGCGGGGGCCCTGGTGGCTACGAAGCAGCCCTAGCAGGAATCCAGCTTGGCGCCGAAGTCACCCTTATTGAACGCGCTGGAATCGGTGGCGCGGCGGTGCTCACAGATGTTGTTCCATCCAAAACTTTGATCGCGACCGCAGAGGCGGCTCAGCGAGTTAGTCAGGCTCAAAACCTAGGCGTCTATTTCTCAATGGATGGCAAAAAAGTAGACCCTAAAGTCTCAATTGATTTGGGTCACGTGAACGCTCGACTACTTGAGCTGGCAAAAGCACAGTCTGAAGATATGTACGAGCAGCTGGTTCAGGCCGGCGTTCGAGTAATTCAGGGTTCTGGTCGCCTAGACGGAAACCACCACGTAATCGTAGATGGCATCGAAGACGGAAAATCTGAGCGCCTCGAGGCCAAGACCATCATCGTTTCGGTTGGTGGGCACCCAAGACAACTTGATTCTGCAAAGCCAGATGGCAAGCGCATTCTTACCTGGACTCAGCTCTACAACCTGGATGAACTTCCTGAGCACATGATCGTTGTTGGTTCTGGTGTTACCGGTGCTGAATTTGCTTCGGCCTACCGTGGGCTTGGCAGCGAGGTCACCCTGGTTTCAAGTCGCGACACTGTGCTGCCAGGAAATGACACCGATGCTGCGCAACTCTTGGAGCAGGTTTTCAGAAACAACGGCATCAACGTGATGAATAAAACTCGCGCTGAAAAAGTTGTCAACACTGGTAGCGGCGTTGAGGTAACACTTGCCGATGGAAAAGTAATCAAGGGTTCACACTGCTTGATGGCGGTTGGATCAATTCCAAACACCGCAGGACTTGGTCTTGAAGAAGCTGGAGTTCTACTCACTAAGTCCGGTCACATTGAAGTTAACAAAGTAGCCCGCACATCGCGCGCAAACGTTTATGCAGTGGGTGACTGCAGCACTTTCTTGCCACTGGCTTCAGTATCTGCAATGCAGGGAAGAACCGCCGTGTTCCACACCATGGGAGACGTTGCGGCACCAACCGAGGTTCGTAATGTGGCATCAAATGTTTTCACCGCTCCAGAGATTGCCTCCGTGGGTTGGATGGAACAAGACATCAAAGACGGCAAGGTAAATGGCTTTGTTGAAAAGATTGAACTGAACACCAACCCTCGCGCAAAAATGCAGGGTCTCGAATTTGGATTCATTAAGTTGATTTGTTCAACCGGTGGAACCGTTATCGGTGGAGTGGTCGTAGCTCCAAGAGCTTCAGATTTGATTTACTCGATTGCTATTGCAATTGAAAATCGACTAACCGTAGACGAGCTAGCTAGAACGTTTACCGTTTACCCATCGATTAGCGAAACAATTAGCAATGCGGCGCGTGCGCTGCACCAACCAAATCTCTAGGCTAAAACCTCAGGTTTTATTCAATTTCCATCAGCACGGTTCCAGCAGGAACTGTTGCGCCAACTTCAGCGGTAATCGACTTAATCTTTCCCGCCTTGTGCGCGGTCATCGGTTGTTCCATCTTCATGGCTTCAAGCACAACCACTAGATCGCCTTCTTGAACGGTTTCACCAACGGCAACGGCAATCTTCACCACGGTTG
This sequence comes from Actinomycetota bacterium, assembly GCA_041179005.1. Taxonomy (GTDB): domain Bacteria; phylum Actinomycetota; class Actinomycetes; order Actinomycetales; family Microbacteriaceae; genus Rhodoluna. The sequence goes on along the minus strand of JBEGUG010000030.1, from coordinate 37,104 downwards.
ACTGCATCGGTGCCTTGATTGTGTTGCCACTTCCGCCACCAGCTGTTGCGTGTGAATGGCTCTTGCGCTTTGGTGCGTGGCCAGCAGGCACAGGGCCAGCAGAGCCAAGCAGACGCTTAGGAAGTGAAACCTCAATACGCTTACCGCCAACTTCAACGACTACGTTGTGGCGCTCTGCAGGCTCGGCTGCAATGTCTGCAACGCCGCTCCACGCTGGAATATCGTTGACCCACTCGGTCTCAATCCATCGTGTGTAAATTCCAAATTTGTTTGCCGAGACATCACCAATGAATGCGGGGTCGTTCACAATTTTGCGGTGGAAAGGAAGAACGGTTGGCAGACCAAGCACTTCCATCTCGGCAAGTGCGCGGCGTGAACGTGCAAGTGCCTCTTCACGAGTTGCTCCAGTGACGATTAGTTTTGCAATCATCGAGTCAAATGAACCAGAGATCTCATCGCCTGATTGAACACCGGTGTCAACGCGAACGCCAGGGCCAGACGGTGCCTTGAAAACGTGAACCGGTCCAGGAGCTGGCATAAAGTTGCGACCTGCATCTTCGCCGTTGATGCGGAATTCAAAAGAGTGCCCCTTGATTTCTGGATCAGCGTAATCCAGAACGCCACCCTCGGCCAAACGGAATTGCTCGCGCACAAGATCAAGACCGGTAACTTCTTCTGATACCGGGTGCTCAACCTGAAGGCGAGTGTTTACCTCAAGGAATGAAATGGTTCCGTCCTGAGCAACCAAGAACTCACAAGTTCCGGCACCCTGGTAACCAACCTCTTTCAAAATTGCTTTTGAAGATGAGTACAGGCGATCAATTTGTTCTTTGGTAAGGAACGGAGCCGGAGCTTCTTCAACAAGTTTTTGGTGACGACGCTGCAGTGAGCAGTCACGGGTTGAAACGACTACAACGTTTCCGTAAGCATCTGCCAAACACTGAGTCTCAACGTGGCGTGGTTTTTCCAAGTACTTTTCGACGAAGCATTCGCCGCGACCAAAAGCTGCGATGGCCTCACGGGTTGCTGAGTCAAAAGCCTCGGCAACCTCTTCCTCTTTATAGGCAACCTTGATGCCGCGACCGCCGCCGCCAAATGCAGCCTTGATTGCAACCGGTAGTCCGTGCTGCTTTACGAATTCCAAAACTTCAGCTGACCCCGATACCGGATCAAGGGTTCCAGGAGCGAGGGGAGCGCCAGCTTTTTCGGCAACGTGACGGGCAGAAACCTTGTCACCCAGTTGCTCAATTGCTTTCGGCGAAGGGCCAATCCAAATAATCCCAGCATCAATCACAGCTTGTGCGAAGGCGGCGTTCTCGGCCAAGAAACCGTAACCCGGGTGAACCGCATCGGCGCCAGACTTTTTAGCAACCGCCATGATCTTTTCAATCACCAGGTAGGTCTCTGGCCCGGTGCTGCCGTGCAGCGCGTAGGCCTCGTCAGCCATCTTTACGTGCATTGCATCGCGGTCTTGATCCGCGTAAACGGCAACCGAGAGAATTCCAGCATCCTTGGCAGCTCGAGCGATGCGAACGGCAATTTCGCCACGGTTGGCAATAAGGACCTTGGTGATTTTCTTTGGGGTTGAAGTCATAATTTCCAAGCCTATTGGCTAAAAAGGGGCATTTATTGGCCCAAAATCACAAAAAAATCGTAAATCTATTGTGAAAAGGTCTAGTTCAGGGCTATTTGTTCCAAAGACTTGGATATTCCACGCCCAGCGAAATCACCAATTCGCGCAGGGTTGGCAGACTCAGCCCAATAACCGTGTGGGCATCTCCCTCGATGGAGCGCAAAAAGGCACCGCCCAGGCCATCAATGGTGAAAGCTCCGGCAACCTTCAACGGTTCCCCGGTGGCAACGTAGGCGTCAATCTCGGCATCGGTGATGTCCGCGAAATGCACGATAGAGCTGGAAACTCGGCCAGTAGCTGGCGGAAGCTGACCGGCGATTGGGTTTCTGTTATCGATAACCCAGTGTCCTGAAAACAGGGTTCCGGCGCGGCCACGCATTGAGCGCCAGCGATCGCGGGCTACCTCTGGTTCGTGGGGCTTGCCCAGCGATTTGCCGTCAAAGTCCAAGGAAGAATCGCAACCAACGATTATTGCGCCGACGGCATCGGGGTGATTCAAAACTGCCTCGGCCTTAGCTTTGGCCAAGATGTGCACCATGTCTGCGGTGGTTTCAATCAGACCCTGCTCGCGGGCTCGTGCATCAACCGCATCCTCATCAACGCCTGGAGCGATGGTCGTAGGTTCGATTCCACCGGCGCGAAGCAGCGCAAGTCGGGCGGGCGAGGTGGAGGCAAGTACTAAACGAGTCACCCCCATACTCTGGCACACTTGTCAGGTGAACAAAACTACAAACTGGGTCGGCCAGAACCTAACTCTCACCATCGAAAAGGTGGCACACGGCGGCGTATTCGTTGCCCGTCACGATGGGCGTGTGGTTTTTGTGTCACATGTTTTGCCGGGCGAGAAAGTAAAGGCCATGGTCTACGAAGACCGCGGCGGCTCATTTTGCCGTGCAGAACCAACCGATATTCTTGAGGCCTCACCGGATCGCGTAAAGCACTTCTGGAAGCAGGCCGGACCCGGCGGTGCCGGCGGTGCTGAGTTTGGTCACATTGCCCTTGCTCGACAGCGCGAACTAAAAGCTGACGTGATTGAAGAAGCGTTGCAGCGCATGGCTGGAATTTCGCTTCGCCCAGTAGTTGAGGCAGCCCCTGGAGACGACGAGGTAAATGGTCTTGGCTACCGCACTCGCGTGCAGCTTCACGTTGATGAAGCGGGAACCGTTGGCCCTTACCGCGAACGCAGTCACGATGTTGTCAAGGTGCGCGACCTTCCATTGGCAGTGGATGAGATTCGAGAGTTGGAATTTCAGAACAAGAATTTTCAAGATGTAAAGAAAATTGAAGTTGCCGTTTCTAGCACCGGTCAGGTGCAGTGGAAGATTGACAAAAAACTTAAGGGTGACGAACGCCTTGTTGAGCGTGCTGCCGGCAGAACTTTCCGAATTAGCGGTGGCGGTTTCTGGCAGGTTCACAAGAAGGCTGCAGATGTTTTGACTGCTGCGGTTAATCAAGTAATTGCCGAAGCCGGCATAGACCTTGAAGCCGACAACCTTGACCTGTACGGCGGAGTTGGCCTTTTCACTGGCGCTATCGCTGCCAAGTTCGGCAAGGACCTGCGCATGACATCGGTTGAGTCGTTTCGTGTAGCAACTGAAGACGCAACTTTGAACCTGGCCGATCTACCAAAGGTGAAGGCTGTGTGTTCGGCTACCGAGCGCTTCCTAAACGAGCGGGTCGGCAACCTCGATAAGGGCGGAAAGGCAGTTAGTCCAAGAAACTCAACGGTTGTTCTAGATCCACCTCGTGCCGGAGCTGGCGCAAAAGTTGTTGACCAGTTGCTTGCGATTCAACCGTCGCACATTGTTTACGTAGCTTGCGATCCAATTGCTTTAGCTCGTGACCTAAAGCCTCTGCTTGCCGGGGGTTATGAACTAAAGTCACTTCGTGCCTTTGATCTCTTCCCGCACACCCATCACGTTGAAGCGGTCGCGAGTTTGGTTCGAAAGAACTAGATATGACCACTGAAGAAAAGCAGATTTGCGTTGCGGTAGTTGACGATCACGACGCCATTCGCTTTGCCTTCAAAGCCGCATGCGCTGAGTATGGTTTTGATTTTTGCGCTTCCGCCGGTTCAGTGAATGAACTGCTTCAAGCAAATCCAAATATGCGCTGTGACGTAGTGGTGATGGATCTATCTCTTGCCGACGGTTCCATCGTTGCGGAGAACGTCACAAAGTTACTCAAAACTGGCGCACAAGTAGTTATTTTCAGCATTGCCGACAAACAAAATCTGGTTAGGGCCGCACTGAAGGCCGGGGCAGCAACACTGGTGCCAAAGGCTCAGTCGATGGATGACCTTGCCGCTGCCATTCGACTAGTTTCTGCTGGTGTTTATGTCAACACGCTGCAGACTGCCGCAGCGATTGACTCGGATACTGAATTTAAAGATGCGGCTCTTTCACCACGTGAACGCGAAGTGCTAAGTCTTTATGCATCGGGGTTTGCACTCAAGCAAGTAGCAACAGAACTGGAAATCAAGATTTCCACGGCCAAAGAACATATCGACCGAGTCCGAACCAAATATTCAACTGTGGGTAGACCGGCTTCCACAAAAACAGAGTTACTCGTCAGGGCGATTGAAGACGGAATTCTTGAAGAGGGTTCACTCTAGTTATGCCGCTTAAGAAAGTGGAAACCAACAAAACCCTGGCACTAACCAGAGTCAATATTTTGCTTGGGCGCGTTTTTTCGATTGCAGCAACCTTGGTGGGAATTCAAACGATAACCAATGCGCTCAATCAACTAAGCGAAGACAGGCTAGATCCATTTTGGTTTTGGATTTCGTTTGTTCCGGTAGCAATCTCACACCTGCTCATTATTTATTTGGTCTGGTTTAGGGGAAACGGCAAGTTAGGTTTTGCAGCTCTTAGTATTTCAACGATTTTTGCACTTCTAACTTGGGGCTATCAGCTGGATGGCAGTGCACTGCAAGTAGGCGAGAAGCCTTGGATGTGGTGGGGGATCGGTATTGCCGCTCTCAGTGCGGTTGGTGGGTTTGGAATCGTTATCTCATCCGCAATTCTGGTCGCAATCCCTGGAATCTGGTTTTTGCTTGAGATTTCGAGCATTGGGGTACCGGTTGATCCGTGGATTGCATTGGAAGAGTCAGCATTTTCCTTTTTATTCAGCATGGTTTTGGCGGTACTAGTAGTTGTGCTCAGGTACGAGTCATCCAAGGTCGATAAGGCCAATCAAAAATCCAGTGAGGCAGCAATCGAACTTGCCAAAAACGATGCCATTCATCGGGAGCGCGACCGCGTGGATGCCTTGGTGCACGATGCAGTGCTGACCACCTTGATGGTTGCGGCAAACGCAAATGACTCGGCTGCTCAGCACGATGCCCGAGAATTGGCGATTGCCGCCATAAGAAAACTCGAAACGGCTAAAGATTTATCAATCGATGAGCATGCGATTACGATAAACAGTTTGTTTAGCGCACTTTCTATTTCCATAGAGCGTCAAGATGAAAACATTTCGATTTCCAGCGAGGGGCAGAGTGACCTTCAGGTGCCCGGCGATGTGGCCGAGGCCCTGACTGAAGCCACGCTGCAAGCAGTCGCAAACGCACTTCAGCATGCTGGGGGCGAATCACGTGTAGAGGTATTTCTAAAGGGCTTATCCAGCGGAGTGAAGATTGTTGTCAAAGATGATGGCAAGGGCTTTAGGGCTTCGCGAATTCCAAGGAACCGATTAGGTCTGAAACTTTCAATCATTGGCAGAATTCAATCGGTCGGCGGCAAAGCCTTCATCGATTCAAAGCTAGGCATTGGCACCAACATCATTCTTGAGTGGAGTAAAAGTTGATTCGCGTTCCGCGCTGGTTGGTTTCAACCTTGGGAGCGCTCTTCTCAGTGTTTCACGCAGTGCTCGGGTATGCGGCACTAACAGAGTATGAAAACCCAAATCAGGGCGCGGTTGCAGTAACTCTTTACCTTTTTGCCGTCTTTGCCACCGCCGTGTTTTACCGTGGACTTAAGTTACCGGTATCGCAGGCTTTGATAAATCTTGCAGTTTCTATTTTTGTTCCTTACCTAACCAACTTGAACCTTGACCCCACTCAAGCCTCGCCTCACTCAACCTGGTATGTGATTGGTGTCGCAACACTTTTGGCCGGCACCGCAGTTCGACAGCAGGCTGTAATTGCATGGATTGGGACTGTAATTTTGGTTTTCCAGCAAATACTTTGGGCAGGATTTTTAATTGGATGGCAAACCGGTCTTGCCGGAGCAATGATGTTGGTTTTTGCGGGCCATGCTATTTCCCGAGGAATTGATAACGCGGCTAAAGAGGCACTTCGCTACACAGAACAGACATTAGAGAACGAAACGCAGCTTGTGGTTTCAAAAGCCTCCGCTGCAGAGCGTAGGGCTCGTTTAGATCTTGCGCTAGCTGGAGCGCTTCCGATGTTGAAAACTATCGAATCAAAAAATGGCCAATTGACCAGTGCAGAGAGAAAAGAAGCTCGATTACTTGAGGCTGCTCTGAGAGATGAGATTCGCGGGCGAGAACTTATGAACGATGACGTTAGAGCTGCGGCTCGAGCAGCAAGGGTTCGTGGGATCGAGATTGTGATTTTGGATGAGGGCGGCGTAGATCAAATTTCTTCAGCCGAAAAGTCAGAAATTTTAGGCAAGGTTTGCGGTGCAATCAATGGCGTAGAGCAGGGTCGCATAACGCTGCGAGCTCCCGTTGGTGAAACCTGGCGCGTCACGCTGGTTGCCACAAGACCAGGTATTGCCAAGCCTGATGTTTGGCTCAAGTTCTAGAGCCTGGGTTTCTTGGTGCCGCTAAGTTAGGCATCTTTAAATTACAAATGGCGACTCTTTCGAGCCGCCATTTTCTGTCCCCAATCAGGATTTCGCCTGACCCCAAAGTGTTATCGCCATTCCCCTTTTTCGGCAATAAACCTTTGACTTCAGTATGAAGCGAATGGCGTCCAGGGGAGTGCAAAATAGAGTCCCCTCTTAGGGGGACATTAGATAACGTTTTTAATTAATTACTTAGTTCAAACCCGTGAAGGCGACCAAGCCTTCACGCTTGTGCGAGCTACTGGTTGTTTAGTTCAAACCTTGGCGGTAGGCACCGCGCCACTGGCCTGGACCGGGAGTTATTGGATGGCGCAACTGGGCAACATTTCGAGACCAAGAAGACTTGAGCGGTCGCTCGTAGCCGGTGGCAGACGCTTCCTCTTCAGCGTGAGCAGCCTCGAGCATCGCAATCACCGTTGCCAATTCCTCCGGAGTTGGAGATCCGGAAACCACTCGAAGTTCTTCGCTGAATTCACTCATGGTGGTTTCCTAAAGCGGAATGTTTCCGTGCTTCTTTGGCGGCAAGTTTGAGCGCTTGGTTCTAAGTGCACGCATTGCCTTGATCACTGAGATACGAGTTGCGCTTGGCTCAATAATTCCATCAAGCTCACCGCGCTCGGCCGCCAAGAATGGAGATGCAACGTTATAGGTGTACTCGGCAGCTAGCTTTGTACGAACAGCGGCTACATCCATTCCAGCCTCTTCGGCCTTTTTGATTTGATCGCGGAACAAAATATTGACCGCTCCCTGACCACCCATGACCGCAATCTCGGCAGTTGGCCAAGCAAGGTTTATGTCTGCGCCAAGTTGCTTTGAACCCATCACGATGTACGCGCCGCCGTAAGCCTTGCGAGTAATCACGGTAACCAGTGGCACAGTTGCCTCCGCGTATGCGTAGAGCAATTTTGCTCCGCGGCGAATGACACCGGCCCATTCTTGATCGGTGCCAGGTAGGTATCCCGGTACGTCAACCAAAGTAAGAATTGGAATTGAAAAAGCGTCACAGAAGCGAACAAAGCGAGCAGCTTTTTCACCCGCTTCAATGTTTAGCGTGCCGGCCATCTGCTGTGGCTGGTTGGCAACGATACCAACGCTTCTACCGTCAACGCGTGCAAAGCCAATCAAAATGTTTGGCGCAAACAGCGGCTGAACTTCAAGGAACTCTCCACCATCAACAATTCCCTCGATCACGGTTTTCATGTCGTATGGCTGGTTCGGTGAATCAGGAATGATGGTGTTTAGTTTTTCATCGGCTGCTGTGATTTCCAGTTCACCCTCCGGGGCGTACTGCACGGTTTCCGAAAGATTATTTTCTGGCAGGTAGCTGAGTAGTGAACGAGCGTAGTCAATTGCGTCAGCTTCGTCATCGGCCAGGTAGTGGGCAACACCTGAGCGTTCGTTGTGCGCGCGAGCACCGCCGAGTTCTTCCATGCCAACGTCTTCGCCGGTTACGGTCTTGATTACGTCTGGGCCAGTCACAAACATGTTTGAAGTTTTATCAACCATGATTACAAAGTCAGTTAAAGCAGGTGAGTAAACCGCACCACCGGCAGCAGGACCCATGATCAATGAGATTTGTGGAATCACACCGGAAGCCATGGTGTTGCGCTTAAAAATTTCACCATACTTACCAAGAGCAATTACACCCTCTTGAATACGAGCACCACCCGAGTCAAGGATTCCGATGATTGGCACACCGGTAGCAATTGCAAGATCCATCACCTTGATGATTTTGTTTCCGGCTGACTCACCAAGTGAGCCCCCAAAAATTGTGAAGTCCTGAGAAAAGAGTGCGACTTGTCGGCCGTGAATTGTGCCAACACCGGTGACTACGGCGTCACCGTACGGACGGTTCTTATCCATGCCAAAAGCGGTAGAGCGGTGACGAACAAATTCATCGATTTCTACGAATGAGCCCGGGTCAAGCAACATTTCGATGCGCTCACGAGCGGTGTTCTTGCCCTTGGCGTGCTGCTTGGCGATTGCGGTCTCGCCAGCTGCGGTCACTGCTTCGTGATAGCGCTGACGCAGGTCCTCAATTTTGCCCTTGGTTGTGGCAATGTCTGGGTTCAATCGGATTGCCTGGGTGAAAGTGTCTTCAAAGCTCATGGACTTCACTTTACCCAGTGGTAGGTCCCATTCCTTTGGAAGGTTGCTACTGCGAATCCCTAAAACCGCTGTTAAAAACCTACAGAGACTAGCCTTAGAGCATGGATTTCCCGCTAAGTCGCCAGATAGCCCCAAATTTGACCTTTGTGGCCGAAACCGGATCAACCAATGCGGATTTGATTCAAAATTCAGCCAACACCGATGATTTCTCGGTGCTGGTGGCTGGCTTCCAAACCGCAGGTCGTGGCCGTGCCGGGCGAGACTGGGTAGCGCCGTCGGGTAGCTCGCTCTTTGTATCGGTGTTGCTAAAACCCGCAGGCGTAGCGGCCACCAATTTCTCATGGTTGCCTTTGTTGGCTGGTTTGGCCATGACCAAAACCGTGGCCAAGTTCTTGCCAGAGCGAGAAGTGGGGCTCAAGTGGCCTAACGATGTGCTGGTCGGTGAAAAGAAAATTTCTGGAGTGCTGAGCGAATTAATCGGCGACCAAAGCGGAGTAGTAATAGGTGCGGGTTTGAACCTGCTGCAGCAGCAAACAGATTTACCAATCGACAACGCAACCTCACTGGCCATTGAGGGCGCTACTTCAATTAACCTCGATGAAGTCCTGTCGGGTTATCTAGCCAATCTTCGTGAACTTTATCTGGAGTGGGTTCAAGCCAGTGGCAACGCGGTGGCCTCAGGGTTGCGCAATCAAGTTATTCAGGCTTGTTCAACACTGGATAGATCTGGAAATAACCGCGTGCGGGTAATCTTGCCAGCTAGCGCCTCTGCAGAATCGGAAATAGTCGGGGCTGCTGTGGGTATAGACGACACCGGCAGATTGATTGTGCAGCCCGATGGTCAATCAGAGGCACTCGCTGTGGCTGCCGGAGATATTGTTCACCTGCGACACAATTAGTTAGATTAGTTTTTTAGCAGAGCAGCGCATTGCGCGCATCCGCCCACGCGGATCAAAATTATTTTTTCCTAACCTCGTGCTTTTTGTTGTTTGCTTTGTGGCCGCATTTTTTAGCGGCCGCCTAACCGAGCAGTGGCAAAACATTTTGCTTTGGACTGCTTGCGGTCTGGTTGTTTTTCTATTTTGGTTTTTGCCGATCCTCAGATACGCCAGTACTTTCTTAGAAGTCACCACCACCAGAGTTCTTTACCGATCAGGCTTGCTTGGTCAAAAGCGCCAAGAGGTAAGCCTGACCAAGATCAAAGATGTTCAGCTAACCAAGAGCCGCAGCATCAGCATTGTTATTGATGGCCAGGAACCCCTTGTAATCACTGGTATTCCTAAGCACAAGATGGTTGCGGTTGAAATTGACCGCTTGGCTGCAGCGATTTAGCCGCCAATATAGAAGTAGTAAATAAGTTAGGGATTGAATGGCCAAGCAGACCCCACGCGTGGGAGTTATCGGTGGCGGGCAGTTAGCTCGCATGATGACGCCGCCGGCCATAAACCTAGGACTTGAAATAAAGGTTTTGGCCGAGGCTGATGGTTCGTCTGCTCAGCTTGCAAGCACCATGGTCGGCGACTACACCCAACTAGAGGTGGTTCGCGATTTTGCAAAAACCGTTGACGTAATAACTTTTGATCACGAGCATGTGCCGCTGGCTGTGCTTGAAGCTCTTGAATCAGCGGGTGTGAATGTGCAGCCACCTAGCAAGGCTTTGGCATTTGCGCAAAATAAATTGCAAATGCGTAAAAAACTCGGCGAACTAAATTTGCCGATGCCAGCTTGGGCAGAAATTCAAACTGCTGAAGCGCTCGAAGACTTCATCACACAAAACGGCGGAGTTGCAATTCTTAAAACTCCGATCGGCGGTTATGACGGCAAGGGCGTTCGTGTTGTGCGCTCGGCGGCTGATGCAGCGGATTGGTTGCAGAATCTAGCTCAGTATGGCGGTTCACTACTGGCCGAAGAAAAAGTTGATTTCGTTCGCGAGCTAGCACAACTCAGTGCCCGTCGGCCAAGCGGCGAGTTTCAGGCCTGGCCACTTGTGGAAACTATTCAAGAAAATGGCGTCTGCTCAGTTGTTATGGCTCCGGCGCCATCGGTAAGCAGCGCGACTCTTCAACAGACTGCAGAAATCGCAAAGACTATTGCTAGCTCGCTGGGTGTTACCGGAGTGCTTGCTGTAGAAATGTTTGAAGCGCGCGACGGACGAATTCTGATCAACGAACTTGCGATGCGTCCGCACAATTCCGGACACTTCAGCATCGAGGGGTCAGTGACCTCACAGTTTGAACAACACATCAGGGCTGTGCTGGATATGCCGCTAGGTTCAACCGCTGCTAGGGCAGAACATGCGGTGATGGTTAATTTGCTTGGCGTTGATGACAAAAATGATTTCGTTCATGTTTTGGATCGCGCTCTTGAGTCGCACCCCGATGCAAAAATTCACACCTACGGAAAAACTGCCCGCGCTGGAAGAAAAATGGGGCATGTAACCGTTGTTTCAGATTCCGCAGAGCACGCATTGGCCGAAGCCAGGGGCGCTGCAGCCGTTTTGCTACGGGGATAACTAAAGCCCCTTGGGTAAAATTTGAGGGTCGCCACCAATAAATAGGAGCCCCAAATGACCAGCCAATCGGGTACACCACTAGTTGGCGTTGTCATGGGCTCTGACTCTGACTGGACCGTAATGTCAGATGCAGCCCAGGCTCTCAAGGATTTTGGTGTGGACTACGAGGTTGAGGTCCTATCGGCCCACCGCACTCCAGAAAAGATGATCGAGTGGGGCAAGGCTGCCGCCGGTCGAGGTATCAAGGTGATTATTGCCGGTGCCGGTGGCGCAGCACACTTGCCGGGCATGCTGGCTTCCGTTACGACTTTGCCGGTTATCGGTGTTCCGGTTTCACTTTCAAAACTTGACGGCATGGACTCATTGCTTTCAATCGTGCAAATGCCAGCGGGAGTGCCGGTTGCAACGGTTTCAATTGGCGGTGCTAAAAACGCGGGACTTTTGGCAATCAGAATTTTGGCAGCCTTTGACGAAAGGCTATCCAAGGCAGTGGCCGCATTTAGCGAAGACCTTAAAGTTCAGGTCGCTGAGAAGAATGCGAAACTGAAATCACAAATCTAAACCCAAGGTTAAGTCAGCGAACACCGCAGAGAACTTCACCTCGTGTTCGTGCTACTGGCCCTTTCAGAAATTTTGAGCGCTCAACTCCGGAGCAGATGCACCGTCGCGCATGGTGGTTGTTACTTCTAACGCTTGTTGTGCCAGGATCAGCACAACTTGTTGCCGGAAGCAAGAGACTTGCACGCATCGGCATCACTGCAACTCTAAGCTTCTGGATATTTTTTGGCTCGCTGCTAATTCTTGGACTCATTAACAAAGGTTGGGCAATCTGGCTAGTGACTTTGCCAATTCTGATTTGGGTTTTATCGGCAGCGCTGATTCTTTACTCAATTCTTTTTGCACTACTTACGATTGACACCCTGCGCCTGATGAGACTCGGCAGACTTTATAACCGTGAACGCTGGATCACATTCGGCGCAGTAGTTTTGGCCGGTGTACTAGGTACCTCGGCGATTTCTTATGCTGGGAATCTAGCTGGCGTCCAGGCAAATTTCATCGGCAGCATTTTCAATCAGGGCGGATTCACCTCACCGGTTGAAGGCCGTTACAACATCATGCTGCTTGGTGCCGATGCGGGTGCCGACAGATTTGGAATTAGACCGGACAGCATCTCGGTTATCAGCATCGATGCCGCAACTGGGCAGGCAGTGAACATTGGAATTCCTCGAAACATGCAGCACGTGGGTTTCTCCGCTGGTTCGCCAATGAATGACATTTATCCAAACGGCTGGAACTGTGGCATTGACTGTCTGATCAATGCAATTTACAAAGACGTTGAAGACAATCACGCCGATGCCTACCCAGATGCCGAGAAGCGCGGCTCAACTCCTGGCACCGAGGCAACTCGAGATGCAGTGGAATATGTCACCGGCTTGGAAATCCAGTCCTACGTTTTGGTTGACATGGCTTCGTTCACCCAATTGGTTGATGCCCTCGGCGGGATTGACATCAACGTAAAGGAGCGTCTGCCTATCGGTGGTCAGCGCGATGACATGTCAGACGTGAAGGGCTGGATTGAGGCTGGCCAGCAACACATGGATGGCTACACCGCGCTTTGGTACGCCAGAAGCCGTCACAGCACCAGCGACTACGACCGCATGCGTCGCCAGCACGAAGTTGAGCAGGCAGTGCTGAATCAAATTGAACCGGGTACCGTGCTTACTCGTTTCCAACAAATTGCATCTGCGGGTCAGAAGCTGGTGCGCACCGATATTCCAAGCGCGATGCTTTCGCAATACGTTGATTTGGCAACTAAGGCTAGAAGCCTCGGCATCAAGGAGTTAAGTTTGGTGCCACCTACCGTTGATGTAATTCACCCTAATTTCTCAGCAATTCATGAGATGGTAAAAAAGTCATTCGTGGCTGATGAAGTAAAGGAGTAACTGATGAAAAAGACTCTGCTAACTGCTGCTGCGGCCATTGGCCTGTTGTTTCTAAGTGGTTGCGCGCTGATTTACCCAAACTGGGGCACCGATCAGAACCCGTCAACCTCACAGTCTCCTTCTGCTACAGAATCATCACCAACTCCAACTCCTTCTGATTCTGCATCTGCAACACCAACCATTGGTGTCGCCAAATTTAATGTCATCGAGTTGGATTTTGACCCATCGGCGAACGCAGTTTTTGTTGTTGCCGAGATGTTGAGCGCAGCTGAAAACGGTGGCAAGTGCACAGTAAAATTCACCAGCGGCTCAACCACAAAATCTGTTTCAGTGAAAGCTGAAGCGAACGCAACCACAACGCAGTGTTTCCCGGCCTACATTCCAGCCACTGGACTACCAAAGGGCAAAGGCACAGTGACCATCACTTATGAGTCACCAACTTACGCGGGTACTAGCCAGGCGTTTGGAGTAGTAATTCCATGATCCTTAACCGGTTGACAAAACTGGTTGCGATTATTTCCTCAGCACTTCTAGTCGCAACCGGGTTTATTGCCCTGTCTGCGCAGCCAAAAGCAGAAGCTGCTAACGCCGCTCAGTTTGATCCGGGCAACATAATTAGCGACAGTGTTTTTTATGACTTTGGCACAATGACCGTTGCTGAAATTCAAAGATTTCTAAATAGCAAGGTTCCGGCATGTAATGACGCCGATGGTGGCCCAAAGTGCATTAAGGACTTTGTCATGGATACCCCGGCCATTGAGGGGGAAGATGGGCGCTGCGAATCTTTACCGGCGGCACAGAACCAAACAGCGGCGCAAATTATTTACACCGTTTCTAGAGCGTGCAAGATTAATCCGCGCGTTCTGATTGTGACTTTGCAAAAAGAGCAGGGGCTAATCCAGGCGGGTAACCCAACCCAGCGCATGTATGACTTTGCCTTGGGAATGAGTTGCCCTGATACGGCTGCCGGTTGCAGCAAGTCAGCTGCCGGTTTCTTCTACCAGCTTTACAAGGGCGCTGGCCAGTTGCAGTGGTACGGCGACCCCCGCGGCTCATTCACCTACTTGCGAGTGGGCACAATGATCAGTCGTAAATACCAGGCAGCAAACGTTGAGTACAGTCAAGGAATTTCATGCGGTTCAAAAACTTTTGAACTTAAGAGCAACGCAACCGCAGCGCTTTACTACTACACGCCTTACACCCCAAATGAAGCTGCCATGAAAAATCTTTACGGCAGCGGCGACCGGTGCAGTGCCTATGGAAACAGAAACTTCTGGCGCTTCTACACTGACTGGTTCGGCAGCACCCTTGGCGGTGGCTTCATGCTCAAGAGCGCAACCTCAGGCAACTACTTCATCATCGAAGACAAGAAGTACCTGATTGATGATGTCGAAACTGTTGTTGCATTCAAGCCACTTGGTCCGTTGGGAACCGTATCTCAGGATTACCTAGACAGCTTCACCGATGCTGGACCAATGAGCCGTGTGGTTAAGTCTCCGGCCGGAAACTTCTTCTTCATTGATGGTGGGCAGCGTTTCCAGTTCACTAACTGCGCTCAAGCAACCCAATTTGGTGTCAACTGTGAAACCGCGCCGGTTGTGACCTCATCGCAAATTTCTGCACTTCCTTCCGGTGGAGTTATGACCGAGTATGTCTCTGGCGAAAATGGGCAGACATTCTTTATCCAGGATGGCACCAAGCGACAGATCCTTGATGCCGAATCTTTGGCAGAGTCACGCATCGGTGTTCCTGCTCTTTCTGGTGTGAAGATTTCCGCGTTCAAAAAGCTTCCGTGGGGCAAGCCGATTATTCGAAAGGGCGCATCGTTTACCAACCTTGCCACCAACAAACTCTCTATCTTTGATGGCACCGTTTACTACGACATCGATGACGCCACGGCTGCTGACATAGATTTCACCAAGTGGTTCATTAAGTCCACTGGCTCAATGCTGGGTGAGGCAATCGCAAGCGCTGCTGCAACTGTGAAAATCAAGAGTATCGTGAACGATCCTGCGGGCACGCAATACCTGATCACCAAAGATGGCAAGCGCAAGGTTATTGACGCAAAAATTATTGCCAAGAATGCACCAACTGTTTCTATGGACTTCTTGAGCTTTATTCCAGACGCTCCAGTTGAGCTGGAGCCGGCAATCATTGCAAAAGCAGCATCTGCAAGTAGCGTCTACTTTGTTGCCGATGGGGAGAAGCGTTTGATGTTGAGTGCTGCCGACGCCAGCCGTTTTGCGCCAGTCGTGAAGACCACCAAAGTTGAGACAATTTCAAACTCTGCGGTGGCACAGATTCCTAGTGGTCACCCGGTAATTGCACCGGGCGCCTACGTGCGATCAAGCGATTCTTCAAAGACCTACATGATTGATGGCCTAAAGCGCGCCCTGATCGTAAATAACGCTGACCAAGCGGCACTGCTGGGTTTGAAAAGCTTGAGAACAATTCCAGAAAAACAGTTCAAGGGATATGCAAAGACCAGCAAAATCAGCGGCATCAAATTTGTCTGTGATGCTCAATACTTCATCTCGATCTCCGGAAAGTTATATCCAATCAGCGAAATCGATGCGAGTCACTATCCTGGCCGAGGCATAACACTCGACAAACTCACCTGTGCTGCGCTGGCTAAATCGACTGCTTCTCTTGGAAGATTTGTAATCAGCACGACAAAGCAGTACTACCTAATTGAGGGCCAAACTAAAAAGCTGATCAAGAACGCGGCAGCATATGAAAAGTTGCGCGGCACTGAGCCTAAGGCTGTTGCGGTTGGGCCGTTCTTCTTGTCGAGTATTCCTACCGGAAAAGCTCCTGGCGCAAGCATGACCGTTGATCGCTTCAACGTTGAGCCGCCGATTGTTTTGCCGGAGCCAAATGTTTCACCGGCACCAACGCCAAGCGCGAGCCCAACACCAACGGCTTCACCAAAACCAAGCGCATCTCCAAAGCCAAGCGTTTCGCCTAAGCCAAGTGCCTCGCCAAAACCGTCTGCCTCACCAACGCCAACGGCTTCACCAAAGCCGAGCGCATCACCGACTGTGAAACCTAAGACTTACACCGTTGTGGCGGGGGATTACCTAAACAAGATCGCAGCGAAATTTGGAATAAGCACATCTGCGCTTATGACCGCAAACAAGGTTACAAATGCCAACTCAATCAAAATTGGTCAGGTTCTAGTAATCCCTTAGCGATTTGCTTTGCTGCGTGCGTTAAACATGCGTGCCCACTTAGGTGAACGCCCCTTTGGTTCAAGCATTTCTTCTGGCTGATTAACTTTCACAACGAAAACCATCAAAAGTACCCAGCCAATCTCAATAAGCATTCTGCTCTCGGTAAGGCTCCACACCGCGAGTCCCATGAAAACCAAAATCGGCCAGAGGTAAAGTGCCACGGTGTGACGTACCGCAAGTCGCCAGAGTTTTACGAAAGTGATCAGCAGCATGATTCCGAAAAGTGCCGCACCAATAAACCCAAGCTGCATCGCGACATCTAAGTAAGCGTTGTGCGCTTGGTAGTAGGGGACTTTGCCGATAACTACAAGCCCCTCGAATGGTTCAACTCCCGGCATCCAGTGCCCGGTCCAGCCCCAACCAGCCACTGGACGCTGGCCAATTAGACCAAGCACCAATTTCCAAATACCGCTTCTGCCGGTCATATCTGGTGACTTACCAAAGAATTCAAAAACTTCTGCGCGATAGAAAAGTACGACAACCCCAACGGTGCCCGCAAAGGCCCAGGCGATTCGGTAGTACTTGTGTCTGGTGTCTCGATCTTTTCCTTCAGCCGCGATAGACACAATGGCTGCAACAGCCACGGCAGTCATTGCAAAACCGATACCCGCTGAACGAGCCAAGAGTACGGTTCCAAATGCTGCGATGAATGAAAGTGCGCTGATCCAACGTTGGGTACCGATGATTGCGTATTCGATGGCGAAGGTAATTACCCCCAGCATCGCAACAAATGCCAAAAGGTTTGAGTTTCCAACGATGCCTTGAATTCGATCACCGTCGAAAAGGTTTCCTTGAATCCAGTAGTAAGCCTCGGCCGGCGGTTTATCGCCTTCGTAATTCTTAAAGATTGGCGCTATTGGTCCGCGAATGATTGCCGCCGCAATGAACTCAAAAATTAGCGATGTCGCTAAAACAAACCGAATTACATTCGAGAAAATTCTCAGTAGGTGTCGCCATGAAAACATGCCAACCAAAAAGAGTGCGAACGCAGTCGTAGCCAATTGGCTGAATACCGCCAGTGCAGAAACTGCTGCGTAGGCCGACCAAATAATGCTCAAGGTCATCCAACCCAGCACTGCCCAGAGCGCCCAAGGTACTTCGCGAAGTGTCACTGAAGGCTGTTGTTTCGCAAATAGGTAGAGCGAAATTGAAAGCAAAATTACGAGGACGGAGCCCCAGCCCCACCAACCAATGCTGTACCTAACGGCATCGCCGGCCATCAAGGTGAATACGCCTAGTGAAGCAACCCAGGTCTTTGGACGGTAGCCCGGTTCACGCGTGTTGAAAACAACGCGGATTGGCCTAGTCAGTGCAGTCATTGCAACTTTCCGTCGGGTGGGTTTACTTAGTCTAATTCTGCCTGCTCAAGAATTGCTTTGACCAAAGTTAGGCTTAGAGGCGCTACAGGAAAGGGTCCCCGTTGTTAGTCAAGATCGCAAATCAACCGCGTAACTACGCCTGGGGTTCGCGCACTTTGATTGCCGATTATTTTGGTCCGCAAATTCCTGCCACCAACGAGCCAATGGCCGAAATCTGGTTTGGCACACATCCGGGCAGCCCATCGGTGTTGGCAGAAAATCCTGAAAAAACTTTGGCATCCGAGCTCGGCGGACAACAGCTCAATTTCTTGATGAAGATTTTGGCGGCCGATCAGCCGCTTTCAATTCAGGCGCATCCAAACAGTGCCCAGGCCAAGGCCGGGTTTGAACGCGAGAATTCTCAGGGCATTGCGGTGGATGCCAATAACCGAAATTACAAGGACGACCAACCTAAACCAGAGATCATCGTTGCACTCTCGGAATTTGAAGCGCTTTGCGGATTCAAGCCAATTGATGAGATTGATGCACTGCTTGAAGACATGGAGACCCACACAGGTGTTTCAGAGGGTTTTAGAACCATGTCGGCCAACTGGAGAAAGTTGCTTCACGAAACAGATGGCCTAAAGAAGGTCTTTACTGACATTAGTCATCGCAAGGGAAACCTTGATGGGTTCACTGCGGAGCTGACCGCGATGGCAGATTTTGAAGCACGGTTTGCATTGGCCGAAAGATTGAACCTGCTTTATCCGGGAGATCCGGGAGTGATTCTTGCGCTACTGATGAATCACGTATTTCTGGAGCCGGGGCAAGCACTGTTTTTGGATGCCGGAAACGTGCACGCCTACCTGAGCGGTTTGGGCGTTGAAGTTATGGCCGCGTCCGACAATGTTTTGCGCGGTGGACTGACCCCAAAACATATCGATGTTGATGAATTGGAAAGAGTCGTTGATTTCCGCGCGGGCAAAATTGCGCCGGTGACACCGCGCGAGGTTGTTCAGGGCCTGATTGAATACCCGTGCAACACCGATGCGTTTCTGCTCTACAAAGCTGAACCGAGCGGCGACCGAGTTTTGGCCGATTTGAGCATGCCTGGTGAGTCGGTAATTCTCTGCACAGCGGGGGAGATTTCCCTAAGTAATAGCCTCGAAGAACGTGTTATTTTGCGTCGTGGAGAGGCGGCTTATATGTCCTCTGAAGCGAAGTTTTTCACGATATCAGGCAGCGGAACGGCCTTTTTGGCCACTTCTGCGGTCTAAAAGCCTCATTCGGCCCCTTAGGGTTGGCAAATCTCGACTTGACACGGACCGAACTACAAGAGTGTAATTACAACCAAGGAATTATCCATAGAATTCCCGTAAGCGTTTACTTACGCGCGGGGACTCGGAATAGGGAATGTAGTTATGGACAGTCGTAATCGTGTGCCAGAGAACTGGTTTATCGATCCAATTCGACTTGGTGTCGCGGGGGCATATTCGGATCCTGAAAACGATCCACTGTCATGGCAAGCTGATGCGCTTTGCTCACAGACAGACCCAGAAGCTTTCTTCCCTGAAAAGGGTGGTTCAACAAGAGATGCAAAACGAATTTGTTCAGGTTGCGAAGTAAAGGCTGAATGTCTTGAGTACGCACTTGCAAACGATGAGCGTTTTGGTATCTGGGGTGGATTGTCAGAGCGCGAGCGTCGCAAGCTTAAGAAGCGCGCGTAACCTCACGGCTTAAGGCCGTTGATCATGAAACCTTCTGTAGTAGCCGTCGTAATTTCACACGACGCACCAGAATTCTTAACCGCAACGTTGCAAGCGGTAAAAACGCAAACATATTCTGCTGAACGCATCTTGGTAATTGACACTTCAACCAACGATGAGTGTCAACAGGTCGCAACTAATTTTGGAATAACAGAATTCCACAGACTTTCGCCAAAGTACTCGCTCGCAAACTCTCTAGCTTTTGCGATGAAACAAATTCAAGAAACCAACTGGGTTTGGTTGCTGCACGAAGACAGCGCTCCTGATGAAGATGCTTTAGAAAATCTGCTTCGCGCAGTAGAACTTTCGCCATCTGTTGCGCTGGCCGGTCCAAAACTTTTAGATTGGGACGACCAACGAGTCGTTAGTCAATTGGGGCTGACGCTTACGCCACTTGGCGATTTGTTTTCATTAGTTTCTGGCGAATTAGATCAATCGCAACACGATGATGCAGATGACGTATTAGCTGTCGGCACGGCTGCTGCATTGATTCGCTTTGATTTGCTCAAGCAGTTGGATGGGTTTAGTCCTGCGGCGCCGGAGTTAGCTGCCGACTTTGACTTCTCAATCAGAACGCGCATGGCCGGCTATCGCGTGATTGTTGTTCCGCAAGCCAAGGTTGCACACGCTTCGCTTTCAATGCGCGGTAAGCGACCGCGCCGCTGGCTAGATACTTCACCAAAGGCTGCGCTAAGGCGCAGCGCTATTCACCTGCGGTTGGCATTTGCACCACTGCCGCTGGCTATTTTGTTTTGGGCACTATTGCCCGCGATTGGCTTGGTTAGGGCGATTGGCCGCCTAGCGGCTAAACGACCGGATCGCATTTGGTCTGAGATAAGTGCCTCGCTCTGGGGTTTCTTCACCATTGCTCGCCGCCTCTCAAGCAGATCTCTTATTGCTAAAACAAGTTCCATAAAATTCTCAAAACTTAGATCACTTCGAGCAACTTGGCCTCAGGTTAGAAATTCAAACCGAGCACAACTTGAGCGCGAACAGAGCGAAGCAACTCTGGCGGCTTTCGCCCGAGGAGACTTTGAAGTTGAAGAGACTACTGGCACCAACGGCTTTGTAGCATCGGGTGCAATTTGGATTGCTGCAGCACTGACAGCGATCAGTTACATTTTTTGGCCTTTGGGTAATGCTGCCATCGGTGGCGGATTGCTTCCGTTGAGCGATTCTTGGATCACGCTTTTCTCAAGAGCGGGAGCTAGCTATCAACCAATCGGGCTCGGCTACTTTGGCCCAAGCGATCCTTTTGTGTGGGTGCTTACCGCAATTGGTTCACTGACCTTCTGGGAACCATCGCTGTCTCTTTCAATTTTGCTATTGGTATCAAAGTCGGTTGCCTTCGCGGGGGCCTGGCGAGTGACTGCCATGTTCAGCGACTCAAGCTTTGTTAGAAACTCTTCAGCCCTGGTCTTCGCACTTTGGCCAACACTGCTGTTCGTTCAGCAGGAGACTCGCATTCCTGCACTGATTGCGCAAATTGCTTTGCCTTGGTTGGTCTTTGCGGTAGCGCGAGCTGCAGGAATAGGTAAAGCGAATTTCTCTACACAGACATGGTCCTGGGTAGCCCTTTCTGGACTGCTGCTGTTTGTGGTTTCTGCCAGTGCTCCAAATGCGGCACCAATACTTTTGATTGCACTTGGGCTGGTAATTTTTGCGCGGATCAGAAAATTTGGTTTCCTGATTTGGGTTCCGTTGCCAACCGCAGCAGTCTTTGGGCCAACCGTGCTCTACTACATTGTTGGCATCTTCAAGCCACTCGCTCTCCTGGCCGACCCCGGCTTACCGCAGCAAAGCGCACAACTTCCGATCTGGCAGTTGATGCTTGGCGGCGAGGCATTTGGTCCAAGGCTTCCGCTGATTCAAGAGTTTTCTAATTGGCTGCTGGTGCCAGTCTTACTCGTTGCCCTGCTTGCCCTAGTTGGCAAACGCTGGGCTGTGGCTTTCGTGCTTTGGATTGCTGCAATGGCGGCCGTGGCCCTGGCCTGGCTGGTGAGTAGCTTCTCGTTTGCAGCAGTTGGCGTTGGTTCAACCTCAAGATCTACCGATTATGTAAATGGCTCGCCGGCGGTGCTGCTGGCGATTTTTGGGCTCTGCGTTGCAGTTCTTTTTGCTCTTGGGTTAAATTCCATAACGCGCAAAGGCGCTCGAAGACTTATCGGATTTTTCCTAGCCTTGTTGAGTTTGGCTCCGTCTGTTTTTCTTGCCGCAACTATCAATCCACAACTTAATTACACCGATGGTCGCGTCGTGCCATCCATCGTTGCTGCCGAAGCTGACCAGGGCAGTGCACTAAAGATGCTTGTGATTAATCCAGAAGTCGATCCCAATGGATCGATTGCGTTTGGTGCCGAAGTAGTTTCGGGCGATGGTGTGCAGTTAGAGGATGTCAGTCTTAGTTATAGATTTGCGTTGGCCGACATCAAGAAAGAGCGCGAGTCCGAGTACAACCAAATTGCTCAACTCGTTGCCGACCTCGCGTCAGCAAACGGAAGTGACTTGCAGCGAGCCATCGATGATGCCGGTCTTGGCTACGTGCTTGTTCCAGATCAAAAAACCGCAATTGCCGCTCAGCTTGGCATCTCACTTGATTCCATTAAGGAACTAGAGGCAGTCGGGGCAACGGACTCCGGCAGACTTTGGCGTGTACGAACACCTAATCAAGAGTTGTTGAATGCGGGAATTAAATCCGAATCTCCTTGGTCGATTACCAAGGTTGTCCAGCTATCGGTGTTGTTTGGTTTTGTGCTTCTTGCTATTCCAAGCACTAACCAGCGCCGAAGAGTAACCGGCGACAGTCAAATTTTCGTAGAGGCGGGTGAAGAGAACTAATGATTAAGAAAATTGCAATCTTGTTAGTTGTTCTTGCGGCACTCGTTGGCGGCACACTGCTGACTCCAAGTTTTGATTTGCGCATCGGAAACGTTCCTGAAGCCGCTGCATTTGATGTCAAAGCGCGAGACCTCAAGTTGGTTTGCCCAGGTGCTCTCTTCAAGGCCGGCGGAGCCAGTGGCACCACGCTGGGCAACTTCGCACACGTTGGCAACGTCTCTTATTCAAGTCAGTTCAACGGTGGTTCTGACGCATCCGTCACGGCTACCGATGGAGTTTTCAGCGTCGTGTCTAATTCAGGTTTGGTTGAGCAGGGCTCGGCTCTCTTGAACGCAAGTCAGTATCAAAACGCCGCCGGAGCCACTCTCAGGGGCTTAGCTGCAACCAATTGCCAACTGCCATCCAACGATGTTTGGCTCTTGGGTGGCGCAACCACAACCGGGCGTGAGGCCTTGCTGATTCTTAGGAACACCTCGCAGGTTGATGCAACTGTGAGCCTTGAAATTTTTTCTGAGGCGGGTTCGGTTGATGCCCCTGGGCTAAACGGAATCGCGGTGGTCGCCGGCAAGACCACAGTCGTGCCGCTTTCTGGAATCGTGCCAAAAACAAAGAGCTTCATGACGCATGTGTCTGCCAAGGGCGGAGCGGTTGCGGCCTGGATTCAACAGCGCACAGTTCGAGGATTATCAGCGGGTGGCGTGGATTACGTTTCACCATCACCAATTGCAGCGACGCAACAGGTGATTCCAGGTGTATTTATTCGCGGTACAGAAATAGCCGATAAGTTGCGTGCAGCAAATGCTGATTACCAAGACTTGGTTCCAGTGCTTCGAGTATTTGTGCCGGGTGACAAGGCCGCCACTGTCACAGTGCAGATTCTTAGCGAGACAGTCAAGACATTTGGAACCGTGGTGCGATCAAATGTGAACCCAGGTTCAGTTATGGATATTGAGATACCAGGGCTGAAGGATGGAAACTACGTCGCGCTGGTAAGTGCCGATGTTGAAGTTCAATCTGCTGTGCGACTCCCGCGCATCACCGCCGGTTCGGCGCCTGACTTCACCTGGATACCTGCTGCTGAAAAATTCACCGGCGAACGAAAGCTAACTATTCCAGCAGCTGGAATTTCGAAGCTTTCCATCTACAACGAAGAGACTGGAAAAATTACGGTCTTACCTGTGGCCCCAAATTCAACATATACATTCGCGCCAAGCCAAGAACCGGTTTACGCAAACTTGATTACAGACATCGATGGAACGGTTGCGAACCTATCGGTGTTGGATCAGAAAAATGCTGGCGGAAAAATAGCCGTAAACATTCGCTAAAGAAGCGCGGTTTACTTAGTCGCTAATCGCGATAGCGCTCTGGCACAAGATCCCAAGGGTCTTTGCCGATTAGGTGACCAACAGCTGCAAAGACATTTTCTTCAATGTGCATTCGCTCATGCAGGGGATCAACGCGGCGATGATGGCCAAGGCGTTCAATCGGTAGCCGATAAATCACGATGGTCATTTGATCCCGTTTTACAGCCCAACGCCTGACGTTTTTAGATTCCGGTTTGATGGTTGGCGCATCAAGGACTTCCCAACTGAGCTCAGCTAGCTCTTCCGGCCAAGCATTGATTAGGTAATCGCAGGTGCCTGAGACTATTTGCTCAAAGCTGCCGTGCCGGCCACTGTTTCGAAGCAGGTTGCTCAGCAGCGGCTGGCGAATGCCTCGCCCATGGCGGTCTCTATTCACGCCCCTAGAGTTCGCTGATTCGGCCATGGCTCAAGTGTATTGACCAGGCTGGCCCTATGGCTCTTGGTAAACTTGGGTCAATGAATATTGATTGGGACGCAATCGTCAAAACCTATGACGTGCGTGGTTTAGTTGGCAAATCTCTCACAACAGAAATCGTTTCAGCTTTGGCTGCCGGTTTTGTTGATGAGTTGGGTGCAGCCGGACAAGATGTTGTGGTCGGCCACGACATGCGAGACTCGTCACCTGAGTTTGCCGATGCCTTTGCAGCAGGAGCGCAAGCTCGTGGCGCCAACATTGTTTCAATCGGTCTCTGCTCAACCGACGAGAGCTACTTTGCTTCAGGCATCTTGAATGCTCCCGCAGCAATGTTCACAGCCAGTCACAACCCAGCCGCCTACAACGGCATCAAATTTTCAAGAGCGGGCGCACGTGGCATCAGCATGGACACTGGACTTGCCGCTATTCGTGATCGCGCGAAGGTTTACATTGAAAATGGAATTGATGCGGTGCCGAACACGGGTAGTTTCCGTGAAATGCACATCCTGGCTCAATACGCCAGTTATTTGCGCGAGCTGGTTGACCTCTCGGGGATACGTCCGCTCAAAGTTGTTGTGGATGTTGCCAATGGCATGGGTGGAATGACCGTACCTGCGGTTCTTGGGCGAGCTAGCGATTTGCCTAAGCTTCCGTTGGAAATCATCCCCATGTATTTTGAGCTGGACGGAACTTTCCCAAACCACGAAGCAAACCCACTAGATCCAAAGAACCTCGTTGACTTGCAGCAAGCCGTTCTTGAGCATGGTGCGGACATCGGGCTTGCCTTTGACGGAGACGCGGACCGCTGTTTCGTGATTGATGAGAAGGGGCAGCCCGTAACGCCTTCGGCTGTTGCCGCAATTGTTGCCCACCGAGAGATTGCACGAGAGAAGCGCACCAACCCTGGAGCCCAGATCACCGTGCTGCACAATCTATTGACCTCACGTGTGGTCGAAGAGGTTATTGAGGCCGACGGGGCACGTCCGGTCAAAACGAAGGTCGGCCACTCACTCATCAAGGACCAAATGGCTGCCACAAATGCCATTTTTGGAGGCGAGCACTCGGCTCACTACTATTTCCGTGATTTTTGGGGTGCCGATAACGGAATGTTGGCGGCCATGCATGTGTTGGCAGAGTATGGGTCGCAAGATCAGCCTCTTTCGGAATTTGCGAAAAAGTACAATCCTTATTACTTGAGCGGCGAAATCAACTCGACCGTCTCAGATGTCGCGGCAGCCAAGGCGCGCGTGCAGTCTGCATTTGCAGACCGTGCCGACTTTGACGAGTTCGACGGCATCACAGCAAAAGGCAAGCCTGCCGAAGCTGGTTCATGGTGGTGGTTCAACGTTCGTGCTTCGAACACCGAACCGCTACTGCGTTTAAATGTCGAAGCTTCATCCGAAGCCAAGATGACCCAGATTCGTGACGAGGTTCTAAACCTCATCCAGCAGAAAGCGTAAGCCAATTGTCAAAAACCATCACAGCATTTGATTTCAAAGTTGCAGACCTCGCACTAGCCGAGGCTGGTCGTCACCAGATTCGCTTGGCAGAAAACGAAATGCCAGGACTGATGGCACTTCGCGCAGAATTTTCTGCATCGCAACCGCTTAAGGGTGCGCGCATCACCGGTTCATTGCACATGACTGTGCAGACCGCGATTCTTATTGAAACTTTGGTTGCACTGGGTGCTCAGGTTCGCTGGGCATCTTGCAACATTTTCTCAACCCAAGACGAGGCAGCTGCTGCGGTTGTAGTTGGACCGCACGGTTCAATTCAAAACCCATCGGGTACTCCGGTATTTGCTTGGAAGGGTGAATCGCTAGAGGAATACTGGTGGTGCACCGATCGCATCTTTGACTGGTCTTCAGAAGCCGAAGCAGCTGGCGAAAACTACACCGGCCCAAATATGATTCTCGATGACGGTGGCGACGCAACACTTCTAGTTCACAAGGGTCGTGAATTCGAACTTTCAGGTTCAGTTCCAGCCACCGGTGCCGATGACAGCGAAGAGTATGCGGTAATTCTTGACTTGCTTCGCAAGTCACTAAAGGAAGACCCAACCCGTTTCACTCGCATCGCAGCTGAGATTAAGGGTGTTACAGAAGAGACCACCACCGGTGTTCACCGACTTTACGAATTCCACAAGCGCGGCGAACTTTTGTTCCCGGCAATTAACGTGAATGACTCGGTAACTAAATCAAAGTTCGACAACAAGTACGGAATTCGCCATTCCCTTCCGGATGGTCTAAACCGTGCGACCGATACCTTGATCGGCGGAAAGACCTGTTTCGTTGCCGGCTACGGTGACGTAGGTAAGGGCTCAGCTGATTCTCTTCGCGGTCAGGGTGCACGAGTAATCGTGAGCGAGATTGATCCAATCTGTGCACTGCAGGCAGTCATGGATGGATATCAGGTTGCAACACTTGAATCAGTAATCGAAACCGTAGACATCTTTGTTACTGCAACCGGAAACACCGCAATCATCAAGCCAGAGCACCTAATGAAGATGAAGCACCAGGCAATCATCGCCAACGTGGGGCACTTTGATGACGAAGTTGACATGGCTGGTATCAACCGCATCCAGGGTGTTGAGAAGATTGAAATCAAGCCTCAGGTACACGAGTGGCGCCTACCTAACGGGCGTTCGGTATTGATCCTCAGCGAGGGTCGTCTAATGAACCTAGGAAATGCAACCGGTCACCCAAGTTTCGTTATGAGTACCTCGTTTGCCAACCAGGTTTTGGCTCAAATTGAGCTCTTTACCAAGCTGGATCAGTACGAACTTGGCGTTCACATTTTGCCTAAAACACTGGACGAAAAGGTGGCCCGTTTGCACTTGAGCGCTCTTGGTGTTGAATTAACAGAGTTGAGCAACGACCAGGCCCGCTACATCGGCGTTCCGGTTCAGGGCCCATACAAGGTAGACCACTACCGCTACTAAACATTTAGATTCGGGGTACAAATGCCACACAAGATCTTGGTCGTCGATGACGACAACGCGTTACGCGAGATGGTGGGGATTGTCCTTGAGTCTGAGGGGTTTGAAGTAAGTTTTCACGACGCAGGAACCGGAGCGCTCGAGGCCTTCAAGTCTCAAGCTCCGGATCTTGTGCTGTTGGACGTGATGTTGCCTGGAAAAGATGGCATCGAAGTTTGCACTGAGATTCGCGATGTCTCAGGAACCCCCATCATTATGCTGACTGCAAAAACAGAGAGCGAAGATGTGGTGCGCGGGCTAGAAGCCGGTGCCGATGACTACGTAGTCAAACCTTTTGATCCAACAGTTTTGCTTGCACGCATTCGCGCAAGATTGCGTCCGTTATCGAGCGCATCAGCAGAAACCGTTCAGATTGGGCCATTGACTCTAGACATCGTGGGGCATGAGGTGCGCAGAGGAAACGAAAAGCTTCTGCTTACCCCGCTGGAATTCAATCTGCTACTAACCCTTGCTGTAAAACCAAAGCAGGTTTTCACTCGCGAGATGTTGCTTGAAACCGTTTGGGGTTATCACTACAAAGCAGACACTCGCTTGGTAAACGTTCACGTTCAGCGCCTGCGTTCAAAAATTGAAGACGACCCAGATAACCCAAAGATTGTCACGACCGTTCGCGGTATTGGCTATAAGGCTGGCCAGAGCTAAATGAAATTACGAGCCGCCATTGATTGGGCGCTCGGTCTCTTTCGCCGATTCCTTCAGGTTCGTGCTGTTTTTACGACCGTAGTGCTTTCAGGAATCGCACTACTTATTGTTGGCGGTTTTCTTTCCTATTCAATTGGAAATGGTCTCTACCAAACTCGAGTAACACAAATTCTTGCTGAATCTGAGCGCGGGGTAGTGGAAGTTCAAAATACTTTTGCGGCTTCCACCGTGACCGATGAAATTGCGCTGCAGACGCTGCTCAACTCTGTGGTTCCAGCTTTGGAATCATCCGGCTCAAGCGACTCTCGAAAAGTCGCGTTGCTAAGAACTCCAGGCCAGCTGGGCGCACAAATTTTGCAAAGTCCAATTTCGGCAGACCTTGATACCGCGGTAATTCCACTTGATCTAAAGATTCAGGTTCGTGAGGCCAGCGGGCGCCTGACTTATCAGTCGATTGCCCTCAATCAAGCCAACGGCACCGTGCACCCTGGAATTGTCGTAGGTTCTCCGATTGAAATTCCCCTTGCTGGAAAATACGAGCTCTACCTTGTCTTTGATCTAAACGGTGAGCAGCAAACACTTGATTTCGTGCAGAGCGTTCTGTTCTGGGGCATGTTGATTCTTCTGGGTCTAATTGGAGCGGTGAGCTACTTTGTGACCAATTGGTTAGTAAGGCCTGTTCAGGTTGCTGCTGAGGTGTCTGAAGAAATTGCTGAGGGTGCTCTTGACCGAAGACTTCCTGAACGCGGCGAAGACGTGATCGCGATTTTGGCCCGCTCATTCAACCGAATGGCTGATTCGTTGCAAAAACAAATTACAAAACTTGCTAGCGTTTCGAAAATGCAGCAGCGTTTTGTTTCCGATGTTTCCCACGAACTGCGCACCCCATTGACGACTATTAAGTTGGCCGGAGAAGTCATCTTCGCTAATCGCGAGACGCTAGAGCCTGCCGCCAAGCGTTCCGCCGAGTTGATGAACAACCAAATTGAGCGATTTGAAGTTCTTTTGAATGACCTTCTTGAAATTTCCCGATACGACGCAGGTGCGGTCGCTGCGGATTTTGAGATTCAAGATGTCAACGGTGTTGTGGGCTCAGCCATTGCCGGCCTTGAACCACTCGCGCAGAGCCGAGGCTCCGCAATCGAAATAGATATTCCAAGCGGACCGGTTGATGCGGAAATTGATGGCCGCAGAATCGAAAGACTAATTAGAAACTTGCTGGCTAACGCAATCGAACACGGCGAAAGTCGCCCAATCAGCGTTGCTGTAGGCCTCAGTGATGACGCCGTTGCAATCAGCGTTACCGATGCCGGAATCGGAATGAGCAGAGCTGAAGTGGATCGCGTGTTTGACAGATTCTGGAGAGCCGACCCTGCTAGAAAGCGCACCACCGGTGGAACTGGTTTGGGCTTGGCAATTTCATTGGAAGATACTCAGCTTCATGGCGGCTGGTTACAAGTTTGGGCAAAGCCAAATGAAGGCGCATCATTTAGGTTGACCCTGCCGAGAAGACAGGGGATGGTTTTCACCCAATCCCCACTGCCACTTCCGCCAAGAAAATCTTTGCAGGGGGAAGCTAATGAATAAGTTTGCGAAATCCCTAATCGCGGCTATCGGTGTTCTAACAATTCTTTCAACTACCGCCTGTGCTCAGCTGCCGACCAGCGGCGACATAAAGAACGGTCCAAATGTTGAGTCTGCTTTGGAAACCGATTACCTCTACTACTCACCGAGTGGACCGGGGGAGGATGCCACTCAGGAAGAAATCATTCTTGGATTCCTAAACGCTGGTACGGGGCCGCAGAATGACTACGAAGTGGCTAAGTCGTACCTGACCCGGGAATTCAAACCCGAATGGGACCCAAACCAAGGGGTGCTCATTCAAGATGGTAAGCCGCTGCTTACACTTTTGGAAAATAGCAACGCGGTAGTTGTTATTCCAATTGGAGCAAAAATCAACGAGCGTGGTCAGTATCAGACCATGCCCGTTGGTAGCACCGAAACCATCAACGTAGAACTTGTTGAAGAGGGCGGTCAGTGGAGAATTCAATCGGCCCCAAACTTGACCACAGTTATTCGACCTGTGTTTGATGTCATCTTTAAGGCCTACGCAATTTACTTCTTTGACAATCAACAGCGTCACCTCGTGCCTGATGTGCGATGGTTCCCGTCTAGAGCATCAACAAGTACACGCTTGGTAAGTGCGCTTCTTGGTGGACCAAGCGAGTGGCTAGAAGATTCTGTGAAGACCGCAATTCCGGCCGGCACCAAGCTGTCTCTCAGCACGGTGACGGTTGCCGACGGTGTAGCGACTGTTGACCTAACCTCACGAGCGCTCAAGGCCAGTGCCCGAGGACGCCAATTGATGCAGGTGCAGATTCGCGAAACCCTAATTCAGCTGAACAGCATTTACACGGTTGCGGTAACCGTCGAGCGAAGCGCACTTGAATCCTCGGCTTGGACCTTTGGTGACATTCAAACTCAGATTGTTAATCCGGTAGCGATGTTGGCCGATGGGCTTTTCCATATTGATAATGCCGGTTCACTCGAGGTTGCTGGATCAGACGCAGCGCTGAAGCGAATCAACGCAACCGATTTTGCTTTGAACACCCAAGAGAATCTAATTGCCATGACAAACAAGCAGGGCATACATCTTGCGACGCTTGGGCAATTGATTCAGCAGCCTCGCTTGTTGGCCATTGGCAACAACTTTCTTTCTCCAGTCTTAGACGTCGATGGCTACACCTGGGTAGTTCCAAAAAGTGCAGAGCAGCCGATATTGGTGTTTAACCAAGACGGGG
This sequence comes from Actinomycetota bacterium, assembly GCA_041179005.1. Taxonomy (GTDB): domain Bacteria; phylum Actinomycetota; class Actinomycetes; order Actinomycetales; family Microbacteriaceae; genus Rhodoluna. The sequence continues at coordinate 6,741 of JBEGUG010000030.1, read as the reverse complement.
AGCAAGTTCCATTTTTTGCAGGCTGGCTATCAGGGTTAGACAGGCAGAGCTTCTCCATCAGCAGCGAGGGTGGTCGCATTGTCGTCGCGGCTGGTTCAAACGAGGGTGGTGCGGTTTACGTGGCCAGCATAATTCGCGATGACTCTGGAAGCCCAAGGAGCTTTGGTTCCCCAATTAATCCAGCAGGAAGTGTTGCGGCACAATCGGTTACCTGGCTCGACAATATTCGAATTGCAGTGCTGCAAAAGAACCCTGAAAGCTTTACCCAACCGCTGATTGTGATGGTTGGCGGCGGTACCAAGTCTTTGCCGACTTTCAGGGATGGATCAAAAATAGTTGGTTCGGGTCAGCCTTCGGCGGTTTACATTCTTGATGAGTATCAAAATGTGTATCAGTATCGCGGTAATAGTTGGACGCTGATTAAGACAGAAGTCCAAGCGCTGCACTTTCCAGGCAACTAATCCACAGTTTTTCAAAACAATAATAAGTTTGCGAGTTCGCTTGTGAAACTTGAGCGTGAACCTATTTGAAGAACTGCTCAACATCGTCATGCCAACTAGATGTATTTGGTGCGGGCAAATCGGTTCTGTTTTGTGCGAAGCCTGCTTTACGGAAATCAAGAAACCCGTCAGACAAGTTTCTCGCCTCGAGACATCGGGTTACGCCGTCAACGCGTATTCGGAGAGAATTGCAACTTTGATTCACGAATTCAAAGAAAACCAGCAACTATCTTTGGCAAACAACATGGCGGCGGTAATGTGGCCCGGATTACAAAACTTTGATCTAAATAAAGTTCTGCTTGTTCCTATGCCGAGCAAGAAAGCATCATTTGCTAACCGAGGCTTCAATCCAGCCGAAGAGTTAGCGAAGAGAATTTCTCGACAGGCTGACCGAGGTGCCAACATCAGAGTGTCTGTTTCAAAGTGTCTGAAAATAACTGGCCCTGTTTCAGACCAGGCGGCACTTTCTGGCGAAGCTAGGAGAACGAACCTAGACGGCACAATGAGCCTGGCTGGCTTTCCGGCTGGACATTCCGCGATCTTGATTGACGACGTAGTAACTACGGGCGCCACATTGCGCGAGGCTCAGCGCTGTCTCACCAGTGCCGGGGTCAAGGTTCAGGGCTTTCTTGCCTTTGCTGAGACTCCACCCAGAAATGTGAGAAAACGATACGAAAAACAACTTTAAGGAGTACCTTTCATTCACGGGCACTGTCGCTCGTAGATATGAGGTCAACATGGAAGTCAACATCACCGCCCGCAACCTCGCCGTCTCGGATAGATTCCGAGAATACGTTTCTGACAGGACTCATAAAGTAGAGCAGCTTGGGCATAAGGTTCAGGCGCTGGACATCAAAGTGACCAGGCACGATCACAGCAGAAACTCCGGCCCTGAAGACCAGGTTGAACTCACCGTAATTGAGCCGGGTCACGTAATTCGAGCGGAAGCGCACGCGGGTGATAAATTCGCCGCCTTCGATATTGCACTTGGCAAGCTCTCTGAGCGACTTCGCCGCGCAGCTGATCGTCGAAAGAGCCACAACGGCCACCACGGCTCAATTGGCGCAAGCGAGCTATCGGCGCATGATTTTGCCGAGCTAGATATTCGTCCCGCTGACTCCGATGCGCTGCTTGGCAAGACCCATCCGCCTGCAGAACCGGAGGCGCCAGATTTTGGTGAGAGCCCGGTTGTAATTCGCCGCAAATCTTTTGAGGGCACCCCAATGACTGTGGACGATGCCCTGTATCACATGGAACTCATCGGTCATGATTTCTACCTTTTCCACGATTCTGAGACCGGAAAACCAAGCGTGGTTTACCGCAGAAAAGGCTGGAATTACGGCGTTATTACCCTTGCTTAGAGGTTTCTGAGGGTTTGGGCTGGGCCCTGAGCGGCCCAGTCCTTTCGCCTAAGATTGAACCCAGAACCAATCAACGGTATGGAGCAAAATCTTGGCATCAATCATCGACAAACTACTGCGCGCTGGCGAGGGTCGCCTTCTGGCAAAGCTCCGCAACTATGCAGACGCAGTAAACGCACTCGAAGAAAACTTCAGCACACTTACTGATGAAGAACTTGCCAATGAGACCGTAGTCCTGCGCGAGCGCTATGCCGCCGGCGAGAGCCTGGATGACCTGCTTCCTGAAGCTTTCTCAGCCGTTCGTGAAGCCTCAAAGCGCACCTTGGGAATGCGTCACTTTGACGTTCAGATCATGGGTGGTGCGGCCCTACACCTAGGCAACATTGCTGAAATGCGTACCGGTGAGGGTAAGACCCTGGTGGCCACCCTACCTGCCTACCTAAACGCAATCGCTGGTCGCGGTGTTCACGTGATTACAGTCAACGATTTCTTGGCTGGCTACCAGTCAGATTTGATGGGCCGCGTATTCCGTGCCCTGGGCATGACCACGGGTTGCATTATTTCTGGCCAAGATCCAACTGAGCGTCGCCAGCAGTACCTAGCCGACATCACCTACGGTACAAACAACGAGTTTGGTTTCGACTACCTTCGCGACAACATGGCGTGGCAGCAGCAGGACATGGTTCAGCGCGGTCACTTCTTTGCCATCGTTGATGAGGTTGACTCGATTCTTATTGACGAGGCTCGTACCCCTCTGATCATCTCTGGTCCTTCATCGGGTGAGGCAAACCGTTGGTTCAACGAGTTCGCAAAGATCGCCGAAAAACTTCAGCCGGTAATTGACTACGAGGTAGACGAGAAGAAGCGCACCGTTGGAATTCTTGAACCTGGAATTGCCAAGGTCGAGGATTACCTAGGTATCGGAAACCTTTACGAGTCAGCTAATACTCCACTGATTTCTTTCTTGAACAACTCAATTCGCGCTAAGGCACTTTTCAAGCGCGACAAAGATTACGTCGTTATGAACGGTGAAGTTCTAATTGTTGATGAGCACACCGGTCGTATTTTGGCTGGCCGCCGATACAACGAGGGAATTCACCAGGCGATTGAAGCAAAGGAAGGCGTTGAGGTTAAGGCCGAGAACCAGACCTTGGCAACCGTTACGCTGCAGAACTACTTCCGTCTTTACAGCAAACTTTCGGGCATGACCGGTACCGCTGAAACTGAAGCGGCCGAGTTTATGTCAACCTACAAACTCGGTGTGGTTCCAATTCCAACCAACAAACCGATGATTCGTCTTGATCAGTCAGACTTGATCTATAAGAACGAAGAAATCAAATTCAACATGGTGGTTCGCGATATCGCAGAGCGCCACAAGAAGGGCCAGCCAGTTTTGGTTGGTACAACCAGCGTTGAAAAGAGCGAGTACCTATCTAAGTTGCTTGCTAAAGAAGGCGTTCGTCACGAAGTTCTAAACGCTAAGAACCACGCGCGTGAAGCCATCATCGTTGCACAGGCCGGTCGTCTAGGCGCGGTTACTGTGGCAACCAACATGGCGGGTCGTGGTACTGACGTGATGCTTGGTGGAAACGCCGAGTTCCTTACCGTTGACGCGCTCAGCAAGCGCGGTCTCGACAATGATGAAAACCCAGAGGCCTACGAGGCAGCATGGGCTGAAGAATTCGCCAAGATCAAAGCTGAAGTTGCCATCGAGGCCGAAAAGGTTCTTGAGGTCGGCGGTCTTTACGTTCTAGGCACTGAGCGCCACGAGTCACGCCGAATTGACAACCAGTTGCGTGGTCGTGCCGGTCGCCAGGGCGACAAGGGTGAATCACGTTTCTACCTTTCACTAACCGATGACCTAATGCGCCTATTCAACTCGGGCGCTGCAAGTTCACTCATGAACCGTTCATCGGTTCCAGATGACACCGCAATCGAATCAAAGATTGTTAGCCGCGCTATCCAAAGCGCACAGTCACAGGTTGAAGGTCGAAACGCTGAGATTCGTAAAAACGTTTTGAAGTACGACGATGTTCTAAACCGTCAGCGTGAAGCAATTTACAGTGACCGTCGCCACATTCTTGAAGGTGACGACATCGCGATGCGCGTTGAAACATTCATGGCAGATGCCATTGGCGCAATTGTTGATGGTCACGTTTCTGACCAGACCGGAAACGACTGGGATCTAGAAGCGCTCTGGACCGAGCTAAAGGCAATCTACCCGGTTGGTCTTGAAATTAGTGAAGTTCTAGCAGAAGCCGGCAACCGCTCAAAGCTAACCAAAGAATGGTTGACTCGCGAGTTGGTTAGCGATGCCAAGGTTGAATACCGCAAGCGTGAGGCAAACATCGGTGAGGCTGCAATGCGCGAACTTGAGCGCAGAGTTGTACTTTCTGTCGTTGACCGCAAGTGGCGCGATCACCTCTACGAGATGGATTACCTAAAAGAAGGTATTGGTCTTCGTGCAATGGCACAGCGTGACCCACTGGTTGAATACCAGCGCGAGGGTTACGGAATGTTCCAGCAGATGATGGGCGCAATCAAGGAAGAGTCAGTTGGCTACCTCTTCAACATTGAGGTTGAGGTTGCTCCTACTCCTGCGATTGATCCTAAAAAGCTCACCTACATTGCTCCTAATGAAGATGGTGCTGCCGAGGCTCACGGGGCAGATGCTGCCAGCGCTCAGAAGAAGATTGCACAGCAGAACCAAGCCGCCCCAACCCAGCAGAAGCCTGCAGACGGTCAGGGCAGCTCGTTCTTTCGTTCCTAAAGGACGCTAACTGAGGTGGCACGCCACCGATTGTTGATTCCTTCTAAGCGAATAGTTACTGCTCTAGTTCTGCGTTGAGCGTTTAGTAAAACAACCGACTCAATCACGCCGTCTCTGGGTGATGAATTCATCATGTTGAGTACTGAAAAGTTTTGATAGTGAGTCTTTTGTCCAAGGGCATCGCGACGCTGACGCGCCTCAATCGCACGGCGGGAGAGTCGTTGATAGACCTCGTCGGAAAGCAGTCTCGCGAGTTGATCAATCGACCGAGTGCCGGCGATGACTTCAACTACTCCGGTGGCTAGTACCTGGAGACTTGCATCTGGATTGGGTAGTTCACTGGTGCTGTTGTATTGCGGCCCAAAGTAGTCATTTGACTCGACCAAATTTTTGATTCGGTGTTGTTGTACCTTTTTAGCACTTTGGTTTGCAACTGGTTCATTTGCTTTTGCTGAATTGATTTTCTTCTTGCTTTTACTCTTGTTATCCTCGCCTTTGCTCTCAAATGTAGAAGGCATTCCCTTCCTCTTTCTCTTAGGAAACCTTCCCAAGAACTACGACGCTAGACCTCCGATTAATTCAAGACAAGTGGTTAAACGAACTTGTGGATAACTATTACGCAACGACAAAATCATAAAAATAATTGCTAAATGCACATTGAGGATATTTTTGAGGACCTTGAGGCTCAATTCGCCGCTGCAAATCAAACGCGAGTGCGAGATAGCATCACGAGCGGAGCGCGGGCAATTGAGGTCAATACAGCCAGCATGGTTCCAAAGGAATTAATCGCGCCGATCCTGGGGTCCGATTTTCTTGCCGGACTTGATTCCGTTTCACCTATCTGGCACATTTTTCCGATGCGCTCGGTTACCAAGGTGCTTTTCCACGCCGAGACCGAGCAGAACCTACCCAAGCTAAGAAATTTTGCGATTGACTTCATCGGTTTCCTAAATTCCATACCAACCCCATGTTCAATCAGGTGGCGTATCGCTGGCTCCGATTCCTTTATCCGGGTTGGGCAGCTGCACACCGTGACGGGCAGTCTGCTCTTTATTTACCTAAAAGATATCAAGAGGCCGATTGCGGTGCCAATTCAAGCGCTCCAAATGTTGAGCATCGAGTCTGTGGATAATCTCAACGGGGATTTCTAGAAACACATTGGCTAGGGGGCATGGCCAAATTAAAAAAGTTGCGCTCTCCACGGCAGTCAAAAATTCGGAGTCTACTCCTGGGATTATTCCTGCTTGCATCTTCAGTGGGAGTAGTTGGTTTCACCATTGCATCAAATAACCACACCGATGAATACCTCGTAGCTGCCCGAGATCTTCCTGCCGGAAGTCCGGTGTCCAGCGCAGATATGAAAATCGCTATGGTGAATCTAGGCCTGGGTGCTGAACACTATTTGCGCAAAGATGAACTGCCCGGTGGTTCATATGTGCTTGGGCCGCTTCGGGCGGGTCAACTCGTTGCGAAGAGCGCTTTAGCTAGTGCGATCATCGATGAACGCGTGCCGGTGGTGGTTAACTCTGCGATGGGGTTGTCGTCCGGCGTTGTTGCCGGAGCATCAGTTGATGTTTGGGTGACTCCCGCTGAAAAAGACCAGGTGGTTGGTGAACCGTATGTCTTGGTGCTCGCCGCCGAAGTGGCCAGACTCTTCGAAGACAACGAAATGTTTAGCGAGAAGAACTCTCAGGTTGAACTGTGGGTTCCGTTAGAAGCGGTTGGTCCGGTGCTGGCGGCAGTCTCAAATGGAGACAGCGTCTCCCTAATTTTGAGGCCAACGCTGGCAGATGGATAAGGCCAAATTAATTAGCATTTGGTCAGCTGCCGGTTCCCCTGGACGAACCACGATTGCGCTGGCACTGGCCGCAGAACTTGCTGAGGGTGGCAAGAATGTTTTCCTGCTTGACGCTGATACCCATGCGCCGTCCATCGAATTGCTGCTGGGGCTTGTTGATCACCCGGCCGGTTTAGCCGCTGCATGTCGACTGGTGGGCCAAGAACGGTTCGATTTTGAACAGTTGCAGAGGCTGAGCACGCGCGTAGCTGTGGGCGGCGGCGAACTAACGGTAATGACCGGTTTGAGTAGTGAGAATCGATGGGCCGAGGT
>JBEGUG010000029.1:0-8613 GCA_041179005.1 Actinomycetota bacterium | reverse complement strand
GCCACAGCTGCCAGAACGGCCAAGAAGATTGCAAGTGCGCGGGCATCAACGCCGGGGCCGATAGCCACCAAATCCATTTCGCTGCCCAATAACATCTCTACTCGACTTTATCTTGGCTCCTACCCGATTGACCTGAGGCTACGGGGTAAATTTGCTGAATGCCCATTAGACCAATATGCATAACCGGCGAACCGGTGCTGCACACACCTGCAAAGACCGTTGAAGTTTTTGACGATGAATTGCGCACACTTGTTGCAGACATGTTTGAAACCATGGATAAGGCCCCGGGCGTAGGTCTTGCTGCACCGCAGATTGGAGTTGGGCTCAGGGTTTTCACCTACGACTACCCCGATGACGAGGGCAATGAGCGCCGCGGAGTAATTATCAATCCCGTTCTGGAGCTTGGCCCAATAAGTACGGAACCTGCTGATGAAGACACCGAAATTGAAGGCTGTCTTTCTGTGCCTGGCGAACGCTTTCCACTGAAACGCGCAGAGGTTGTAACGGTAAGCGGTGTGGATTTAGATCAGAACCCATTAAGGATTGAAGCTGAAGGTTGGTTTGCCAGAATTTTCCAACATGAATTTGATCACCTGGATGGGAAGCTTTATGTCGACAAGCTGGCAGAGCCTTGGAAAGAAATTTCCAGCGACATAATCGGTGACAACGGTTGGGGTAAGCCTGGGCTTAGTTGGTTACCCGGTCGCGACAACCTGGAAGCCTAATTCAGACTGGAATCGTTCGACGAAGATTCAAATACCAAAAAACATTCGGAGCAACCCGGCAACTAATGCTGAGGCTGCGACCATAACTACAAACGGTGCCTTGAAATACAAAAGCAATGCAGCTACTGCAATTGCAGGAACTCTTGCGTCGAACTCAATTTGGCCTGAGCCGGTCAACCCCTGAACTCCCAAAAGAGCCGCTAGAAGTGCAACGGTAAGCAACCCAGCCACTCTAGAAACCACAGGATGATTAAGAACTGAATTTGGGACAAGGAAACCTAGAATCTTCCAAGAATAAACGAGCACGCTCGCAATAAGAATGCCTGTCCACAGACTCATTTCTTACCCCCCAGTAAATTCCAAATTCCAACAACAACCGCAGCGAGGCCGGCCAGCAAGACCGGAACTCCTGCTGGGAGGTAAGGCGTCGTCACGGTGGCAATGAAAAGTGCGGCGACAGCAACGGCCAGTGCTTGCTTTTCTTTTAGCCTCGGCCAAAGCAGGCCCAAGAAAGCCGCCGCAGCTGCAGCATCAAGACCCCATGCTCTTGGATCACCAAGCGCATCGCCAAGCACCGCACCAACAAAAGTCATCAGATTCCAAAACACGAAAACCGCAGCTCCCGTGATCCAAAATCCTTTTACCTGATCTTTCATTTCCTGTTGCCCCAAGGAAACGGCAGTGGATTCATCGATTGTTAGCAGGGCAGGGATTAGTTTGCCAAGCCCTACCCTTTGAAGAATCGGCGCCATCCGCACGGCATAAAAACCGTTTCTAATTCCAAGCAGCCATGCTGAGACGATGGCAGCTCCAATTACCGCTCCTCCGCTGGCCACACCGCCTGCGGCAGCAACCACTCCAACAAAAGCAAACTGAGAACCGCCGCTAAACATAAGCAGGCTCAAGACCTGGGTTTGCCAGATGTCTAATCCGGCGGCAACTGACAGGGCCCCAAAGGAAATTCCGTAGAGCCCGGTGGCAAGGCCAACACCGATGGAAACACTCGTCACCGAAGACTGCTTAGCCATTTTTTCCATCCGTGGAATTGATTGCCAAAAATAATTGTGCCCTGGTAGCCAACGAACACTTAGTCAGAATACTTTCTAGTGCTTTTCTAACTCGATATTTGGGCAGGTCTAATGCTGCAGAGATGGAATCGTCGTCTTGGCCGTCTCTAAACTGCTCTAGAACTTGGGTTTCGCGCTCATCGAGGCCACCAAGGTCCACCAGAATATCCTGAAAAGAAAACGCTGTTTCCTTGGCGCGCTTTACCAGCTGCCGCAAAGACTCAAAGTCCAATTCGTCATCTTTACTCATTGAACTTCTGATTGATTTCAATAGCTCTCCGGAATCTGAATCTAGAGTCACTAGATCGCTTGCTCCGGCCGAAACACTGGCTAGCAGCAATTCGTAGCTGAAGTAAGGCCCGGTCAGGATGATTGCAGGCACGGTGTTATTTGCTGACCGATAAAGCGGAATCAGTTTTTCGATTAGTGAAATTCCGTCGAGTCCGCGAACACGGTGGTCAATGATCAATACATCAAGCAGAGCCTCTGGCGCTCGGTGGAGAGCACCGCTTGCGCTCTCTTCTTCAAAAACGACTCGGCAATCTTCTTGCGAATCGATCAGTAATCGTCTGCCGAAGCGAATGTCCTCATCAGCGTCGACGATACCCACACGGATCTGATCAACCACTGCAGCTATTTTCTGTTTCCAGCGAGGCTTCGAAGGTGAGGGAAAATTGCCGACACAGTGAATCCAACTCCTGGCACCCGTGTTGCTTCGATGTTTCCACCGTAGAGCGACGCGCGCTCACGCATTGCAGTCAAACCAGCACCCTGGATCGTCTCGATCAATGCCCTGACATCATCTTGGGCTGTGTAGCCGGAATCTTCGAGATCTAGAGAAACCTGCCCTCTCCTAAATGCCTCAGTGCCGTTGTCCTTAACTAGAACCTGCATTCCCTCTTCGACCCAAGAGAAATCAACTGTGACATCGGTTCCAAGGACGCAATGCTTTCTAACGTTCTCAAGCGCATCAAAAACAATTCGATAAATAGCCAGCCCCGCACCCTCAGAGATTTGGAAGCGTGGTCCTTCGTGTGAGATGGAGACATTGAAACCAAACTCGCGATAGGTGACTGCCAAAGCATTCAATTCTTCAAGACCCGGTGGTGCAGCAGTGACGGAGTGAGATTTGTTTAGCATGTCGTAGAGCCTGCGAAGTTCAGCGTGGGCGGCTCTGGCGCTTTGAGCCACACGCTCTAGTGAACGAAGTGCCGAATCGGAATCTGCCTTTGCGGCATACGCGCCGCCCTCGGCCTGCGAAATCACCGCAGTTACTTTCTGGATAGTCAGCTCGTTAATGTCTCGAGCAATCTCAAATCTTTCATTCTGTTCTGCTACCTCGAGCGAAAGCTTTGCCTGAGTCTCTGCTGAAAGCGCTCGGTCAAACTCCGTACCAACATAGACCTCGTAGGTAATGGCAAGTCTGCCCAGCAACCAAAACAGAATGTTTGCAGAAATAACCAAAAGCGCCATGGTGATAAAGGCGGTGGTCTTTGAGGACTCAGTCTGCAGATTCAATCCATAAATTGTTTGATTGGCGCCCACACCAAAGGTGTTGAACCAAGCAACCACTAGACCGGAGACAATCGTGAGGCCCAGTGAGATGAAATACCAAAGTTTCTTTGCGAAAGCTGCGGTCAGGAAAAGTGAAAATGCAGCGCTCAAGCCCCCGGCTAGCGGAGTTAATCCCAGTAATAGCTCAGTAGCTGTGCCCGCGATCACTAGAGCGATGCTCAACTGTGGGAGTTTTGCCGCAAAAACTATTGAAATCGCAAGAATCGAACTCACTGCGAGCCCCAAGAACCCCTGGGCCAAGGTGTCTATGCCGCCAAAAAACAGCAACGCAAAAGCGGCTATAAGTAGTGAGGAGAGCCATTTGTGGTCTTGGATCCAACGTATCAACGTGGCCTCCAAATCATTGAAAAACAGTGGCTCCCCGGCTTGGACTCGAACCAAGAACCTATCGGTTAACAGCCGATTGCTCTGCCAATTGAGCTACCGAGGAATGTTGATTTAGCAACTGGACTACATTACCAAACATTTATGGCTTGAATTGGGCTTGATCTCAATTAGTTGCAAGAAGCAGCCCGCAACAGCGTATTTAGTAGCCCAGAACTGGGTCAACTTGACCAACCCAGCCCGAGCCAGCCTCAAATGCACGAACATTCTCTTGAATCCTCAGTGAGAACAGACGGACGACCTGGACCCGTGTGTCAGCAGAATGCGGGGTAATAATGATGTTCGGTGCGTTCCAAAGCGGGTGACCATCTGGCAGTGGCTCCGGGTCAGTGACATCTAAGGCAGCACCCGCAATTACGCCATTCTCAAGTGCCGATATCAGGTCTTCGGTGACTATCATCGGCCCCCTAGACACATTCACCAGGTATGCACTTTGCTTCATCATCGCAAATTTCGATGAATCAAAAAGGTGTGTGGTCTCTGGTGTGAGTGCGGCTGCCAAAATAACCAAATCAGCGTCCTGAAGTTGTTCATCAAGTTCCTGAAATGACACCGTCTTAGCTACACCAGCCATGGACTGCACCCGGTTTCTAACAACCGTTATGTTCGATCTGTAGGGAGTCAGCAACTTAACCAGCTCTTCAGTGATGCCTCCCCCGCCAAAGATTAAAACGTTGCCATCATAAAGGGAATCAGCAAATTGCCTTCCCCACGTTTTAGTTCGAACACGCTCTGGAATGATTCTCATCAGAGCCAGAGATAGGGCGATCGCATGCTCGGCAACTGGCTCACGGTACGAACCCTTTGCCGAGGTGAATCTAATCGGACGCTTAATGACTTCGGAAAATGCATCTACACCCGCAAATGGTAATTGAACCCATTCAATCTGCGGATTTTCATCAAGCATTTTTTCTAGATCTTGAGGCTTGGAATAGTCCAACCAAATCAGACCCTTAACATTTGGCCCCATTGGCACAACTTCTGCGCCCGCAGATTCAGCGGCAGCAAGGTATTCCGGAAACACCTTTGGTTCCATTGAAATCTGAACCATTTATACGCCCTGCAGTCTTCTTCGTTCGGCTTCTAATTCCACAAGAGATTTTTGAATCTCTGAAGTTTTTGCAGCATCATCAGCAACGTCGTTGCGCTTCAACAACGAAAGCAAGTTAGCTTTCTCGTGTTCCAAAGCGTTGATCAGAGCCCGCGAGATAACTCCCTGGCCATACCTGACTAGGTCTTCGGCTGTCTTGGCAGGTAGGCCCTGTGCGGCTATTGCACGCAATTGTGAATGAAGTTCTGGTGGCGTTGCACTGCCGATAACGTTCAGCCAATCCGCCGAGCCTAGAGATACCATGCTGGTGCCGATTGCTTCCAAAATCGCGTTATGTGCTGGGGCACTGAAACCATCTCGAACAATACGGATGAGCTGTTCCTGATTGAATGAAGCAGGAACTTGAACCAAAACCTCGAGCACCTGACGTTCGAAACGTGTAATTGGATCGTTCAGATTTGGCTGCGGGTATTGGTTGTCGTCTACTTGCTGCGAGGAAGACACGGTTTCACGCGAACCGTCTGTACTGTCAGCTTGGGATTGATCTCTGCGCAAATCCTTAACGGCGTCTGACTTTGCCTCTTTGCCTGCAGCATCAACCAACGCCGCAACTTCATTGCCGCCCAGATTTACCCAACCAGCAAGCTCGCGAATATATGCTGGGCGCATTGCTGAGTCCCGAATGGCTGCTACTACCGGAGCGGCAGCACGAGCAGCGCCTACTCGTCCTTCAATCGTGCCTAAATCAAATTTTGAGATCTTTTGCTTGATGGCAAATTCGAACAGTGGTTTCTTGTTCTCGATCATTTGAACTACGGCTTCGTCACCCTTTTCGCTCCTTAGGTCACAAGGGTCAAGGCCTTCTGGGCCAACGGCAACAAATGTTTGTGCTGAGAATTTGTGCGAATCGTTGAATGCGCGCATTGCAGCTTTTTGGCCGGCGGCATCGGGGTCAAAGGTAAAGATAACCTCTGCGGGGGTGTCTTTTTCAGCAGAAAGCATCCGATTGAGCAACCTGATGTGCTCATCGCCAAATGCGGTACCGCAGGTTGCCACGGCGGTTGTGATGCCGGCAAGGTGGCATGCCATCACATCCGTGTATCCCTCTACAACAACTACGCGCTGCTGCTTAGAGATATCTTTCTTGGCCAAATCAATTCCGTAGAGCACCGATGACTTGTGATACACCAAGGTGTCGCTCGTGTTCAAATACTTCGGACCCTGGTCATCGTCGAAAAGTTTTCGGGCGCCAAATCCAATTACCTGGCTGGTTGAGTCACGAATAGGCCAAATCAAACGCCCGCGGAATTTATCGTAGGCACTGCGGTCACTTTTAGTGGCAAGTCCTGCGGTGACCAGTTCTTCAATGCTGAAGCCGAGTTTCTTCAAATGTTCAGTCAGATTGCTCCAACCCTTTGGGGCAAAGCCAACACCAAAGGTTTCGGCAGCAGCTTTATCAAAACCCCTACCCTTCAGAAAATCTCGACCAGGAATGGCATCATCGGTCATAAGTTGACTCTGATAAAAAGCAGCTGCAGCGGTATTGGCTTCCAAAATTCTTGATCGCTGGCCCTGATCTGGTGCCGATCCGCCGTCTTCGTATGTGAGCTCAAAACCAACTCGGCTGGCCAATTTTTCTACAGCCTCGTAAAAACTAATTGATTCCATCTGCTGGACGAACTTATAAACGTCCCCGCCTTCGCCACAACCAAAGCAGTGATAAAAACCCTGCATCGGGCGAACATTGAACGATGGTGATTTTTCATCATGAAATGGGCACAAGCCCTTAAGGGAACCAACGCTGGCGTTCTTTAATGAAACGTATTCGCCCACCACATCGGCAATATTGACGCGAGACTTGACCTCTTCAATGTCTCTTGCCCTAATTTTTCCCGCCATGGTTTTTATCCTAGGCCTATCAAAATGACGGGCCCTTGACCACGAGTCTGTTGTGGAGCGTGATGGCGCTCTGGTCAGTTAATGAAGCAACCTGATCAACCACGACCCTGCGCTTTTCGCTCTCGGTCTTGGCCTTAGCCCAAGCCCCGGTGCAATACACATCCAGGTTTTCGCCGTTAGATGCCAAGAGAGCGTCCGCGAGTTCCGAAAGCAATTCCCGCTGCCATTCGTAGATCGGACGCCTTGATTCGTGTGACATTAGAAACGCTGACACAATTCCTTTAAGAACTGCAATTTCTGCCTTGACCGTTGCTGGCACTTCAAGTCGCGCGCCAAAACGAGCCATGGATTCCACTGGTGAAGCGTCGACGATTGCATTGATCGTCTGGCTAACGAAACGGCCAATTAGATCGCTAGCAAGGTTTTTTAGTCCGCCTAGGGTTTCAGCGGTGCGGGTAAATTTGGTTGGCCAGTTTGGCAGTGCCCTTAAGTTGCTGAGCGCTTCAATGAGCTCGGCCTTTGAATAAACACCTGAATTCCAATCGCTGATTTTCTCGATTAATTCAGTTTCTGAAGCCAGATCAGCCAACTCATCAAGCTTGATGTAACCAGAGACAATTGCATCTTCAAAATCATGTACCGAATACGCCACATCATCGGAAAAATCCATAACTTGGGCTTCGACGCTCTTGACACGAGCTGGAGCATTTAGGCGCATCCACGAGTAGACCTCAAGATCATCTTCGTAAACGCCAAACTTTATTGAGTGCTCACGCATCTGACCGGCATCGGCAAGTGTCCACGGATACTTGCAGGCCGCATCAAGACTTGCGCGAGTTAGATTTAAACCAATGCTGGTGCCGTCGCTCAGGAAAACTTTTGGTTCGATTCGAGTAAGTAACCTCAGCGTTTGAGCGTTGCCCTCAAAACCACCAATGTCATTAGCCCAATCATTCAGACCCTTCTCGCCGTTGTGGCCAAAGGGTGGATGACCTAGATCATGTGCCAAACAAGCCATATCAACAATGTCTGCATTTAAGCCAAGGTCAATCGCCATCTCGCGACCAATTTGAGCGACCTCAAGCGAGTGAGTCAATCGAGTCCTGGCAAAGTCCCCTCCGCTTGGTGACAGCACCTGTGTTTTCGCTCCCAAACGCCTTAGCGCCGAGGAATGCAATACACGCGCTCTATCTCTAGCAAATTCACCCCGATGAGTATTCGCGCGTCTGGTTTCTGGCAAGAAACGCTCGCGATCAAAATCTGTGTAGCCGTTTTCAAAAAGATCTCTCTCCATTAGCCGCCGGACACTCCCAGCTCTGCCTCTTGAAGAACACTTCGTTGATCACCAACGAGCTCTCGAGATTGCAACCAGTTTTCTGGAAGTGCGCAAACTTTTGCTCCGCCAAGACGGCCGCGAGGACCCTCTGCTTCTTCGCCAGGATATGGTTGTGAGCGATCCAACGTTGCCAGGATGTCATCCATGTGGGCAAGGGATTCCACTTGAGAAAGTGCGGCTCTGAATTCCCCGCCGACCGGGTACCCCTTGAAATACCAAGCCACGTGCTTGCGAATGTCACGACAGGCGTGCATTTCACTTTCAAAAAACTCAACTAGTAATTCGGCATGACGTTTGAACGCATCGGCAACCTCACCCAGATTCGGCTGAATCGGATTAATCGCGGCATCTGAATTTGGATTCTGAAGATATTCATCAAAGGCAGCCTGTAAATCACCGAATAGCCAAGGTCTACCCAAACAACCACGACCAACGACAACTCCGTCTACACCGGTTTCTCGCATCATTCGCACGGCATCTCCAGCCGACCAAATATCACCATTTCCTAATATCTGCACATCCGGTAAGGCTTCCCTGAGTTCTGCAATTGCAGACCAGTCAGCTTTTCCCGAGTAG
>JBEGUG010000028.1:0-17157 GCA_041179005.1 Actinomycetota bacterium | reverse complement strand
GCCGTTCGTCTTGCAGCACTAATGGGTGTGCCATCAATTTTTGTTTGGACTCACGACTCTGTTGCACTTGGCGAAGACGGTCCAACTCACCAGCCAATCGAACAGTTGGCAACATTGAGAGCCATTCCTAACCTGGACATCGTTCGCCCAGCCGACGGCAATGAAACTGCCTATGCATGGAAGACAGTTCTCGAGCGCCGCCAAGGTCCATCGGGGTTGGCTCTAAGCCGACAGAACCTACCTGTATTCGCAAGAGGTGAAGCCGATGAAACCGGCGTTGTTTTTGCTGGAGCAGAGAACACCGCCAAGGGTGCTTACACATTGCTTGAAGCTTCTAGCGGCAAGCCTGAAGTCATCTTGATCGCCACTGGTTCAGAAGTTGAAATCGCCGTGGCGGCTCGCATCCAGCTTGAGGAATCGGGAGTTGCGACTCGAGTGGTATCGGCCCCGTGTCTTGAATGGTTTGATGAGCAACCGGCTGCCTACCGCGAGCAAGTTCTGCCTGCGGCCGTGAAAGCAAAGGTTTCAGTTGAGGCCGGACTCGCGCTCGGTTGGAACAAGTATGTTGGCCCATTTGGCCAGAGCGTTTCTATTGAGCACTTTGGCGCATCGGCTGACGCAAAAACTTTGTATCGCGAATTTGGAATGACAGCCGAAGCCGTCGTCTCAGCCGCAAAATCAACTATCGCTGCGCTTTAGTTCAGGAACCAATTCAGAAACAAATTTAGAAGCCGATTTAGAAAACTTGAAAAGAGAGAAATACACATGTCTTTAAACCCACTAGCTCAACTTTCCGCAAATGGCGTAAGTATTTGGCTCGATGACCTATCGCGTTCGCGAATTGTTTCAGGAAACCTAAAGGACCTGATCACCAGCCGTTCCGTTTCCGGAGTGACCACCAACCCAACAATTTTTGCTGGTGCGTTGGCAAAGGGCGAGGGCTACCAGGATCAAGTTTCAGAACTAGCGGCCTCGGGCGCAGATGCCACTTCTGCAATATTTGCTATCACCACCAAGGATGTTGCTGACGCTTGCGATATTTTCGCTGGCGTTTACACTTCGACAAACGGTTTCGACGGACGAGTGTCCATCGAGGTTGAACCAGGTCTTGCCAATGATGCAGCTGGCACAATCAAGCAGGCAAAAGAACTCTTTGCGGCTGTAGATCGTGAAAACGTGATGATTAAGATTCCCGCGACTAAGCCTGGTCTTGCTGCGATCACCGCCGTTATCGCCGAAGGAATTAGCGTCAACGTAACTCTGATTTTCTCGTTGTCACGATACAGAGAAGTGATTGCTGCATACATCGATGGAGTAAAGCTTGCTAAAGCAAACGGTCACGATGTTTCAAAAATCCATTCTGTTGCCTCGTTCTTCGTGTCACGTGTTGACACAGAAATTGACAAGCGACTAGAAGCGGCTGGCAAGCCAGAGCTTAAGAGCAAGGCTGCGCTAGCTAATGCGCGCCTTGCCTATGAAGTGTTCGAGCAGGAATTTTCTACCGATACTTGGTCAACCCTTGCCGAAGCTGGAGCGAACGTCCAACGTCCACTGATGGCCTCGACCGGAGTAAAAGACCCTGCCCTACTTGACACCCTCTACGTGACAGAGCTGGTCGCTCCTCAGCTGGTAAACACCATGCCTGAAAAAACTATGGAAGCGGTTTTTGATCACGGTGTTGTACCTGCTGCTTCAATTACCAACAACTACGAAAACGCGCGCGAAGTCTTGGCTGCAGTCGCAGCTGCTGGTGTTTCACTAGACGATGCCACACAGTTACTTGAAGACGAGGGTGTGGAAAAGTTCATCATTTCTTGGGGTGAGCTGGTCGAAACTGTTGATTCAGCTCTAAAGGCTGCAAAGTAATGGCACTAAAGGTAATAGTTGCAGGCACCGCTGCTGCTGCTGTTTCGAACAATATCAACCAACTAGTAAGCGACAAGGTTGCAAGTCGCATCGCGGCAAAAGATTTCACGCTCTGGGGTAAAGAAGCAGAAGCAGAGTCATCGATTCGCTTAGGTTGGGTGACTTCGGCTTTTGATTCGGCTCCCCTTGTTGATTCAATTCTTGCCTTGAAGAAGGAACTCAATGAAAAAGGTGTAAATCGTTTTGTGCTTTGCGGCATGGGCGGTTCATCTTTGGCTCCTGAGGTAATTACCAACACTGCGGGTGTTGATCTTGTGGTTCTTGATTCAACCGATGCAGATCAGGTTGGTGCGGCACTTGCCGGCGATCTTTCAAAGACTGCAGTAATTGTTTCATCGAAGTCTGGATCCACCGTAGAGACAGATTCTCAGAAGCGAATCTTTGAGAAGGCATTCACCGATGCTGGTATCGATAAGACTGAACGCATCATCGTGGTTACAGACCCAGGTTCACCAATGGAAGCAGCTGCAAAAGCCGACGGCTATCGAATCTTTAATGCAGACCCTACTGTCGGAGGGCGCTATTCGGCGCTAACCGCTTTTGGCATCGTTCCATCTGGGCTAGCTGGCGCGGACATCGCTGCTTTACTTAAGGATGCGCAAGACGTTGCAGAATTACTCGCCAGTGATTCTGAAGATAATCCCGGTCTAATTCTTGGCGCGGCATTGGCTCGCACTCCAGGAGAGATGGGCAATCGCGACAAGATCGGCGTTGTGGCCGATGGTACTCCGATTGTTGGTTTTGGAGATTGGGCCGAACAGTTAATTGCTGAATCAACTGGAAAGCTATCCAAGGGAATTCTTCCGGTAGTTCTCGATCCAGAGAGCGCTGAATTGCACTCTGGACTCGCCGACCTGCTTGCGGTTCACGTTCAGGCCGAGGCTAAGCCTGTTGCAGGCGATGCCGTTTCAGTTTCGGGTTCCTTGGGAGCGCAATTTATGCTCTGGGAATACGCCACGGTTGTTGCGAGTCGCCTAATTGGCATCAATCCATTTGATCAACCGGACGTTGAATCAGCAAAGATAGCCGCACGCGGAATGCTTGAGCAGCGCGATGCCGCTATGGCTCCCCTGTTCACCTCTGATGAGGTTGAAGTTCGTACTACTGAGCTTGAGGTATCGGGAAACACTGTTGCTGATGCAATCAAGGCTCTGTTGGCAAACCTCGATGACGATGAGGGTTATGTCTCAGTACATGCCTATCTCGACCGCACATCGGTTCCAGAAGCCACTGATCTCCGTGACTTAATCGCAAACAAGACTCGACGTCCCGTGACATTTGGTTGGGCTCCTCGTTTCTTGCACTCGACCGGTCAGTACCACAAGGGCGGTCCTCGACAGGGTGTCTATCTCCAGATCGTCGCGCATGCGAAAAATGACATTGCAGTTCCTGGGCGTGACTTCACATTCGGTGAATTAATCGCTTCTCAGGCGGCTGGTGATGCCAAAGTTCTGGGTGCTCTTGGTCGTCCGGTGTTGACGCTTACACTTGCTGAAGCAAAGTCCGGTATCGCAGCTATAAAGAACGCAATTTAGGAAGAAGCGCCTCGATGAGCAAAGTTTCTGCCGGAAATAATCCGCTTAGAGATCCGGATGATCGCCGCCTAAATAAAATTGCGGGCCCTAGTGGGCTAATCATTTTCGGCGTTACTGGCGACCTTTCCCGCAAGAAACTAATGCCGGCCGTTTATGACTTGGCCAATAGAGGTTTATTGCCAGCAGGATTTTCGCTAGTTGGTTTTGCTCGTCGTGAATGGAAAAACCAAGACTTCGGCAAGGTCGTTAAGGAAGCAGTCAAGGAATACGCTCGAACTCCATGGAATGAAGCTGTTTGGAAGCAGTTGGCAGAAAACATTCGCTTCGTTTCCGGTGAGTTCCACGACGACAATGCTTTCGACCGCTTGAAGAGCACGATAGATGAGCTTGATGAAAAAGTTGGCACCAACGGAAATCACGCTTTCTATCTGTCAATCCCACCGAAGGATTTTGCTCAAGTCTGCGAGCAACTTAAGCGTTCTGGATTGTCGAAAGCCGGTCCGGATGAATTCCGCCGTGTAGTCATCGAAAAACCTTTTGGTCGTGACTTGAAGACCTCTCGAGAGCTAAATTCTGTGGTCGAGTCCGTTTTTCCATCAGATTCCGTTTTCCGAATCGACCACTACCTTGGTAAGGAAACAGTTCAAAACATTTTGGCTTTGCGTTTCGCGAACATGCTTTTTGAACCGCTTTGGAATTCCAATTACATCGATCACGTACAGATCACCATGGCCGAGGACATCGGTGTTGGCGGTCGTGCGGGTTACTACGACGGCATCGGCGCTGCTCGAGATGTAGTTCAGAATCACCTGCTGCAGCTTCTTGCGCTAACCGCAATGGAAAAGCCTCGCTCTCTGGATGCCGCTGATCTGCGCGCTGAAAAAGAAACAGTTTTGTCTGCAGTAAGAGTCCCCAAAGATATTTCCAAGCACACTGCGCGAGGTCAGTACGCGGGTGGCTGGCAGGGCGGCGAAAAAGTCACTGGCTTCCTTGACGAAGACGGTATGAACCCTAAATCGGTATCAGAGACCTACGCAGCCATGCGATTAGACATCAACACCCCTCGCTGGGCAGGAGTTCCCTTTTACCTACGCGCAGGAAAGCGCCTTGGACGTCGTGTGACCGAAATTGCTGTCGTGTTCAAGAAACCGCCTCAGCAACTTTTCGCAGAGACCCAGACGAGCGCACTTGGACAGAACGCGTTGGTAATTAGAGTTCAGCCTGATGAGGGAATTACGATTCGTTTTGGTTCCAAGGTGCCGGGAATTGGCACGCAGATTCGTGATGTGACTATGGATTTTGGCTACGGCCACGCATTTACTGAAGCTAGCCCAGAAGCATACGAGCGTTTGATCCTGGATGTGCTTTTGGGTGATCCACCACTTTTCCCAAGACACGAAGAGGTAGAACTTTCTTGGAAGATTCTTGACCCGATTGTCAGTTTCTGGGAGAAAAAGGGAAAGCCGGAACAGTATCGGCCAGGAACTTGGGGCCCTAGCTCTGCAGATGAAATGATGGCCCGCGATGGCCGCGAATGGAGAATTCCGTGATCATCGATCTTGAAAACACCACAATCAGCAAAGTCTCAAAGCGCATCGTTCAAATACGCGAGCAGGGTGGCGTCGTTGCACTAGGCCGCGTTCTAACTTTGGTAATCGAGACAGACTTTAAGGGCATTGAGCCAGCAATCCAAGCAGCAAATGATGCTTCACGCGAGCACCCTTGCAGAATCATCGTTCTAGCAGATGACAACAGCAAGAGCAAAAAGAATGCCAAGTTGGACGCTCAGATTCGCGTTGGGGGCGATGCCGGTGCCTCTGAGGTAATCGTGCTTCGTGCCTATGGTGAAGCTGCTAGCGATCCAGAGAGCCTGATTACCGGATTGCTACTTCCGGACGCCCCTGTCGTGGCTTGGTGGCCTAACGAAGCACCCGTGAACGCCGCTCAATCTCCGCTCGGGCGCATTGCGACCAGACGAATCACCGACGCAGCCAGCCAGAAGAACCCAATTGCCCACTTCAAGAACCTGGCAAAAACCTATGAACCCGGTGACAGTGATTTCGCCTGGACTCGACTAACGGTCTTGCGCACCCAACTTGCCAACATGTTAGATCAGCCACCTTATGAAAAGGTTCTCAGTGCAGAACTGGTTGGCGCGTCGAACTCGCCAAGTATCGACTTGCTTGGTGCCTGGCTTGAACTCAAGTTGAACATTCCGGTGAAGATAACCAGAACTACGCCGGCTAAATCAATCAACATAATCAAGAGCATCAAGTTGATTCGCAAATCTGGGACCCTCGAAATCAACCGAGAAGTTTTGGATAAAGCAGTTCTAGTGCAACCCTCGCAGCCACTTCGAGAGATTTCTCTACCTAGAAGAAGCCTTCGCGACTGTTTGAGTGAAGATCTGCGCCGCCTAGACCCCGACGATCTATTCGGTGAAGTAATCACCAAGAGTTTTGGAGCAAAGGCTAAACCAACTGTTAAACCAGCGACCAAGACAACGGTTAAAGCAGCCGCAAAGCCGATCAAATCAGTTAAGAAAGCAAAATAGATCTTGGCGACTTCAAAGGCAATCGTAAATCGATTCAGTGATTCGGCAAGTGTTGCCGAGAATACAGCGCTGCGTCTAATTGATAAGTTGATCGAGCTTTTGAAATCTAAAGATGAAGTTCACCTAATGCTCACTGGCGGGACTGTTGGTATCGCCACCCTTGCCGCTGTTCGAGCAAACCCGTCCCACGAGTTGGTTGATTTCAATCGAGTTCACTTTTGGTGGGGTGATGAGCGTTTTGTTTCAGCAGCAAGCGCCGATCGCAATGCGCTGCAAGCAAGAACGTCTCTACTCAACTACTTGGAACTCGATGAATCCAAAGTTCATGAATTTCCGTCGTCAGACGGCGACCTGAATCTGGATGCGGCAGCAGTTGAATTCAACGCTGTAGTTTCTGCTATCGATCCCCACTTTGACCTTGTGCTACTCGGTATGGGACCTGATGGTCACGTGGCAAGTCTTTTTCAAGGCAAGCCTGAAGCTAATTCGCAGAATTGGATTATCGCGGAACCGGATTCCCCAAAGCCACCTCAGCAGAGACTTTCGTTCAGTTACTCGGCTTTGAATTCTGCAGATGAAGTTTGGTTTGTTGTCGCTGGAGCTGACAAGCAGGATGCGGTTGCGGTTGCGATGGGTGATGAACCGAGTGTGCTACCGGTTGGAAATGTTCACGGAACGATTCGCACGCAGTGGTTCATTGACTCAACTGCCGGAACTAAGGCTTTCGGCTGCTAGCAGCTATTTCTTCTTGGCAGTTTTTGCCGCCGGCTTTACAGCCTTCTTTGCTGCAGGCTTAGCCACTGATTTAGCAGGAGCCTTTGCTGCCGATTTTGCTGATGCCTTAGCAACTGGCTTGGCAGCCGGCTTAGAAGTGATTTTTGCAGCCGCCTTCGCTTCTGTTTTAGCCGGGGCTTTAGCCACTGGTTTCTCAACAACCTTGGCTGCAGGCTTCAAAGCCGCTTTTGCTGCCTTTGCATCGGCTGCGGCTTTCTTCGTTGCTGCCTTTGCTGCATCCTTTGCTGCAACCTTTGCTTCTTCCGCAAGACGGATTCTGCGTTCGCGAACGGCGGCCACAGCCTCATCTAGAAGCTCTTTGGCCTCTGTTGCCGTGCGGCGTTCTTTTACGTAGGCAAGGTGCGTTTTGTAAGGTTCGTGCTTGGTGACGATTGGCGGATTAGCTTTGTCTTGACCGGCTGGTAAACCACAGCTTGGGCAATCAATAAGTTCAGGGATTTCTGCGGTTTCGACGTTTGCCGCATATTGTGGGCTGTACTCGTGACCCGCAGAGCAGAAGTAGCTGACGGTGATTCGTTCGGCCTTGAATCCGCGATCCTGCTCGCCCATCGGTCCCGCGCCCACGCGAGAACCTCTTATGGCGGATCCCCCAGTACTCATTTTCTAGCCGATCTTTATTGAGCTAAAACTAGCCAACTAGGTTGAAGCGATTGAACAGACCCAGGGTGATGATGACCACTACCCAGACAATTCCAAGGATGATTGTGATGCGGTTCAGGTTTCGCTCGGCGACACCGGAAGAAGCCATGGTGCTGGTAACTCCACCACCAAACATGTCAGATAGACCGCCACCGCGACCCTTGTGAAGCAAGATCATCAGGGTAAGCAAGAGGCTGGTTATTGCTAGAAGCACGTGAAGTGCGATTTGTAGCGCTGCCATGTAAATGTTCCTTTAAATAAGTGTTCTACGAAATTATAGAGCGATGTGCTTCTGGAAACGAGCAATACCGCTGAACTCCTCGGCATCTAGGCTTGCTCCACCTACCAAAACACCGTCTACTTCGGTGCTTCTAAGGAAGCCAGCCACGTTATTGGCCTTTACAGAACCGCCGTAAAGAATGCGGGTAGCGTCGGCAATCTCAGGGCCGTGCTCAGCTGAAATGGCCTCACGAATCTTGCCACAGACTGCGGCAGCTTCTTCAGGGGTGGCCACCTTTCCGGTTCCAATTGCCCAAACCGGTTCGTAGGCGATCACAAAATCACCCATCTTTTCGTGTCCAGCAAGGGCCGCAAGGGTCTGACGGACTGGAACCGCGCTCTGGCCTTCGGACTCCAATTCTTCGAGTGTCTCGCCAACGCAGATTACCGGAACGATGCCGTGGCGGAAGGCCGAAGCGGTTTTTGCCTGGACTGTTTCGTCGTTCTCTGAGTGATACTGACGGCGCTCGCTGTGCCCGATCAAGACATACTTGACTTCAAGTTTCTTGAGGAATGCTCCGGATACTTCACCGGTGTAAGCGCCAGAATCAAACTTCGATAGGTCTTGCGCGCCAAGGCCAAGCTCAAGTTTGTCGGCATCCATCAGAGTTTGTACGCTGCGGATGTCGGTAAATGGAGGAAAGACTACAACTTCGCAATTCTTGTAATCGTGCGATGCGTCGCGAAGGGTCCAAGAAAGTTTTTGCACCAAGGCAATCGCCTGCTGGTGATCAAGATTCATCTTCCAGTTACCTGCGATTAGTGGAACACGTGCCATTATTTTTTCCTCTGCTTGTATGAATCTAGTTGAGTACTTCTAGTCCCGGCAGTTTCTTGCCCTCTAGGAATTCAAGGCTTGCGCCACCACCGGTTGATATATGCCCAAACTGAGAGTCCTCAAAACCAAGAATGCGAACCGCTGCGGCGGAGTCTCCTCCACCCACAACGCTCAGACCTGATACTTCGGTTAGTGCCTTCGCAACAGCTTTAGTTCCGTTGGCAAACTTATCAATCTCGAAAACGCCCATTGGCCCATTCCAGAACACAGTCTTTGAAGCACCAATCTCGGCAGCAAAACGCTTAGCTGAATCAGGGCCGATGTCCAGTCCAAGTCCTGCCGCTGCAAAAGGTGATGACTCAATTTCATTTGCCGGTGTAATTGCAACCTCAGCGTCGGCTCCAAATTTTGATGCAACGACTACATCGGTTGGCAAAATAACTTCAACGCCCAGCTCCGCTGCGCGACTTAGATATTCTTTACAGGTTTCAATCTGGTCCGCCTCAAGAAGAGAGGAACCAACTTTGTATCCCTGTGCAGCCAAGAATGTAAACACCATGCCACCACCAACAAGCAATTTGTCTACGGTTGGCAAAAGGTGATCAATTACGCCAAGCTTGTCTGAAACTTTTGAACCGCCAAGGACGACCAGATAAGGGCGTTCTGGTTTGCTGGTTAGTCGAGTCAGAACTTCCAATTCCTTTTCAATTAATAGTCCGCACGCAGATGGCAATGCCTTAGCCAATTCATAAACCGATGCTTGTTTGCGGTGAACAACACCAAAGCCGTCGCTAACAAAGAAGTCCCCGAAAGCCGCAAGCTCTGCCGCAAAGGCAGTTCTTTCCGCTTCGTCTTTACTGGTCTCCGCTGCGTTGAATCGCAGATTCTCTAGAACGACTACCCCACCATCGGTGAGATCAGCTACAGTGTTGGATGCTGAAGCTCCAACCGTGTCACTCGCAAATGCAACTTCTTGTCCAAGCAGCTCTCCGAGACGAATGGCAGCCGGTTCCAGTGAATACTTGGCATCTGGCGAACCGTCAGGTCGGCCAAGGTGCGAAACAACAATCACCTTGGCACCTTGAGAAACCAGGTACTTGATTGTTGGAACAGAAGCAACGATGCGGCCATCATCGGTGATTCTCGTCCCATCTAGTGGAACGTTTAGGTCACAGCGAATCAATACCCGCTTGCCGCTGAGGTTGGGCAGGTCTGATAGTTTACGCATTTCGAAAAATCGAACGGGTTACTTGAGCTTGCTTGCAACAAGTTCAGTTAGCTCAACCAAACGGTTTGAGTAACCCCACTCGTTGTCGTACCAAGAGCTGATCTTTACAGTGCGACCAATAACCTTGATCAAACCCGCATCAACAATCGATGAGTGTGGGTCGGTCACGATGTCGCTTGAAACGATTTCGTCCTCGGTGTATTTCAAGATGCCAACCATCGGGCCAGACTCTGAAGCTGCCTTGTAAGCCGCCTTGATTTCTTCAACGGTTACATCGGTCTTTGAAACCAAAGTTAAATCGGTGATTGAGCCGGTTGGGACTGGAACGCGAAGTGCGTAACCGTCAAGCTTGCCCTTTAGTTCTGGAAGAACAAGACCAATTGCCTTTGCGGCACCGGTTGATGAAGGAACAATGTTAATTGCTGCGGCACGTGCGCGACGAAGGTCACCATGTGGGCCGTCCTGTAGGTTCTGGTCAGCTGTGTAAGCGTGAACAGTGGTCATCAAACCGTTCTCAATTCCAAACTTGTCGTTAAAAACCTTTGCGAAAGGAGCCAAGCAGTTGGTGGTGCAAGATGCGTTTGAAATGATGTGGTGCTTCTCGTTGTCATAAAGGTGCTCATTAACACCGATAACGAAAGTCTCAGCGTCGCCAGTTGCTGGAGCAGAAATCAAAACCTTCTTTGCCCCGGCCTTGATGTGCGCGCTAGCTGCCTCTGCATTGGTAAATCGGCCGGTTGATTCGATAACGATGTCAACACCCAGATCTCCCCAACCAAGGTTTGCTGGGTCGCGCTCTGCAAGAACCTTGATGGTCTGGCCACCAACGATTATGTTTTGACCATCAACGGTGACTTCCTGAGGTAGACGACCGGTTACTGAGTCGTACTTTAGAAGGTGAGCTAGAGACTTAGGATCGCTTAGGTCATTTACAGCAACGATTACAAGGTCACTGCCTTTTGCAAGTAGTGCACGAAGGTAGTTACGACCAATACGGCCAAAGCCATTAATTCCAACACGAGTAGCCACTGAGATCTCCAACGAATAAGGCGCCAAAAAGACGCAATTAGGGGGTGTTTAGGATGCTATTTGCCACGCTCCGTTGGGTGGAAAAACCTTTATCAGACTAGCAGTAGCCCACTAGTTTTGCTTTGAGCAGCCTCGAACCGAGCCTGAACGTCAGCCCAGTTGATGATGTTCCAGAAGGCCTTTACATAGTCGCCCTTGACGTTTTGGTAGTCCAGGTAGAAGGCGTGCTCCCACATGTCCAGCATCAAAAGAGGCACGCTGGCAGGAACCACGTTGCCCTGCTGGTCGTAAAGCTGCTCAATGATTAGTCGCTTTCCAAGCACATCCCAGGCCAGGAATGCCCAGCCGGATCCCTGAATTCCCATCGCTGCGGCGTTGAAATGGGACTGGAAGGCCTCAAATGAGCCAAAGTACTCGTTGATTGCCGCCGCAAGTTCTCCCTGTGGACGGTCACTGTTGGCGGGTGCCAGGTTTTTCCAGAAAATCGAGTGGTTGACGTGGCCGCCAAGGTGAAAAGCCAGGTCCTTTTGGAGCTTGTTTACCCAGGCGAAATCGTTCTTGGTACGAGCCTCTTCTAGCTGGTCCAGTGCCCCGTTAATGCCTGCAACATAGGCAGCGTGGTGCTTTGAGTGGTGCAATTCCATGATTCTGGCTGAAATGCTTGGCTCAAGGGCTGCGTAGTCGTATGAAAGCTCTGGAAGGGTGTATTTGTTCATTTTTTCGCTCCTGATTTGGTTGTAAAAAGACTAACTCTGAACTGTGGTTGTTTATGCCGGACCGGGATTACTCGTCGAGATCATCGGGTAAAAATGCGTCTGTTGCCGGGATGCCTAGCTCCTCGGCACGCTTATCAGCCATGGCCAGCAAGCGTCTAATTCTGCCGGCAATGGCATCTTTGGTCATGGCTGGTTCGGCAAGGTGGCCAAGTTCATCCAGGCTTGCCTGCTTGTGCTTCAGGCGCAGCTGACCTGCGTAGAGCAGGTGATCTGGAATCTCTGGACCAAGAATCTCAAGTGCTCGTTCAACTCTGGCACCAGCAGCAACGGCAGCCTGAGCTGATCGGCGAAGGTTTGCATCATCAAAATTCGCCAAGCGGTTTGCGGTTGCTCGCACTTCTCGACGCAGGCGCATTTCTTCCCAGCGCAATACCTGTGTGTGGGCGCCCATTTGGGTAAGCATGGTTGCAATCGCTTCACCTTCACGAACAACAACCCGATAAACGCCTCTGACCTCGCGAGCTTTTGCTGTGACGCCAAGTCGTCGAGCAACTCCAACCAATGCCATGGCTGCTTCGTTTCCCGGAGCGGTGACCTCAAGGGCGGCAGATCGCCCCGGGTCAGTTAGTGAACCGTGCGCTAGAAATGCGCCGCGCCACACAGCCTGCGCTTCGGGAATGGAACCAGAAACCAAATTCGCAGGAAGTCCTCGAACGGGTCTACCGCGTGAATCTAGTAAACCGGTTTGACGAGCCAAGACATCGCCCTGCTTGATTACTCGCACTTGGTAGCGGCTACTCTTTCGGATACCACTTGCAGAAATTACCGCGAGTTCGCTTTCGATACCGAACAATTCGGCAAGGTCTTTGCGCACTCTGCGCGCTAGTTGCGCGGTGTCGAGTTCGACTTCAACCGCAACCTTGCCTGAGATCAGGTGTAGGCCGCCACTAAAGCGCAAAATAGTTGAGAGTTCGGCAACGCGAACCGCATTTTTGTTGATGTCAATTCGCGCCAACTCATCCTTGAGATCCGCTGTGAGTGCCATTTTTCCTCTATTCCTTGCCCAAGTCTCGATGCTTGATACTTATTGCCACGTCCTCTAGCTTTGCCAATTCAGCAGCTATGAATCTTGAAACCGCAACCGAGCGATGCTTTCCGCCGGTGCAACCAATTGCGATAGTTGCATATCTCTTGTTCTCGTTTACGTAGCCCCTAAGCACAGGCTTGAGTGCAGCGAGGTAATTCTCAACGAATTCGCTTGCGCCCTCTTGGTTTAGAACGAAATCGCTGACCTGCTCGTCTTCACCGGTGAATGGTCGCAGTGATTCCTGCCAAAACGGATTAGGTAAAAAGCGCATGTCCGCTACAAGATCGGCATCGGAAGGTAAACCGTATTTAAAGCCAAAGGACATCACGGTGATGTGCAACTTACTGGTTTGTTCTAATGAGAAACCATCAGAAACTTTGTTAGAAAGTTGATGAACATTTAAATCGCTGGTGTCAATGATGACGTCGGCAGATTCACGAAGACTCAACATGCGAATTCGTTCTTCAGCGATGCCATCAAGGATTGTGCCGTTGCCTTGCAGCGGGTGTGGTCTGCGAACTGCCTCAAAGCGCTTAACCAGTGCTTGATCTGTTGCCTCAAGAAACAGAACACGAAGATTTATGTTTCTCGACCTCAAGGAAATCAGGTGGTCATTCAATTCGCTGAAGAATTCTCCGCCGCGCACGTCTATCACTACGGCTAGTCGAGGCAAAGGAGTTTTAGCCAAGCTAAATAGATCAGCGATTGGTTCCAGCATTTGAGGCGGAAGATTGTCTACCACGTACCAACCGAGGTCCTCTAGGGCGTTGCCAACCGTTGATCTGCCGGCACCGGACATGCCAGTCACAAGCAATAGCTCGTGCTTTCTGTCTGCGGCCATGAATCCCCCAACCGTATCGGCGTGTTGCCCGCTGTGACGCGGATTGCTAGAAGTCTAGCCCTTTACGACACGCCGATGAGCTGGTTTTAGGAAACCAGGGTTTCTTGAATTTGCTGGGCTAAAACCGGACCGATGCCGGCTACCTCAGCGATTTCATCGGCTGTTGCCAGCTTGAGTCGTTTGGCGCTGCCAAAGTGCTTAAGCAGGGCGTTCACGCGCTTTTCCCCCAGACCAGGGATTTCGCTCAGGGCACTCGAGATAGTTGATGACCGCTTTTGGCGTTGGTACGTAATAGCAAAGCGGTGTGCCTCGTCGCGGATTCGTTGGAGAAGAAATAACTCATCGGTGGCTCGCGGGAGAATTACTGGAAAATCTTGCTTCGGACGCCATACTTCTTCGAGACGCTTGGCTAGACCAATGACAGTCAGCCCGGCAACCCCACTTTCGTTGATTGCCCGCTGGGCTGCGTTAACCTGAGGCAAACCTCCGTCGACTATAAGCAATGAAGGTCGATATGAAAACTTATTGCTGTTCGAATCCTCTTCAATAACATCCGGCTCCCGCAAATATTTCAATCGCCGACTTAGCACTTGATAAATGGAATCAGTGTCGTCCTGCGTCTCATCGATAGAAAAACGTCGGTAGTGATCCTTCTTAGGTAGCCCGTCTTCGAAAACAACCATCGAGGCCACAACGTTCGTGCCGCTAAGGTGCGAGACGTCAAAGCATTCGATGCGAAGCGGTGCAGCTTCTAGGTTCAATGCTTTCTGGATTCCGGCTAGAGCGTCAGCTCTTGAGGTGAAATCGGCGCTTCTTCTAGTTTTGTAAAGCATGAGCGAATGTTTGGCGTTGGTTAGAGCTGTCTTAGCGAGGGCTGCCTTGTCTCCGCGTTGAGCAACGTGTAGATCGACTTTGCTCCCCCTGATTGCTGCGAGCCACATTGCCACTTCGTTTTTATCTGCAGGATCTATGGGAATAATTACTTCGCGTGGAATTTCTTGCGGTTCAGCGCCGTCGGTTGGAGCGTAAACATTTTGCAGCACGTATTCAACAAGCTCGGGTAAATCACGCTCAAGCTCCTTATCGATTACCCAGCCGCGAACACCGCGAATGCGGCCGCCACGAACTATAAACATTGAAACTGCAGCAGCTAGTTCATCATCTGCAATTCCGAATAGGTCAGCATCGGTTTGGTCGCTAAAAACAACCGCGCTCTTCTCCAATACCGCTTCGAGTGCTTCAACATCGTCACGATATTGGGCTGCAAGTTCATACTGTTGAGCGCCAGATGCTTCGACCATCTTCTTTCGAAGAACTTCAACATGCTTCAAGTCTCCGCCAGCCATAAAATCAATGAACTGTTTTGCGATCACCTTGTGTTCCGCGGTGTCTACCCTGCCAACACATGGAGCGGCACATTTCCCAATGTCGCCGAGCAGGCAGGCGCGGTTGCTTGATTGCGCCCTTTGGTAAACACCTTTGGTGCACGACCTAACCGGATAGACCTTGAGTAGAGTATCTAGAGTTTCTCGGACAGCCCAAGCTTGGGTGTAGGGGCCAAAATACTTGACTCCCCTAAGTTCACGATTCCTAGTAATGAATGCCCTTGGCACAGATTCTGCAATTGAAACCGCAAGGTATGGGTATGACTTATCGTCCTTGAATCTAACGTTGAAAGGTGGATCGAATTCCTTAATCCAGGTGAATTCGAGTTGCAGAGCCTCGTATTCGCTATTGACGATTGTCCACTGCACATCAGCTGCGGAGGTCACCATTCGCCTGGTTCGCTCGTGCAACGAATCTAGTGGGCCAAAATAGTTGCTGAGTCGCGCTCTAAGGTTTTTTGCCTTGCCCACGTAAAGGACGCGACCGTTTGCATCGAGCCATCGATAAACACCGGGCTCAGTTGGAATCTCCCCCGTCTTAGGGCGGAAAGAGAGCTCGTTGGCCATTAGCCCAGCATTTCCTTAAGGAAACCGCCCGTAAAGCTCTTCGAATTCTTCGCGACCTGCTCGGGCGTTCCAATGGCAATTACCTCGCCACCGCGTGAACCGCCCTCAGGACCCATGTCTACGATCCAGTCGGCACATTTGATGACATCAAGATTGTGTTCGATGACCAAAACGGTGTTTCCCTTTTCAACGAGGCTATTTAGCACAAGCAGAAGTTTTCGAACGTCTTCGAAGTGCAAACCGGTAGTCGGTTCATCAAGAACGTAGATAGTTCTACCATTTGATCTGCGTTGCAATTCAGTTGCGAGTTTGACGCGCTGAGCTTCACCGCCGGATAGTGTGGTCGCGCTTTGCCCCAACCGCACGTAGCCAAGACCAACCTCAACCAAAGTCTCCAAGTACCTGGCAATCGAAGAGATCGCAGCAAAGAACTCCGCAGCCTCTGCAATTGGCATTTCGAGCACTTCAGCAATGTTCTTACCCTTGTACTTCACCTGGAGTGTTTCGCGGTTGTAGCGATTACCGTGGCAAACCTCGCAGGCAACATAAACATCCGGCAGGAAGTTCATCTCAATTCGCAGAGTTCCATCGCCAGAACAAGCTTCGCAGCGACCACCCTTAACGTTGAACGAGAACCTACCCTGCTGGTAGCCGCGGGCCTTGGACTCCTGAGTCTCCGCAAATAGCTTTCTGATGTGATCAAAGACCCCCGTATACGTAGCTGGATTTGAACGGGGTGTTCGTCCAATTGGGTTTTGATCTACATGCACTACTTTGTCGAGCAGCTCTAGGCCTTCAATGCGAGTGTGCTTTCCAGCCACACCCTTGGCATTGTTTAGCTTGTTAGCTAATACTTCGTAGAGCACATCGTTTACCAGTGAGGATTTGCCTGAACCACTGACTCCGGTTACGGCCGTAAATGTTCCTAGCGGGAATTCAACATCAACGTTCTTTAGATTGTTCTCTTTGGCACCGACAACCTTTATTTTGCGTGCAGGGTCAATTTTTCTACGCTTCGTTGGTGTTGCAATCTTTTCGCGTCCAGACATGAAGGCGCCCGTGATTGATTTTTGGTTCTTGAGAAGATCTTTATAGGTTCCGCTGTGCACGACCTCGCCACCGTGAACACCCGCCCCTGGACCAATATCAACCACCCAGTCAGATGTCTTGATTGTGTCTTCGTCGTGCTCGACAACGATCAAGGTGTTGCCCAAATCTCTCAATTTCAACAATGTCTCAATGAGTTTTCGGTTATCGCGCTGGTGAAGACCAATGCTTGGCTCATCAAGAACATATAGAACTCCGGTAAGACCAGACCCAATTTGAGTAGCGAGTCGAATTCGCTGCGCCTCTCCACCCGAAAGACTGCCAGCGGAACGTTCAAGACTTAGGTAATCAAGACCAACGGCCATAAGGAATTCAAGGCGTCCTTTAATTTCCCTGAGCACCTGCGCGGCAATCTTTACATCGCGCTTGTCTAGAGAAATATCATTGAAGAACTTGACGGTTTCTCCCAAGCTCATCGCAGCTACCTGGGCAATTGACTTTTCTGCCACCTTAACTGCCAGCACTTCAGGCTTCAGGCGCTGGCCGTCACAAGCCGGACATGGAACCTCGCGAAGGAAGTCAGACCACTTTGCTCGCGCATAGTCATTCTCTGATTCCAGGTACTTTCTTTCGATGTAGTTCAACACGCCTTCAAAGCCTGTTGTGTACTTCATCTCGCGTCCGTAGCGATTCTTCCACTTCACTTGAACGTCAAAGTTGTTTCCGTAAAGTACCGCTTCTTGAACTTCGG
>JBEGUG010000027.1:0-9836 GCA_041179005.1 Actinomycetota bacterium | reverse complement strand
CGGGATTCTTCGCGAGCTAGAGCAGATGCCGTAACCGCGCGGGAGAGCGTCAAAAGATTCGCATCTTCCCAGTCTGTGAACAAGCGGTTTTCAACATTCGCAGATCTCCACTGGTCAAGTTCATTGCGAGTGGCAACCAGCTCGTCTCGAGTTCGCGCAAGACCAACCTTGTCCCACATCAGGGTTTGCAGCTCAACGCGGTCAACCACATTCAAGTTTTTTTGCGGTGCACGATCGGCTTCATCTTCAAGTTCAATCAGACTTAGTAGCCCGCTTTCTTTCCAACGAACCGATGCCGCGTGTTCAGGCCACGGTTCATCCAAAACATTAACTGCACGACGTGAAAAGACGATTGATTCCAGTAGAGAATTCGATGCCAGGCGGTTCGCGCCGTGCGCTCCATTGCAGCCTGCCTCGCCAACCGCAAACAAACCCTTGACTGAGGTGCGTCCCCAAATGTCGCTGGCAATTCCACCCATCCAGTAGTGCGCGGCTGGCGTTACCGGAATTGGATTCTTACTCCAGTCCAATCCATAAGAGCGCGTGGTCTTGCTGATGCTTGGGAATCTTTGGTTTAGGAAATCGCCACCCAGTCCGGTTGCATCAAGCAGCACTGGCTGCCCGCCCTGCGAAAGCATCTCGGCTTGAATTCCTCGCGCAACAATATCGCGAGGAGCAAGCTCGGCGAGCGGGTGAATCTTTTGCATGAAGCGCTCACCCTTGTTGTTGATGAGCACAGCACCATCTCCACGTACGGCTTCCGAAATCAAGAATGATCCCGGCACAGCAAGCGCGGTTGGGTGGAATTGGTAGAACTCCACATCGGCAAGTTCGGCGCCGGCTCGGAAGGCAGCCGCTACTCCATCGCCAGTTGTGACACTTGGGTTGGTGGTGTGCCGATAAAGCTGGCCAGCGCCACCACTGGCGATGATTACCGCATCCGCGTCAACAAAATGTTTTCCTGAAGAATCAAGCAACCAAACACCGATGACCGCGCCGTTCTTAACCTCAAAGTCCACCACAAATGTGTACTCGTGGATTTCTGCGGCGGTTTCGCGAAGCGTCTGAACAAGTGCTCGACTTATATCTGCACCTGTGGTGTCACCGCCCGCGTGCAAAATTCTCGCGTGCGAGTGGGCAGCTTCTAAACCGAGTGCGTACTTTGCCCCCTGCTTATCGAAGTCCACACCAAAGCGAATCAAATCGTTAATACAATCAGGGCCCTCTTTGCAAAGGACTTCTACAGCAGGCTCGTAGCAGTAATTTGCACCTGCAGAAAGAGTGTCCGCAATGTGCTCTGCAACAGAGTCGTCATCGGTCGTTACCGCCGCAATGCCACCCTGTGCGTAGTGGGTATTACTCTCGGCGAGGTTTGACTTGGTAACTAAGACAACCTCGTGGGTGCGACTAGCTTCTACCGCGGCAATTAGCCCGGCAACACCGCTACCGATTACAACAAGTTTTTTCATTAGAGAGGTTTCGCCGCCAACATGCGCTCAAGTGCGATTGCCGCAGTCTTGCTAACTTTGCTGTCCACCTTGATTTGGTTTACTACTTCACCAGCAACCAAGCGCTCGAGCACCCAGGCGAGGTAGCCAGGGTGGATGCGATACATGGTTGAACAAGGGCAAACAACTGGATCTAGGCAGAAGATTTTGTGCTGCGGATACTGCGCTGCCAAACGCTGCACCATATTGACTTCAGTACCAATGGCAAAAGTGGTTGGTTCGGTTGCGCCAGCTACTGCCTTGCGAATGTAGTCGGTAGAGCCGTATTCGTCTGCTGCATCAACAACATCCATTGGGCACTCAGGGTGCACAATCACGCGAACCCCTGGGAACTCGGCGCGGGCTTTTTCAATTTGACCAACGTTGAAACGCTTGTGCACTGAGCAGAAGCCGTTCCAAAGAATAACTTTTGAATCCTGTAGTTGTTCGGCGGTGTTTCCGCCAAGCGCCTTGCGACCGTGCCAGAGAGGCATCTGCTCGAGTGATACTCCCATTGCCTTTGCGGTGTTTCTGCCAAGGTGCTGGTCAGGGAAGAACAGCACTCGCTGTCCGCGTTCGAATGCCCACTTCAAAACGATTTCAGCATTAGAGGAGGTGCAAACAATTCCACCGTTCTCGCCGCAGAAACCCTTTAGGGCCGCGGATGAGTTCATGTAGGTCACCGGAATGATTGGCATTCGACCATCGGCATCGGGCTGATTGCCAAAGAGTTCGGTGAGTTCTTCCCAGCACTGGGTGACCGAGTCAATATCTGCCATGTCAGCCATTGAGCAACCGGCTGCAAGGTTAGGCAGAATAACTGCCTGATCGACGGCAGAAAGTATGTCTGCGGTTTCGGCCATAAAGTGAACTCCACAAAAAACGATGGCTTCGGCTTCAGGGTGTGCCTTTGCCGCATTGGCAAGTTGGAATGAGTCGCCTAGGTAATCGGCGTGCTGCACAATTTCTTCGCGCTGATAGAAGTGACCCAAAATTACAACTTTGTCGCCAAGAGTTTCTTTAGCTGCGCGGATGCGCGCGTGCAATTCCTCATCGGTGGCGGTCTTGTATTCATCTGGTAATACGCCCTGCTTAGGGGAGTCCTTTGGAATTACATCTTCGCTTGATGCACCCGGCCCATAGGCAACTGGTCCGCCATCAAATTCCCACGGCCCCTTTGCCAAAGATGAACTACAGGTGGAATCCTGAGACTGTCCTTTGACAATTAACTGGATGCGTTCGTTGACCGATGCTGTGGTCATTTCTTTTTCTCCTGTTTGGTGTTGCTTGTTTTGAGTGGGCCTAAATCTGTTAGGTCTATTGAAGAGTCGTAGCGGTAAAGCTGTGGTGGACGGTGACGAGTGCCTTCGAGTCTTTCGCCGGTCGCCACAACGGCACCGTTGGCTTCAACCATGCGGCGGAAATTCCCTGGGTCAAGTTCTCGACCAAGAACCGCTTCGTAAACTTCTCGAAGTTGAGCCAGAGTAAAACGCTCACCTAAGAAGCCATGAGCCAGTCGACTGTATTCGAGTTTGTTTCGAAGTCGCCAAAGTGCGTATTCGACGATTAGGTTGTGATCGAAGGCAAGTTTTTCAAGATCGTCTGCCCAGAACCACGAAACGTTTTCGCTTTCGATTGCCGCGGCAGCCTCATCGCTGCCAACCAGCGCCCAATAGACAATCGATACCACGCGATCTTTCTCATTGCTGCCGGGGGAGCGGTCAAGACTTCCGAAAGCGTAAAGCTGCTCAAGGTATCGGGGTTGGAGTCCGGTCGTTTCGCGAAGGTTGCGTGATGCTGCGTCGGCGATGTCTTCATTCATCGCAAGCGGGCCTCCAGGAAGTGCCCATAGACCGTCGAATGGTTTGCGAATTCTTCGGACTAATGCCAAAGCAAGTTTCATTGACCCCGATGAGTCAGGGCGAAGGGTAAAAATAACCGTGGACACGGCCAATGCTGGCGCTTCGGTCAAAGCCAGTCACCCTTCTAAAAGTCAATTTGACTTTATCTAGGGCTATCTTACAGTCAGAATGACTTTAAGCACAAGTTGGCTCAGTCTTCGCCGATGTCCTCGTTCCAGAGCTCGTCATTGGCGACTATGAAGTCAGCCATGAGCTTGATCAATCCTGGGTCATTCATCACGTGCAATTCGGCACCGTGCTCGGCCACCCAGTCTTGGCCACCCATAAAGTTTTTGTCATCGCCAACCAAAACTCGGCCAATGCCGAATTGGCGGATCAGACCCGAGCAGTACCAGCAAGGGGACAGGCTGGTGGCCAGAGTGACCTTTCGATACGAACGCTGGCGGCCTGCATTTCTAAAAGCACTTGTCTCACCATGCATTGAGGCGTCGCCCTCTTGCACGCGCAGGTTGTGGCCGCTACCAAGTAGGCGACCATTTTCATCAAAGAGTGCGGCGCCGATTGGGATGCCGCCCTCGGCGAGACCGAGGTGAGCCTCGGCAATTGCTACAGACAGTTTTTCTTCATCGGTTGCGAACACATCGCCCTTTTTGAAATTAATTGCTGCTGAAATCATTGCCGAGGCCTCTCGATGTCTCTTTTACTTCTTGTTGGTCAGCTTGTAGATGACGTAGTAGATAACCGCAGCCATAACGAATCCGGTTGCTGCAGTCCAGTCACCGTTTTCAGGACCAGGGCCGGTTAGGGCACCGTAGAACTGAACGGTAGGCATCTCAGCTTTTGCGAATAGTGAGACTGAAACAACTGTTGCAACAACAAACGCGATTGGTCCACCAATGCTTCTGTGCTTCGCGCCTTCAGTAATCAACTTATCGATGTCTTGTCCTTTACGAAGCAAGCGGTCGACAACCAAGATCGATACCCATGGAGCTAGCCAATAACCAACAGTCAACAGGAACAACTCAAAGATGAAGCGGAAGTTGTCTTCCACTGCAAAGTAAGAAATTCCGCCACCAAGCACACCAGCGATAACCACCATGATTGCGCGACGAGTCTTGAAGCCCAACTTCACGCCGGCGGCGATGAATGACATTGTTCCCGAGTAGATGTTCAAAACGTTTGCAGATACCGAACCAACTGCGATACCAACCAAAGTTAGAACTGCAAGCCATGAAGGCAATGCTTCAGCAAATACGGTGGTTGGCAGACCCTCACCAACAACACCGCTCCAAGCAATCGCACCAACAGACATCAACAGAGTGGTTGCGGTGAAGTTACCGAGACCAGCTGCAAGACCTACAGCACGAGGTGAGGTGTTAGCCGGTAGGTAGCGAGTGAAGTCAGCAGCGAATGCTGTCCAACCCTGGGTGTAACCGTAGGCAAGTGCAACACCAACTGAGAACGCACCCCACTTGAAGTCGGTAGCTGGGTTCACGTCGTACTTACCCTGAGAAATAATGATCACTGCAACGATTGCGAAAACCACTGCTAGGTAGAAGAAGGCATAGCGCTCAAACTTTTGAATGAAGTTGTGCCCGATGAACGCTGCGACTACCTGAACCACAATGATGATGGTCACAGAAACAGCTACCGGCAAACTCGTTAGTGAGGTCAAAGCGAAAGCACCCGAAGTGGTGTTAACCGCAAACCAACCGATGCCAGCAACAAGTGTTGAGGTTGCAGCTGGGAGAATGTTTCCGCGCAAACCAAATGCGCTGCGGCTGATAACCATCTGCGGCACACCGTGACGAGGGCCCCAGCTGCTAAACCAACCGTGGGTTACTGCAGCGATTGCGTTTCCTAGAGTCACGGCAAGAATTGCTTGCCAAACATTTAGACCAGCGAATACGGCAAGAGCACCAATAAAAATGGTTGCGAATTCTAGGTTTGGGGACGACCAGACAGTGAACAGGTGCCATGCCTTGCCGTGACGCTCGCCCGCAGGAATCGGAGCGATGTCGTTAGTTTCAATTGAGGTTGCCTTTGCAGAGCCTGATGTTTTTTGAGCCATAGGTCAGAATCTAGTGGCGTAAACAAAGGCAACCAGCGTGTTTTGCCAACTTTGGAGCGTGTTTCTAAAAAAAGTTTCGAAAGTCTAAATGCCCTATTTAGGGTCCTAAAAAAAGCTTCAAGGTAACCTTTAGACATATGGCCTTCCAGGATGAATTGCTGGCTCCGCTGATTGAAGACGAGCAATCAATGATTTCCATGCTGTCAACAAATTTTGATCAACGAAATCAAGAAGTGATTAAAACTTTTGTTGAAGTTTCAGATTTTCCAACCATTGCTCGACTCGAAAATGTTGGATTTCAAAAAGGCAGAGAATTTAGTAAGGGCAGCAAAAGATTTGTTCGCTATTCATGTGATCGATATGACTTTGTACGATTGATGGCCGAGACAAAAATGGCCGAACATCTTGACATGAATGAATGGACCTTCAATTTTGATAGCGCTAAGCGTCGCGCTGGTCTTTGTAATTACACCGATAAAGAAATTTCGATTTCTAGGTATATGGTTGACATTCACAACATGGATGAAACTCTTCAGGTTGTGCTGCACGAAGTTGCCCACGCAATTGCTGGCAAAAAAGCTGGCCACACAAAAAAGTGGTTGCAGGTTGCCAAGTCAATTGGCTACAAAAATGAGGAATTCACCGGCACAGAAATTGCAATTGAGACCGCAACCTGGATTGGTGTTTGCCCGAGTGGACACCGCCACTATAGATATCGAAAACCGGCAAAAATGCTTAGCTGCGCTATTTGTAAACCGGGATTCGATGCACGTAATTTGATTCGTTGGCGCCATCGAGATGAAGTATTGCCGAACTATCAGAGTTAAATAACTAGCAGAGTTACGACGGCTCCAGCAATGAAGTTGAGCCAAATGAATTTTTTCCAGCCCGCGTTTGCGCGCGCGCAAGTTTCATCGGTGATGTTCCAAAACGGCAACAGAATTACCAAGTAGGGAATTGCTGCCAATGCCGCAAATGAGTATGGCTGACTTAGGCCAAGCAGCAGCGACGCCGCAACCACGTATGCAGCTAGTGAAACGCGCACGGTAGCCCTCGCGCCAATCACCGTTGCAATCGAAGCGATGCCACCTTCGCGATCTGCCAAGACATCCTGCACAGCTCCGAAAGCGTGTGAAGCCACACCCCACAAGAAAAACGCGACGATTGCAATCAAGATTTGAGGTTGCCCAAGATTTACTTCGGCCAGCGAAAGCCCAAAGATCACTGGACCAACAAAGTGAAGGCTTGAGGTTATTGAATCAAGAAACGGTTTTTCTTTGAACCTGAGACCTTTGGCGCTGTATGCGATCACCGCAAACAGAGTCAGGTAAAGCCAGCTCGTTGAGCTTGAAGTGCCAATTACTGTCAGATAGACCACAAATGGAACACAGCTCCAGACGGCAGCCTGCACAGTGACCGCATGCCACTTTGGGTCTAGAAGCGCACCTTCGATTCCGCCCTTCCTTGGGTTTCGAAGGTCACTTTCGTAATCGAACACGTCATTAATTCCGTACATCAGCAGGTTGTATGGAATTAAGAAGAAGAGTGCACCAATCCAAAGTGTTAGGCCGGTGTCACCAGCTGCTAACCAGTAGGCAAGCCCAAATGGGTATGCGGTATTTATCCAAGAGATTGGTCGCGAAGACCAGAAAAGCTGCTTTAGCGTTTCCATCGCAAGACCTTTATGTATTCCATAGTCAGGGAAATCAAAATTGGAGCGGCCAGCGAATAGGCAAAGTCTTCGATTGGCGCAAGCCCAACCATGATGCCGGAAATTTTTGTTTCGTCGTAGGCAACGATTCCTAGGCCAATAATCAAGTTGTCAAAAATTGCCGTGATTGCAAGCAGTGCCAACGTGGCTAATCCGATTGCTCGCCAAGGCAATTGTTTGATTACGGGAATCGTCAGAATGGCAAGCGCGCTAAGAAAAATTGCGTTGAGGCCGAGGTAGTTCATTTCCTTGCCCGCTTTTTATCAAAGCGAGCGAACGCTTTCAATAGAAGCAAAGCGTTGTAGCTAAGCAAAATTAGGAAGAAAACTTCTTCTAGTGGTAATTCTTCTGAAATTAGAAATCCTGAAAGCAGCGATGTTTCGCCGCGGAAAAAGATACCAAGTGATATTCCTGCGTAATCCCAGGTGAGAAAAAATGCCACGGCAACGAGAACTACGCAAATGTAGCGTGCATTTTTGGCGAAGGCCAGCTTGTGCCGAAAGTCCAGTAGGGCAAGACCGGCGATGGCGAAGATTAAACCAAGAAGGTAAAGGAAACTCACTTGAGTCCTTTCCATCCGTTCTCGCCAACCGGCATGATTTCGTTTGCTAGAGGACCCGCGCTGCGGTCATTTACAAATCTCTTATATAGAAGTTCAGCACCAATAAGGCACATCGGTAAACCAATGCCGGGAATCGTGTGGTGACCGGCGTAGTAAAGACCTTTGACCTTTTTGCTCTTGTTAGTTGGCCTAAAGAACGCACTTTGGAATAGCGTGTGGGCCATTCCTAGCGCGGTGCCAGACCAAGCGTTCAGCTCGTCAACAAAATCCTGCGGACCCATGCTGCGGCGAACCACAATTCGCTCCGCTAAATCTGGAATTTCACACCACTCGGAAATCTGCTCAATAATTCGATCTGCCGCAGCCTCAAATTCTGGGTCTCCGTTGCCATCTATTCCGCCCTTACCAAGCAGGGGATCGGCAGCAATTGGAACAAGAACAAAGATGTTTTCGTATCCCTCAGGGGCAACCGATGAATCGGTCACACTTGGGGTGCAGATGTAAAGCGAAGCTGGGGATGGGATCTTGCTGGTGGCTCCGGTTTTTGCTTTTTGCTCAGGAGTCCTAAACACTTCTTCAAAGTTCTTGGCCCAGTCCTCTGTGTAGAGAAGAGTGTGGTGATCCAACTGCGGCACTCGCCCTTTGACTCCCAAGTACAAAAGCATCGCCGATGGTCCTGGCACCTTGTTCTCCCACCATTTGGCAGGAAGGGTTTGGTCTTCAGGGTTGAGCAGTGAGGTTTCGATGTGGTGCAGGTCAGCATTTCCGACGACAACGTCTGCTGGATAGAAAACCTCGCCAACGTAGACGCCGGTGGCCTTGCCTTTTTCGGTTGCGATCTTTGTGACTTTAGAGTTTGTGTTTACCGTGGCGCCGTGTTTTTTTGCAAGGTTCTCGATTGCCTCAATAAGCGTGTAAAAGCCACCCATCGGGTAGAAAACTCCAACATTCATATCAACGTGAGTCATCAGGTGATACATGCTTGGGGTGTCATAAGGGGATGCGCCTAGGAACACAGCAGGAAAATCAAGAATCTTGCGAAGGCGAGCATCTTTGACGTGCTTGCCTGCAAAGGTGTCCAGTGGAGTAACTAGGTGCTTTAGAAACTTTCCAAGCCGAGCTAGGACCTCAGGCTGGATGAAAGATTTAGCGTTCTGAAAGTTTGTGTAAAGAAAGTGCTTGATCGAAAGATCGTAGGTGTCTTTGGCTGAGTCGATGTAGTCCTGCAACCTAGCTCCAGATCCAGGCTCAATGGAGTCAAACAACTTCTTGTTATCTTCAAGATTCTTTTTGATCACTAGCTTCTCCGCGAAGCCTTCATTTCTGGTTTGGTAGGCAGGGTCCAGTTGAACTAATTTGAGTTCCTTTTCTGCGGTGGTACCCATCAGTTTGAAGAACTGATCAAATGCCTCAGGCATCAAATACCAAGAAGGACCCATATCAAATTTGAAGCCATCTTTTTCCCAGATGTAGGCGCGGCCGCCAACCTTCTCACGTGCCTCAAGTACAGTCACCTTCATTCCAGCCTTAGCTAGAAGGCCCGCTGTCGCCAATCCGGCAATTCCGCCACCAATTACGACTGCAGTTTTTTGACTCACTTAGGTGACACTCCAAACGTGGCTTTTAGAAGGATAAAAGTCTTTTGCGCATCGTTTACGCGAATTCGCTTTCGAATAAGTTCATTTGCTGGGGTTTTGGCAATTTTGTTGTTTAGTGCCTCAAAAAACATCAGGGCCGCACCAACAGCTCGCTTTGAACTCGACGGAAGCTTATTCAGTGCAACCTTTGAAGTGTTCAAGTCATTCCTGATGTCTTCTACCAAGCGGTCGCGCTCTGAATTGTTAAAGTCCTCAACTTTAATCAGTGGAAAGTAAGACCTGCCCAATTTGTCAAAATCTGCTGAAAGATCGCGCAGGAAGTTGACCTTTTGGAAAGCGGCACCCAGAGCCCTTGCACCCGCAACAAATTCAGCTTTTTCTTCATCGCGAGTTGATGTTCGACTCAGGAAAACCTGCAGGCACATCAAACCAACTACTTCGGCCGATCCGTATATGTATGCCTCAAAGCTGCGCTTGTCGTGCACTCGCTGAAATAGGTCTGTGCGCATTGAATTAAAGAAAGGCTGAATCAGTTCGCGCTTAAT
>JBEGUG010000026.1:0-6500 GCA_041179005.1 Actinomycetota bacterium | reverse complement strand
GTAAGAGTGGCCACGTCAACCATTAGATCCGGCTTCATTTCTGCAGCGGCCGATAAACCATCTGCTAGAACCAATCTTCCTTCTGCATCGGTGTTTAGAACTTCCACAGATTTACCGTTTCGAATCTTGATTACATCGTCGGGACGTTGCGCAGTGCCTGAAGGCATGTTCTCAGCGAGACATAACCACGCTGTAACTCGAACTGGCAGACCAAGTTTGGCAATAGCGACTATCGCCTGGAATGAAGTTGCAGCGCCGGTCATGTCGTACTTCATGCCAACCATAGATTCGGAAGGCTTCAGACTCAGACCGCCCGTATCAAAAGTGATTCCCTTACCAACCAACGCAAGGTGCTTCTTTGAACCCTTTGGCTTGTATTCCAACTTCACAAGCCGCGGCGGACGACTTGAACCCATGCCAACAGCCAAGATTCCACCAAAGCCATCCTTGGCAAGAGCTTTTTCATCCCAGACGGTTGCGCTAATAGGCAGTCCCTTTATCTGCGCCTGCACGGATTTCACCATTGCAGCTGGAAACATCAGGTTCGGGGGAGTATTTACCAAATCTCGAGTGGTCTTTACGGCAGAGCTCAAAATCTGAATGAGTGAAATTTCGCTGGCAGAAACTTTGTGATCGGTGATCAACGTGACTTTAGCTAGCAGAATCTTCTTTTGATTTGCTTTGCTTTTCATTCCATTAAATTCATAGTGACCAATGGCAATACCTTCTGCAAGAGCAAGTAGTACTGGCTTGGAGAGTGACCCAAGATCAACGATCAACTCTTCGAGACCAAAGAGGTTCCTAGAAATAGCTCCGCCGAGTTCTCGGGCGCTTCTTTCGGTAAGTTTTTCTGATCCAACACCGATGAGTGCAAAGATTGCGCCATTTGGAGCGGCAACTCTGGAAACACTTTCTAGTTTTGCCGAAGCGCCAAGGCTGCCTAAATCATGTTTTGCAAGTGTGCTCACATCCACGGAGCATTTTGTCAGCTGGATACCTTTAGATAGTTCCTGAACGGCGATCGCAAACCCGAGATTCTTCTTAAAAGTAGGGGCCTTGGTTGCGAAATTGATCTTGATTTCATTCATGTTTCAATGCTAAACCCGCTGAGTTAGGATGATTTCATGACCCACTCAAGAAAGCTGTTCGAATTCAAGGACGGTTTCGAAGAAGTGCCAACTGGACTGCACCTGATTGCAGGGCTTACCGGTTTTACCGATGCTGGAGCGACACTAAACCAAGTCGCCGATCAAATCTTTGCAAACCTAGATACCAAGCTGGTGGTTCAGTTTAAGAACGATGAGCTCCTGGACTATCGGTCACGCCGGCCAATAATGTTCTTTGAGCGTGATCACATTGAGCACTACGAGCCAGCAACACTTGGAATCTATTTGGTTTATGACGAAGTCAATCAACCTTTTCTTTACCTACACGGCTACGAACCAGATTTCCGATGGGAAGAATTTACGGAGGCAGTTCTAGACCTGGCCCAAGGACTAGAGATCGCCGACTTCACCTGGGTGCACTCAATTCCGTTCCCGATTCCGCACACTCGTGCGGTTG
This sequence comes from Actinomycetota bacterium, assembly GCA_041179005.1. Taxonomy (GTDB): domain Bacteria; phylum Actinomycetota; class Actinomycetes; order Actinomycetales; family Microbacteriaceae; genus Rhodoluna. Next base: position 4,937 of record JBEGUG010000026.1, on the reverse strand, counting down.
GTGTAACCGTTTCGGGCAATAGATCCGAAATCATTGATGCCGTTTCAGAGTGGAAGCCACAAACTCAAGTTCCAGGTAACGTTCTTCACCTTTTGGAGTACACATTTTCAAGCGAAGAAATTCCGAGCATCGGCTACGTGATGCTAGTTCCTCATTACTTGAGCGAGAGCGAATATCCACAGTCGGCAGTAGAGGCGTTTGAACAGATTTCTTCAACGACTGGGTTGATATTCCCTACCGATGCACTTCGCGACGAAGGAAAAGATTTCTTGGTCAAACTGAATGAGCAGATCCAGAAAAACGAAGAATTGGCAAAGATGGTGGCCAATTTAGAGCAGGGTTATGCAAACGAGAAGTCTGGCCCAAATCGTTCGCCAATTGCAAAGCCCGTTGCCAAGATGCCGACAGCCGAAGAAATAGCTGCCGAGCTCGAAGGATACCTAGCTACTCGTCGCCGTAATTCGGTCGAGGACTAAACCGCACTTCGATTAGTTTTTCAGATTCCCGCCAAACCTCATTTAGAAGTTGTTGATCCAATTTGGGAATTTCCACCTGCTTTGGTTTTCCCCACAGCTCAAGCACGTTTGGAACAAAAAATGCTGCGTTCTCTGCTTTTGCCGCTTCCCAAATGGGGTCAGAACCTCTCCAAGCAGACTGGGCAGCAATGTTCTCAGCAAATCTCACAGCTGAATTTCCATACGGATTTGCCTTTGCGAAGCCAGGATGTGCAAGCGTTGATTTCTTGCTAGTGCCTTCTAGGCGCTTTGCTAGTTCACTTGCATATGCCAGGTTCAGGAACTTTGAATCCGCGTACGCTTGTCGCTCATCGAAGTTCTGCTTGGAACTTAGAAAGTTCGCCTGACCCTTCTTTGCAACGATAGATGTGACTGTTGTCACAGTGGCCGTCTGTGCAGCCATTGGCCAAAGCTTTGCAGTAAGAGCAAAATGTCCCAGATGATTCACTCCAACGTGCCACTCATGCCCCTGCGTTGTTGTCTTGAATGGCTTCTGAATTTTTGCACCAGCGTTATTGATTAGAAGATCCCACGGCTGATCAATTTCTCGACTGAACCCATCTATTGAATCGATGTCACTTAGATCGAGTGAGAGAAACTTGATTTCGACATGGGGAAATTTCTTTTGAATTTCGGATTTTGCGAGTGCACCCTGAACTTGATTTCGGGACGCGATAATCACATCAAAGCCGGCTTCTGCAGCTCGGAGAGCAGAACAATATCCCAGCCCGGCCGTGCCGCCAGTGATGATTGCTCTTTTCTGCATACCTGCAGACTATTCGTTTGCCAGAATGAATGGGTGAAGCAAAAGAGTGCATTTCTGGTCCTGTCTGCAGGAGCACTCGCATACTTGGTCACTGTCACTAATCGCAGCAGCTTGGGTGTTGCTTCTATCGTGGCATCTGAAAGATTCGATGTTGCCGCTACCGCACTCTCCACTCTGGCTGTTGCTCAACTCGTGGTTTATGCGGCTATGCAAATTCCCGTAGGAATCCTGCTTGATCGATTTGGTTCGCGCGCTCTATTGATATTCGGAACATTCGTAATGGGTCTTGGTCAATTGCTCGTGGCAATTTCATCGGAGTTACCGCTTGCCGTTTTTGGACGCATGATGGTTGGTCTTGGAGATGCATTTGTTTTCATTTCAGTCATTCGACTTGTTAATGGATGGTTCACTGGAGCAAAGGCCACGCGTGTTCAGCAATTGGTCACAAACACGGGACAACTTGGCCAGGCAGTATCAGCAATTCCTTTTGCGGCTCTTCTCGGAGCTGTTAGCTGGAACATCTCTTTTAGTTCATTGGCGATTGCATCTTTCGTTGCTGTGTTTATCGCCGCGATCTTCATTGTCAATGACAGAGAAGCCAGGTCGTCGAACCTGAAGCAACCAACCCTGGCACTCGTGCTTAAGCAACTCGTTTCCAACATCAAGCACCCTGGCGTCAGGATGGCTTTTTGGACACACTTCACCCTGCAATCTGCTCCATCGGTCTTTGCTCTGCTTTGGGGTTATCCGTTTCTGGTGCAGGGCCAGGGTTTAGCTCCGGCAGTCGCTTCACTTTTGCTAAGCAGCTTCGTAATTATCGGTTTCGTCGTTGGCCCAATGATCAGCTCATTCTGTGCCAGGTATCCACAACGCCGATCTTTCTTAGTTCTGCTGAACATAGCTGCTCTGGCTGTTGTCTGGTCGTTTGTGATTCTGCTGCCAGGTCGATCACCGGCTTGGCTAGTCGGAGCCTTATGTCTAATACTCGCCATCAGCGGCCCAATGTCGATGATTGCCATGGATTACACGCGTGGCTTCGTTGAGAAATCACGGCTGGGTACTGCTACCGGGTTTGTAAATATCGGGGGATTTTTGGCGACCTTCACCATGATGTTTTTTGCGGGCGTGATTTTGGACGCGGTTTTTTCCATCAAAGTTAGAGCTGGGCTAGAAGCGGAGCTTTACTCAATGGAAGGTTTTAGGTGGGCTATGACCGTCCAGCTTGCCGTTCTGGCGATTGGCACGTCCATGTTTCTCATCGAACGCAAGCGCGCCAGGTCCAAATTGTTCCTGGATGAGGGAATAGTCCTTCGGCCAATGAGGGTTGTCATCTCTGAAAGATTGCGCAAACGCTAGGGATTTGCATCTAATTCGTGCGCAGACGCGACTATAATGTCAATAAGACCCAGTCGAGCTTCTTCGGAAGTACTTGACATGGGTCTTAGTAATGCCCGAAACGCTATTCAGCGAATCGGTGGGGGCATCGAGAGGCAACAGTGGTTAAGAAAGCAGTAGACGCGGGTTCAGGCAAGAAGCGTGGCGGCTTGCTATCCAGTCTCTTGCGTTCTTCAGCTGAAAGAACTTCTGGAACAAAAACTTCTAGCGCTAAGGAAACCTCCACCATCGCAACCAAAGCAGTAAAAAAGACGCAGCCAAAAGCCGCCGCACCAAAGCCAGCAGCGAAAACTGTCACAAATGCAGCAGCAAAGGCTAAGCCTGTTGCTAAGACAACTTCTTCGGGCACATCAAAGTCAGCGGTTAAGACTGCTGCAAAGTCAGCGGTTAAGACTGCTGCAAAGTCAGCTGCTAAGCCGGCCGCGAAAACGGCAGCAAAAGCGCCTCCAAAGACTGCGACTAAGACTCCTACAAAAAGTTCTGCAAAGCCTGCAGCTAAAGCAGCTGCAAAGGCAACAGCTAAGTCTGTCAAGGCCGCGCCAAAGCCAGCAGCCAAATCTGCAAAAACCGCTGCGAAGGCTCCTGCAGCTAAGTCTGCAGCCAAGCCAGCTGCAAAAAGCTCAACCGCAAAGGTTCCTGTAAAACCAGCATTAAAAGGAAAAGCTGCCGCGGTTCCGGCTTCTAAGGCAAAGCCGGCCAAGGCAAGCAAAGCAATAAAAGGTTTGGCTGACGATGAAGAAGACATCGAAGATGATGCAGATTTGGAATCAGTTGATGAGATCGTTGCTGAAGCAGCTGCCGTTGTTGACATTGCAGCAGTAGAGGAAGAACTTCCAGAGGAAGAACCAGAGGAAGTTGTCGTTGTGCCTGAGGGTGCGATGGTTCTGTCGAACCGCGAAGAAGATGACATTCCTGCGCAGACAACTACCATTACGGGAGCCACCGCTGACCCGGTTAAGGATTACCTTAAGCAGATCGGAAAAGTTGCGCTGCTTAATGCCGAGCTTGAAGTTGAGTTGGCAAAGAGAATTGAAGCCGGACTTTTCGCTGAAGAGAAACTAGCTACCGACAAGAAAATTTCACGCGATGTAGAGCGCGATTTGAAGTGGGTTGTCAAAGATGGTCAGCGAGCTAAGAGCCACTTGCTCGAAGCAAACCTTCGATTGGTAGTTAGCTTGGCTAAGCGCTACACCGGAAGAGGAATGCAGTTCCTTGACCTGATCCAAGAGGGAAATCTTGGACTAATCCGTGCCGTTGAAAAGTTTGACTACACCAAGGGTTACAAGTTCTCGACCTATGCAACCTGGTGGATTAGACAGGCAATCACCCGTGCGATGGCAGACCAGGCACGCACAATTCGTATTCCAGTGCACATGGTTGAAGTCATTAACAAGCTTGCTCGCGTTCAGCGTCAACTTCTGCAGGACCTAGGCCGCGAACCTACCCCTGAAGAGCTGGCACGTGAGCTGGACATGACACCGGAAAAGGTTGTTGAAGTTCAGAAGTATGGCCGCGAACCAATTTCTCTTTCAACTCCTCTAGGTGAGGATGGAGACAGTGAATTCGGTGACTTGATTGAGGACACCGAGGCAGTTGTTCCAGCAGACGCCGTGGGTTTCACTATGTTGCAGCGTGAGCTAGAGAGAATTCTTGACTCGCTACACCCAAGAGAGGCTGGCGTTATCCGCTCAAGATTCGGTCTTGGGGATGGTGTTCAAAAGACTCTTGACCAGATTGGAGAAGAGTTCGGTGTTACCCGTGAACGAATTCGACAGATCGAGTCAAAGACCATGTCTAAGCTCCGTCACCCATCACGATCTCAGATGCTTCGCGACTACCTAGAGAACTAAGACCGAGGCCGAACAAATGCTTTACGTTCCGGCCATTTTGATCGGACGCGTTGCCCGATTTCTTATCCGTCAAGTAAGGCGTGGGGGAGGGTCGGCACTTCCGGGATTGATTGTGAGCAAGATTGCTCCAGGTTTGTTGGCATCCACTCTCAGCAAATTTCCCGATGGACTAATCGTCGTGACTGGATCCGCAGGCAAATCAACGACCACAAAAATGTTGGTTGCAATTGCAAGAGCTCACGGTAAGACGGTTTTTACAAACCCTTCAACCGCAAACATTGCCCAGGGTTTCTTTTCTTCAATCATCGAACAATCCTCAATCAGCGGAAAGATTAGCCGCGACGTTGCGATTCTCGAGATGGATGAAGCGCATGCCGCAGAACTAACTAAAAGCGTGCCGCCGCGATTTGT
>JBEGUG010000025.1:0-5327 GCA_041179005.1 Actinomycetota bacterium | reverse complement strand
GAGTGGCACGACCTTGTCTATCGGGCGTACCTGGCAAAAGACACCAAACCGGAATTCACCCTTGACCTGCAGCTCGAGACCTTTGGAGTTCACGCACTAATTGTTGGCCCAACCGGCTCGGGTAAGAGTGAGCTCCTGAAGTTGCTGCTGCAGAAAACAATCAGCGCTCAACCATCCTGCGAACTCACTCTCTTTGACTACAAGGGCGGGGCAACCTTCGGGCGCTTCAATAATCTTCCCCAGGTCAAGAGACTAGTAACCGATATAGATGGCCACCCCGATGACGAACCTTGGAACCTGTTGAGAGCGGAGGTAGGTCGTCGCGAACTGGCACTTGCTGCCAAGGGGGCAAGTCGAATCGAAGATCTCCAGAACTGGGGGATGCCTATGCCGAGGCATTACATCTTTATAGATGAGTTGGCCGCCGTAATCTCGCAGAATCCTCTTGCCGCAGCAGCCCTAACTGTGGTCGCCACTAGGGGGCGGTCTCTGGGCGTTCATCTGATTATGGCCACTCAGTCGGCCCAATCAGTGCCTCGAGCCATGATGACCAACCTGAGAACGCGAATTGCGCTCGCCGAAGCCGACCCAATTGACCTTGCCCAATTGAACCTCAAGAGGCCAGCTGCCAACGACCCTGTCCCTGCCGGCTGGGCATCGGGTTGGTTGCAACTCCCGGGCTCATCGAGCGCGCAATTCATTTTTCCGATCGGTGCCGTTTTTTGATTTCATAGCGGAAATTTTGTGGCAGGATTTCAGTAGATGCGCGAACCTAGCGCGTTTGGTTATGTTGGTTGGGCCAAAGAAGGCCCCTCTATCTAAGGAGCACGGGCAATGAATAAGCCACTTCCAGAAGACCCAATGATGCGCGATCTAGTAAAAATGGCTCGCCGTCACCAAATGACACGACGCGCAGCTCTCGCTGGTGCAGGTGCCACAGCGGCAACCCTCGCACTTGCTGCATGTGCTCCAGGTGGAACAACCGGTGAAGCACTTACTCCGGCAACAGACCTTTCAGATTCAGAGAAGACTTTGATCTGGCACAACTGGTCTCTCTATATGGATGAAGACGACAACGGAAAGTACCCAACTCTTGAGAAGTTCTCGGAGCAGACCGGTATTGAAGTTGAATACAAAATTGAAATCGATGACAATGACTCTTACTTCAGCAAGGTGCAGAAGCAGCTTGCAAAGGGTCAAGACATTGGTGCCGACGTTGCATGTCCAACCGAATGGATGGCATCACGTTGGGTAACCCTTGGTTACACCCAAGAATTTGATGCAGCAAATATTCCAAACACCAAGAACATGGCTGCTGCTTATCTTGGCGCTGCATACGACCCAAAGCGCACCAAGGCAATTCCTTACCAGGGCATCTTGGCTGGAATCACTTACAACAAAGTTGAATTCAAAAAGGCAACCGGCAAGGATGCGCCAACTTCACTTGAAGACCTGTGGGACCCATCACTGAAGGGCCGCGTTGGAGTTCTTTCTGAAATGCGCGACACCATCGGTTTGATTCTTCTTGCCAACGGCATCGACATCACCAGCGCTGACTCGTTGACCGAAGATGCGTTCATGAATGCGATTGATTTCTTTGCCGGCAAGGTGGCTGACGGTCAGATCTCAAAAATCAAAGGCAATAGCTACTCAGAGGATCTAGAAAACGGTGACACCATTGCCGCGATTGCATGGTCTGGTGACACAGTTCAACTAAACCTTTCTGCTGAGTCAGAGAAGTATGGCTTCTTCATTCCAGAATCTGGAACCACAATTTCTGCTGACTGTTTTGTAACCCCAATGGGAGCAACTCACAAGCGCAACGTTGAAGAGCTAATCAACTACTACTACGACCCTAAGGTTGCTGCAGAGTTGGCGGCTTGGGTGAACTACGTGACCCCGGTTGTTGGCGCTCAGGAAGAAGCAATGAAGATTGACCCTGCTTTGGCAGAAAACCAGTTGATCTTCCCTTCAGAAGAATTCATGAAGAATGCTCACGGTTTCCGTTCACTAACCGGCGAAGAATCAGTTCTATTCTCAAAGGCGTTCCAAGACGTCATGCTAGGCGCCTAGTCAGTTGGCAACTGAATTTGTTGCCCGCGGCGCGGATTTAGAACTAGTAGGTATTCGTAAAGAGTTTCCTGGCTTCACTGCAATCGAGGATCTAGACCTGCACATTCCTGCAGGTGAGTTCTTTGCGTTGCTAGGACCATCTGGTTGTGGAAAAACCACAACCCTAAGGTTAGTTGCCGGTCTAGACGAACCTACCAAGGGAAAAATCCTGATTGGTGGAAAAGACGTCACAGAAACCAAGGCCTACCAGCGTCCGGTCAACACTGTTTTCCAAAGCTACGCTCTCTTCCCACACATGTCTGTGCTTGAGAACGTTGCCTTTGGTTTGAAGCAGCGCAAAATCGATGACCCAATGACAAAGGCTCAGGCTTCACTGGATTTGGTTGAGCTTGGTCACCTTGCACTTCGTCGTCCAGCACAGCTTTCGGGTGGTCAACAGCAGCGCGTTGCTTTGGCTCGTGCGTTAGTAAACCGCCCATCGCTGTTGCTACTAGATGAGCCACTTGGTGCACTTGACCTAAAGCTTCGTCGTCAGATGCAGATTGAGCTAAAGGCAATTCAGATGGAAGTTGGCCTAACCTTCTTGCACGTGACGCACGATCAAGAAGAAGCCATGGACATGGCCGACACCGTTGCGGTTATGAACAAGGGACGAATCGAGCAGATGGGTTCTCCTGAGAAACTTTACGATCGCCCAAAGACCGTTTTCGTTTCTAAGTTCCTTGGTCAGTCAAATCTTTTTGTTGGCAAGGTTGAAGAAGAAAATGCTTCTTCAATCAGCATCAACGTTGCCGGCAACAAGATCACCGTTCCAAAGGATCGTGCAGAAAAGCACAAGGGCACAATTGCCGTTGGTGTTCGACCAGAAAAAGCTTTCTTCCACGAAGAAAAACCAAAGCTTGGTGCCGGTCACAACCTAATTGGCCCGGGTGAAATTATTGACATCCGCTTCACCGGTGTTAGCAACCAGTACCTAATTGAAATTCCAAATGTTGGAAACGTCACAGTATTTGCTCAGAACATCGGCAAGAGCCCAGTTACCGAACTTGGTGCCAAGGTGTGGGTCAGCTGGAAGGTTGAGCACGCATTTGGTTTGTCAGATCTACCAACCAACACTGGAACTGAGACAGTAACTCAGTCCATCACGGTTCAGTAGGGGAATCCCCATGGCATTCGCAGCGTTTAGTCACGGCGGCGGAGGCGGCAAGAAAGTTGCTGCTCCGGTAAGCAAGGGCAGCGGCAAGGTAGCACTATTGCTTCTTTTGCCAGGACTCATGTACCTGGCCGTGTTCTTCATCGCACCGTTGTTCTCGCTGATTGCAACCTCGTTGCAAACCATGGACATCTCATCCGGTTTCCCGGTCTACAACTATGGTTTTGAAGTTTCAAACTATGTAAACGTGGTTAGCCAGTACGGCCCACAGATTTTCCGCTCATTCTTCTACGCACTAATTGCAACAATCGCGGCGCTTATCATTAGCTATCCTTTGGCATACTTCATCGGTGTTAAGGCTCGTCGCTGGCCGCTGCTGCAGGGGTTGATGTTGACCCTGGTCATTGCACCATTCTTTATCTCGTTCCTGCTACGCACCTTTGCTTGGAAGCAAATCTTCTCGAACGAATCTTGGATTGTCACCGGGCTACAGTCAATTGGTTTCTTGCAGCCTGATCAGTATCTGGTTGGTACACCGTTCATGGTGATCTTTGGTTTGACCTACAACTTCATTCCGTTCATGACGCTTCCGCTTTACACAACTCTTGAGCGTCTTGATGTGCGCTACCTAGAGGCCGGCGCAGATCTTTATGCAAACCCTCGCAAGACTTTCATTAAGGTGACACTGCCACTGTCAATGCCGGGAATTGTTTCGGGAACGCTGCTGACCTTTATTCCTATCGCGGGTGACTATGTAAACGCCAGCGGATTGTTTCTGGGCAGCACAGAGACATCGATGCTCGGAAACGTGGTTGAATCCAAGTTCCTAAAGAGCTACGAATATCCAACCGCATCTGCGCTGTCCGTAATCTTGATGGGTGCAATCTTGTTCTTGGTCACCATGTACGTTCGCAAGAGTGGAACGGATGACCTACTATGAGAAAATTCTCGTTCGGTAAGTACGCGCTTCCGGTTTACGCGGTGCTGGCTTTTGTTTACCTACTTATTCCAATTGCCTACACTTTTGTTTTCTCATTTAACGATTACCGCCGCAGCAACATCGCTTGGCGCGGCTTTACCTTTGACAACTGGACTAGTGTTTGTGAAGCTCAGGGTGTTTGTGAAGCGTTTGCAACATCGGTTTCAATTGGTCTGATTTCAACCGCAATCGCCACCGTACTCGGCACCATGATTGCTATCGCATTGGTGCGCTACCGCTTCAAGTTCCGCTCAGCGGTTAGCTTGCTTTTGTTCTTGCCGATGGCAACACCGGAACTAGTGTTGGGTGCCGGACTTGCGGCACAGTTCTTCAACGTTGGTGCAGAGATGGGCTTTGGCACCATCGTTATTGCTCACGTGATGTTCTGCCTCAGCTTCGTGGTGGTTACCGTCAAAGCTCGCGTTGCCAGCCTTGACCCGGCACTCGAAGAAGCAGGTCGTGACCTTTACGGTTCACCTTCACAGGTATTTGCCAAGATCACGTTCCCGCTGCTACTTCCAGGAATCATGGCGGCGGCCCTGTTGGCTTTTGCACTTAGCTTCGATGACTTCATCATCACCTACTTCAACTCGGGACCAACCGAAACCTTCCCTAAGTTCGTCTACACCGCAGCGGCCAAGGGTCTTCCGGGTGAGGCAAACGTGATTGGTATGAGCGTGTTCTTCTTGGCCATTGCCATTGTGGTTACCGTTCAGGTTCGCAGTTCTCTAAAGGCCAAGCGCCTAGCGAAAATCAAATAGAAAATATCCACTTAAAGAAAATCCCCCCGAAAGCTATCGGGGGGATTTTACTTTTAGGTTTATAGCGAAGCCAGGGCTTCTTCTAAGACTGACAGCGCGTCAAGCAGTAACGCATCGGTGATTGCCAGCGGCGGCAGGAAGCGAATCACGTTGTAGTGCGTTCCAGCTGTCAAAACAAAGACTCCGTTTGAGTGCATGAACTTAGCCACAGCATCGACCGCGGCTTTGTTTGGGTTCAGAGTGCCTGGCTCAACGAACTCAATCGCAATCATTGCGCCGCGTCCGCGAACATCACCGATTACCGGGAACTTTGCCTGCAGCTCGCGAAGCTTTGGAACCAACAGCGCTTCAATCTGCTGTG
>JBEGUG010000024.1:0-40147 GCA_041179005.1 Actinomycetota bacterium | reverse complement strand
GCCAAATGTATCCAATCCACACAATAATTTCCCCAAATACTTATAAAAATGAGATTTATAGGCCAAAATGTATCCAATTAGAGCATTTAGGAGTATTCATGAGCTCAGGAATCCCAGGTCTTAGAGGCACCGACCACATTGGCTTCACCGTGCCCGATATCGAAGAGGCCACGGTCTTCTTCAGGGACATCATCGGCTGCGAGCTGGTCTACAACCTAGGCCCGTTTCAGAGCGACGACGATTGGATGGCCGAGCACATGAACGTGCACCCGCGAACCATCATGAAGCAAATCCGATTCTTCCGCTGCAAGTTTGGCTCCAACTTTGAGATCTTCGAATACAAGTCAGCTGACCCCGATGGTCCTCGTCCGCAGCCACGCAACAGCGACATCGGAGGCCATCACCTCTGCTTCTACGTTGACGATATCGATGCGGCAATTGCGTATCTGAAGCAAAACGGCGTAAAGGTTCTGGGTGAACCAACCAAGAGCGCGAACGCAAGCCTTGGTCAGACTTGGGTATATTTCTTGAGTAGCTGGGGAATGCAATTTGAATTGTGCAGTTACCCAGAGGGCAAAGCTTATGAGAAAGACGCAAAGGTAAAACTGTGGCATCCAGTTCACCCGGCAGAGTAGCCGAGACCCTGCGTGAAGAAATTCTCAACGGAACTCTGGCGCCAGGCGAAAGAATTGTTCAAGAAGATGTAGCTTTGCGTTTTGGTGCAAGCAGGCAGCCAGTTCGCGATGCGTTGCGACTTCTTGAAGGCGACGGTTTAGTAACACTCAAAACCAACTCGGGTGCGTGGGTTTCAAAACTTTCCGAGAGCGAATGCGTTGAAGCGTATTTAGTTCGCGAACGTTTAGAGCCGCTGCTGCTTTCACAAAGCATTCCAAACCTCACCACAGAGCAATTGACAAAGTTGACTGCACTGGTCAAAGAGATTGAAAAGGCTTCTGACATTGAAACTTTTCTGCGGTTAGACCGCGAGTTTCACTTGCTGTCATATGCTGGCGTTCAAGAGGGAATGCTCAGTGAATTTGTTGAGCGAATCTGGAACACCACGCAGCACTATCGCCGTGCCTTCGCCAAAATAAATAATTTTGCAAATTCTGAAGTCACTCACATGGAGCACAAGCTAATTCTTGATGGAATTTTGCGCGGTGATTCACCGCAAGCCGAGCAAGCGCTTGAAGCTCACATTCGCAGAACGCGTGTAACGCTCTCAGAGCACAAAGAGTTGTTTAGATAGTTTTTTCGTAAGTCACAAACTCTGATTTAGTCGCGAGAGTCTCGTATAGCCTTTGCGCGGTTGCATTATCGCGGTGGGTTTGCCAGTAAAGCTTTTGAGCACCGTGCTGCTTGCCAAACTCGGCGGTTGCTTCAATCAGTGCTCTACCAAAACCCTGGCCGCGAACACTTGGGTCGACAAAAAGGTCCTCCAGGTACAGTTCTTGATTATCCGCCCAAGTTGAATACCTAAATGAGCAGTGAGCAATTCCAAAAATTTGGCCATCAACCTCGAGCACAAAACCATCCATTCCAACAGTGGAATCAAGCAATCGTTCAAAAGTCAGTTGAGTCTGTTCTTCGGTCAACTCGTGCTTGTAGAAAACTAGGTATTGATCCCAGAGGTTGCGCCAGCTGGCGTAGTCAGACTTATTTAGATTGCGAATCTTCATCAGACTCTTCCTCAGAGTCTTCGTCACTTGATTCATCTGGGTAAAGGTCTGCCCACTTATCGACGTATTCATTTTCCGCGTCTGAAGGTTGACCAATCTCTTTTTCTAGGGCGGTCAAGTCAGTGCTTGGGCTGAAGTACTTCAGCTCGCGAGCCACCTTGGTGTGCTTCGCTTTTTGACGGCCACGACCCATGTCGAGCCCCCTTACAAATTATTGAGCGCGATTAAACGCGCTGTAAACGAAAAATCTTTTTCTATTTTAGCAGTTGAGAGGCTAGGGCTAGGCCCAGCAGCACGGCTGTGGACGAAAGGGCTAGGTTCAACAGCACGTTCAAAAGCCCCTGAGCAATGCGACCGCGACGCAGAAAATCAACGGTCTGGGCCGCAAAGCTACTGAAGGTAGATAGGCCACCGGCAAAGCCGCTGATCAAAATCACAGCGATAAACCAGTTTTGGCTCGTGGTCATGAGGCCCACGGCTAGGGAGCCAATCACGTTTGCCAGCAGGATTCCCCACGGCAGTTTTCCTTGCCACTGACCCATTACTAAACGGAGCACGGCACCGATACCGCCAGCAATTGCGACTAGGAAAATGAGGAAGAAAAATTCGATGGTCATTTTGCCCGCGCAATCTTGAAGGCAAACCAATAGGCAGCCAAGCTAACTGCAGTAATCAAGACGGCGGCAACTATTGCTAGCGCGCCAAGATTTTCACCGTACAAAACAATAAGAGCTGCGAAGCCGCTCATAGTCGTAAAGCCACCGGCGAATCCGGTTTTCCAAAGGGCGTTGAATTCATCGGTGTCATTGTTTTTATTGCCGTTGAACCAACCCAGCAACGCGGAGCCAATCAGGTTCACGATCAGCACCGAAATCAAATCGCCCAGGGTCACGAATAATGCGAATCGCAACAGCGTGCCAAACGCCCCACCTAAAAAGGTGAGGCGAATGGTTTTGCTGGTTAACTGCATAAAGAACTACTCAGCTTTTTTGGCTTCTGCTCTTGGCTTTGGCTTTGCCTTTGCGCGCGGCTTCTTTACAGCTGCAACCTCTTTGGCTTTGGTGCCCAGGTTGTAGGTAGATGCAAGACCTAGCAGCAAGAAGAATGCTGCAGCCCATCCAGTGGCCTTCATGCCATCAGTGAATCCGTCAGCAGCCGCAAGCTTCACGTCATAGGCAATTAGTTGTGGAACACCCTGCGAAGTTAGGTAGCTAGGAATCGATTCCAGTGCCGCTCCAGCCGAATCTGCTACTGGCTTTGCAATTGTTTCTGCAAGTTCTTGACGAATAGGCGCTTCAATAACCGACAAGCTTTCAAGATTGTAAACGCGTGTTTCGATCGATGACTGAGTTGAGGTGAACAGAACAGTTCCCAAAACTGCAATGCCAAGTGCTGAACCAATCTGACGAACGGTTGACTGAGAACCAGAAGCTTGGCCAGTTTTTTCCATCGGCACATCAACCATGATCACTCCGGTTAGCTGCGCGGTGGCAAGACCAATACCAACACCGTACAGCGCTAGGAATGGAGCGATACCCTGCCAGCTGCCTGCAGTTGATGCGATGAACGCAATACCGGCAACGGCAATAAGTTCAAGAAGCACACCGATGCGAACCGCGTTCGTAGGAGAAAGTTTTCCGCTAAGCGCGCCACCAACACCGGATGCAAGGAAGGCACCACCGGCTAGCCACAACAGAACAAGACCAGAAGAAATTGGGCTCAGTCCCTGAACGTTCTGCAACCAAAGTGGAATTGCAAATAGCAAACCAAACTCACCCATTGAGATGATGCCGGCAGCAATTGATCCGTTGCGGAATGAAGCAATGCTAAAAAGACGAAGGTCAAGAATTACGTTCTTCTGTGCTTTCTCGCGTGAACGTTCCCAAAGAATGAAAAGTACGGTTGAAACAACGAAGATTGCTAGCGATACCGGAATTACAGAAATTCCAGTTGCTGGCCACTTGAAGTCACCGATGGCAAAGTTGCTGCCTTCGTTAACGGTCCACCAACCGTAAGCGCGACCTTCGATTAGACCAAAAACCAAAGTTGAGAACATGATGACCGAAATACCGGCACCAACGAAGTCAATCTTGCCTTCGCGCTGAGCCTGCTTGGATTCGGTTGCAAAAATCAAAAGTCCGGCGATGATGATTAGACCGAGTGGTGCGTTGATGTTGAATGCCCAGCGCCAATCGAAGTCGGTGGCTAGCCAGCCACCAAGTACCGGACCAACGGCAACCATTCCACCGATGGTTGAACCCCAAACTGCGAATGCGATTCCACGTTCTTTACCCTGGAAAGTTGCGTTGACAAGGGAGAGTGTTGTCGGTAGCACCATGGCTCCACCAATACCCTGTGCGATACGAGCAAGAATCATCGATGACGCATCGGTTGAGAATCCAGCCCAGATAGATGCGGCGGTGAAAATCAAAATACCGATTATCAGAAGTTTGCGGCGACCAATTCGGTCACCAACTGTTCCCCAAACCAAAAGCAATGATGCAAAAACAAGCACGTAGCTTTCCTGCACCCACTGAACTTCAGTTGAAGTCAGTTTTAGGTCAGCGATAACCGCTGGGAAAATGGTGTTGACGATTGTGCCGTCAATGATGACAAGCGAAATTGCCATGGAGATAAATACAAGACCGATCCAACGGTTAGGGGTTTTAGACATAAGTTCTAGATTACTCGCCTGCCTCGAGCCCAGTTGTTGCTAGGCCAGCGCGAGCAGCAAACTAGCGGTCAAACTGATGGCAATACCCACCTTTTGAGTGTTGGCTACGTGCTCTTTGAGAACTAAACGAGCCAAAAGAATCGTGCCAAGTGGATAAAGCGCTGTGAGCACACCCACCACCGTTAGCGTTCCTGATCGCGATGCCAGCGTAAAGAAAATGTTCGCACCGGCGTCAAGCAAGCCTGCGGCAGCAACGGTTAGCCAAACTCTTGTCGTGAGCGGTTGAGAGTTTCCCTCTGCTGCCGCTTTTTGACCGCGATGCACACCAATCAAAACGATTGCGCCAAGTAGTAATGACGCAGTGGTGCGCATCACAATAATGGGTGCAATTCCTGAATCAGCAGGGGATCTCGCCAAGCTGGTCACCGCAACGCCAATTCCCGCACCGGCGATAATCGCAAGAACAATTGCGCGCGGTTTAGGCATGAGCACTTCTTTACCGGCGTTGGAACTTGGTGGCACGAAGCCCACCAGCACCACCGCAACTAGCGCCAGCGCGATAGCCGCCCAACCCAGAATTGAAAAACTCTCGCCAAGCAGTGCAACACCGATAGCTGCCGGCACGATTGCCGAAACCAAAGCCCCCAGCGGCGAAATGATTGAGATGGGTCCTAGCGCTAGCGATGCGTAAAGAGCGAGCAGTGCAACGACTGAACTGAAGCCACCCATCAATCCCCAGAAGATTGCTGGCTGCGAAAACGTGCCGCCCAAAAATGGCAGCAGCAAAAGCAAAACTATAAGACCTGAAAGCGATGCAACTGCGGTAACTACAACTACGCGAACTTTACGCGAGGCAATTGCCGCAAAAAAATCGGCAGAGCCGTACGTGATTGCGGTTAGTAAACCAAGAATGGCGGTGAGCATCTAGTGAAAAGTAAAAACTAGATTGTGTTCGCGTCGATCACGAAGCGGTAGCGAACATCGGCATCAACGACGCGGTTCCAAGCAGCATCGATAGTTGCAGCATCAGTTGCATCAAGCAATTCAATTGACGCACCAATTTTGTGCTTCGCAGCGAAGTCCAACATTTCTTGAACTTCAACCTGGCCACCAACCTGTGAACCGCTGATTGAGCGGCGCTGACCGGTAACGCTAAACACATTGAAACTCTGGCTGTCCACCGGCAGACCAACAAAGACCAGTGCACCATCAAGCTTGATCATGCTTAGCAAACCGTCAACAGGAATGTCTGCGCTGGTGGTGTTCAGAATGAAATCAAACTTCTTGGCAAGATCCTTAAAGGTTTGCTCGTCAGAAGTTGAACGATAGTCAACTGCACCAAAAGAAAGCGCGTCATCTTTTTTACTCAGCGAGTGACCAAGTACGGTCACCTCTGCACCAAGCGCAACTGCAAACTTAACTGCTAGGTGACCAAGTCCACCCATTCCAAGAATGGCAACCTTTTTTCCAGGTCCGGCCTTCCAGTGCTTCAGCGGCGAGTAAACGGTGATGCCCGCGCAAAGCAGAGGCGCACATTCTGCAAGATCTACTCCGTCGGCAATGTGCAGTACGAAGTGCTCATCGGTTACGATTTCTTTTGAATAGCCGCCGTACTCAACATCACCGTTATACGAAGTTGCGTTGTACGAACCAACCGGTCCCTTTTCGCAGTAACTCTCAAGATTTGCTTTGCAGGCATCGCATTCGCGACAAGAATCTACGAACACTCCAACGCCAACGGTGTCGCCGACTTTAAACTTGGTGACCCCTGGGCCAACCTCAAGAACGTGGCCAACAATTTCGTGACCAGGCACCATTGGGAAAATATCGTTGCCCCACTCTGAGCGAGCCTGGTGAACATCTGAGTGACAGATGCCGGAATACGCGATAGATAGGCGGACATCTTTATTACCAACCGGACGGCGCTCAATGTTCGCTTTCACCATCGGTGTATTGGCTGTATTGATTACTAGTGCTGGAGTTGAGGTCATGGGTAAAGCCTAAGGTGGACAAGCCACTGATGAAACAGCAAAAGAGAAACCCTCTCCGAAGAGAGGGTTTACTTGTGGCTCCGACCGGCATCGATCCGGTGACCTAACGATTTTCAGTCGTTCGCTCTACCAACTGAGCTACAGAGCCTCGAGCAGTTGCCTGCCCGATTTACTAAAAGCCCCTCTAATGAAGGGCTTGTCGTAAAGCGATCCTGACGGGACTTGAACCCGCGACCTCCGCCGTGACAGGGCGGCGCTCTAACCAACTGAGCTACAGGATCTAGTTGCTACTAACCATCTATTGGTGACCCCAACGGGATTCGAACCCGTGCTACTGCCGTGAAAGGGCAGCGTCCTAGGCCACTAAACGATGGGGCCTACAAAGAGATACTTCATAGCACCAAGAGCCAAGAATACTGCGTGAATTGGCCTAAGGCAACCCGAAACTGATTCACAGGCGGCCTTCAGCCTCTTATAAAGGGGTGCGTGTTAGTTTCGAAACTATGACAACCTGGTTTTCACGCACGCTGATTGCGACATTTGCGGTCTCCGGGCTGATTTTTACGGGCCTCACGGTTGCCCCATCCTTCGCTGTGCCGAGCTACCCGTCGGCTGCCGAGGTTGCCGCCGCCAAGAAGAACGTCACCAAAAAGAAGGAAATGATTGCTCGACTAGAGAAAATCATTGCCGACCTTGCTGCCGAAGCCGCAGCTCTTGGCCGTACCGCGCTAATTAAAGGTGAGACCTTTAATCAGGCGCAAGAAGAAGTAGACATCATCACCGCAAAGGTGAACACTTTGCAGTCTCAGGCTGACGCGGCAAACGCAGCGGCCGATGAGGCTCGCGAACAACTTGGCAAGATCGCAGCGCAGATGCAAAAAGACGGTGCCACCGGTGGAACCGCAATGACTTTGTTTTTGAATTCTGGTGAAGCAGACAATCTTTTGTATCAACTTGGTGCGCAAGAAAAAGTCGCAGAACAATCCGATGTGATTTATCGCCGCTCAGTTGAAAAGCAGCAGTACGCGCAATCTGTTTCTGATGAACTTGGCGTAGCTAAAAAAGAATTAGCAGCAAAAGCTGCGGTTGCAAAAGCAGCATTCGTTGAAGCGCAAAATGCTGCCAACGCAGTGCAGAGCAAAGTTGATGAAAACAATCGACTGAACAAAACTTTTTATTCTCAGCTTGCCAGTTTGAGAAACACTGCTGCCGATCTTGAACGTCAACGTGCCGAAGGTCTTGCTGCAGAAGCAAGACAGAACGCGGGCAAGACAATGCCAACCGCGCCTGAGCTATACAGCGTTGGCCCGGCCAATGCCGCAAAAGTCGAAGGCATGTTTAACTTTGCGAAACAACAACTTGGTGAGCGCTACGTACTCGGCGGTATGGGACCAGACGTTTGGGACTGTTCAGGAATTACCAAAGCCGCTTACGCTGCGGTTGGAATTTACATTGGTACGCACTCTGCAACCAATCAGTTCCGTCAGATGGCTTACAACAAAAAACTTATTCCGCTGCAGCAAGCAGTTAGCGGCGACCTAATGTGGTACTCCGAAGAAAGCGGATTCGACGGCGACAAATATCACGTTGTGCTCTACATGGGTGGCGGCATGATGCTTGAAGCTCCGAACCCTGCGCGAACAGTGCGCATTGTTCCGCTTCGCTACGGTGAACTTTTCCCTTACGCCGGGCGCCCTTCAGCTCAGTAGATGTTTTTCAATTCAAAAATGACTAAGCGCGAACCGTTCAGAATCTCACACGTTGTTGACGCACCCATCGGTGTTGTTTGGAATGCCTGGACCAAAGAAAATGAATTGGCAAAGTGGTGGGGGCCATCGGGGCTCTACATGAAGATCTGCAAGGCTGATGTTCGACCAGGTGGAAAATTTCACTACCTAATGACCAATGAGCCGGACTCCTCGCAGCAGTTTGAAATGTGGGGAGCGTTCGACTACCTAGAAGTCGAGACGCACCAGCACATCGTTTTTGTGAATTACTTTTCAGACTCCGATGGCGGCAAGACCCGGCACCACATGAATCTTGAGTGGCCGCTTGAAGTAAAGAGCAAACTAACTTTCGTCGAAGACGGCGATCAAACTTTGATTCACCTAGAGGGTGCGCCGATTAATGCGTTGCCGCACGAAGAGCAGGTTTATTTTGACAATCTGGAATCCATGCGAATTGGATTCAGTGGAACCTTCGCGCAGCTTGATGAATATCTAGCTACGCGCTAAAGAAAAAATCCCTCGAACGCATCGGGGGATTTTCATTTAAGTCTTAGTGACCTGATGGTGGAACGTAGCGCTCCAGTGCTTCCTTGATTAGACGCTCAGCCTCAGCCGCGTTCTTCCACTCGCCAACCTTTACCCACTTGCCAGGCTCTAGGTCTTTGTAGTGCTCGAAGAAGTGCTTGATCTCGTTCTTGGTTTGCTCAGGAACATCATTGATGTCCTTGATGTGTGCGTAGCGAGGGTCCTTGGTCTGCACGCAGATGACCTTCTCGTCGATGCCGCCGTCGTCTTCCATAGGAAGCACGCCAACCGGACGAACATCTACAACCACACCAGGGAAAACCGGGAACTCAAGAATTACCAAAGCGTCTAGTGGGTCGCCATCGCCGCCCAAAGTCTTATCGAAGTAGCCGTAGTCAATTGGGTAGACAAAAGGAGTAAATAGAACGCGGTCTAGGTGTACGCGACCGGTCTCGTGGTCAACTTCGTACTTATTGCGTGATCCGCGAGGAATCTCGATTACTGCTTCGTAACCCATGGTTCTCCTAATTAGGCTTGTGGGCAGGAACTTCCCGCACGACTTCTTACAGATTACCGAAAGAACACCGATGACAGAGTCGCGACCACGATTGACCCCGGCTATTGCCGATGTTCGTCGTGCCGTGCGCGAAGGTTTTGAAGCTGCCGGACTGCAATCCGGCGATCTAGTTCTGGTTGCCTGCTCCGGCGGTGCCGACTCAATGGCCCTGGCTGCGGCAACCGCATTCGAAGCACCCCGATACCTAGACGGCCTCAACTTTGCCGCAGCTGTGATTGATCACGGTATGCAAGCCGGTTCGGCCGAGGTGGCAGCGGAGACCGCGAGCAAATTATCGGGGTTGGGTTTCAATCAGGTAGCGGTTCGCAAAGTTCAGGTGGGCACCGATGGCGGACCAGAGGCGGCGGCGAGAAGTGCCCGATACGCGGCGCTCGATGAGATTGCCGAAGAACTTGGTGCGAATGCGATTTTGCTGGGGCACACCCTGAACGATCAGGCCGAGACCGTGCTGCTTGGACTGGCTCGTGGATCTGGCGCTCGCAGCCTCAATGGCATGGCGATTGTCTCGGGCAATTACCTGCGACCAATTCTGGGCATCACTCGTGAAACCACTGAAGCTTTTTGCGCCGATAGCGGCATCGAGATTTGGCAAGACCCGATGAATAAAGATGAGAGCTACACGAGGGTCAGGGTTCGCAAGAACTTGCTGCCGGCTCTTGAGACCGAGTTGGGCCCGGGCATTGCCGAGGCATTAGCGCGGACCGCCGATACCCTTCGCGAAGACGATGAGGTGCTCAGCGAGCTGGCTCTGGATGCTTATAAGAAGGTAGCCCAGGAGCGGGCCACGCAAATTGACATCGGGGTTCAGGATTTCAAGAACCTTCCGCTGGCGATTAGGCATCGCGTGATTGCGCTCGCCGCAGTGGTTTTGCAGGCACCGATGTTGGCGCGGGTGCATATGCTGGCAATCGATGAGCTTGTGGATAGCTGGCACGGTCAGAAACCGCTTACTCTGCCAGGCATTAGAGTTGAACGCACGGGCGAAACCCTTGCCCTACACACCACAAAAACTCTCAAAACAGGAGCCTGCTAAGTGGATCTTTCCAAAGTAAGCGAAGACATCACCAAGGTGCTTGTCACCGAAGAGCAAATCCAAGCAAAGGTTGCCGAATTAGCGGCCGAGCTTGATAAAAAGTACGCCGATAAGGATGTGCTGCTGGTTGGTGTTCTAAAAGGTGCGGTCATGTTTATGGCCGATCTATCCCGCGCGATGCAGATTCACTGCCAAATGGACTGGATGGCTGTTTCGTCATACGGTTCGGGCACAGTTTCAAGCGGTGTGGTTCGAATTTTGAAAGACCTAGACGCCGATGTGCTTGGCCGTCACGTTGTAATCGTTGAAGACATCATTGACTCGGGGCTGACCCTGAGCTGGTTGGTGGGCAATCTTGAGGCCCGCGGTGCTGCGTCAGTTGAGGTTGTCGCGTTGCTTCGCAAACCCGATGCCGCCAAGGTGGAAGTAAATGTCGGTCTTGTTGGTTTTGATATTCCTAACGAATTTGTTGTTGGTTATGGACTGGACTACGCAGAGAAGTACCGCACGCTAAAGGGTGTTGCAGTGCTGGCTCCGGCGGTTTACTCGTAAATAACTGCCGATTGAAGCAAGTTTCACAAGAAAGGTATGAGGCCTCGCCTCAATCATGAACTTTAAGAAAATCCTCGCTGGACCTTTTATCTGGATCTTCGTTGCCATTTTGGTGCTGTTGGTTGGCTCAAACATGGTTGGTGGCCAGAGCGTTAAGAAGGTAGACACCGCTTACGGTCTAAAGCTGATTCAGCTTGGTCAGGCTAAAG
Organism: Actinomycetota bacterium; assembly: GCA_041179005.1. Classification (GTDB taxonomy): domain Bacteria; phylum Actinomycetota; class Actinomycetes; order Actinomycetales; family Microbacteriaceae; genus Rhodoluna. Next base: position 29,180 of record JBEGUG010000024.1, on the reverse strand, counting down.
AAGTAACCGTGCTCGGAACCGACCAGCGCGTTGATGTTGTGCTTGAATCACCGGATCCAAAATACGGCGAGAAGATTCAGTTCTTTTACGTACAGCCTCGCGGCACTCAGGTTGCCGAGATTATTGCCAACGCAGATATTTCTGAAGGCTACAACGATGACGTACAGACCACCCCGTGGTACCTGGCATTGCTCGGCACACTTTTGCCGTTTGTGATTATTGGTGCAATCTTCTGGTTCCTGATGTCAGGTTTGCAGGGCGGCAACAGCAAGGTGATGAACTTTGGAAAGTCACGAGCCAAAATGGTGACCAAAGAAACTTCTAACGTAACTTTTGCCGACGTTGCAGGTAGCGATGAAGCGCTAGAGGAACTTACCGAGATTAAAGAATTCCTTAAGGAGCCGGAGAAGTTTCAAAAGGTTGGCGCCAAGATTCCGCGCGGTGTTTTGCTTTACGGTCCGCCGGGAACAGGTAAGACACTTTTGGCCAAGGCGGTTGCCGGTGAAGCTGGCGTTCCGTTCTTTGCAATCTCAGGTTCAGACTTTGTTGAAATGTTTGTTGGTGTTGGTGCATCTCGTGTTCGAGATTTGTTCGAGCAGGCTAAGCAAGCTGCACCGGCAATTATTTTCGTTGATGAAATCGATGCGGTTGGTCGTCACCGCGGTGCCGGTATCGGTGGCGGTAACGACGAGCGCGAGCAGACGCTTAACCAGTTGCTTGTTGAGATGGATGGTTTTGATTCAAAGACCAACGTGATCTTGATTGCGGCAACAAACCGTGCTGACATTCTTGACCCGGCGTTGCTTCGCCCTGGTCGTTTTGATCGTCAGATTGGTGTGGGTGCTCCTGACCTACTTGGTCGCGAACAAATCTTGAAGGTGCACGCAAAGAACAAGCCAATCTCCGACAAGGTTGATATGGCCAGCGTTGCACGCCGAACACCCGGATTCACCGGTGCTGATTTGGCTAACGTTTTGAACGAGGCTGCGCTTCTGACCGCTCGTCAAGATGAGAGTGAAATTTCTGCAGCGACTCTTGATGAGGCAATTGACCGCGTTATTGGTGGACCGCAGAAGAAGTCACGCCTAATGCAAGACCGCGAGCGTTTGAACACCGCGTACCACGAAGCAGGCCACGCTCTTGTTGCAGCTTCGTTGAATAATTCAGACCCGGTTTCAAAGGTGACTATTCTTCCTCGTGGCCGCGCACTGGGCTACACAATGGTGTTGCCGCTTGAGGATCGCTACAGCGTTTCACGCAACCAGTTGCTAGACCAGATTGCCTACGCAATGGGTGGCCGCGTTGCAGAGGAAATTGTTTTCCACGATCCAACCACCGGTGCATCAAACGACTTTGAAAAGGCAACCAACATTGCCCGCGACATGGTTATCAAGTATGGCTTCTCGGCCAAGCTGGGTGCCACTTCGTTCGGTAACGGCGGCGAGGTTTTCATCGGTCGCGATATGGCTCAGGCACGCGAATACTCAGAGGCAACTGCTCAGCAGATTGACGCAGAGGTTCGTTTGATTCTTGATGCCGCACACGACGAGGCCTATAAGGCATTGATGACTAACCGCAAGGTGCTTGATGCCATGGCTAAGGAACTGATGGAGCGGGAGACTCTGCAGGCCGAGGACATTGCAAAGATCTTCAAGCCGGTCAAGAAGCTACCTAAGCGCGCGCAGTGGTTGAGCAAGAAATCACGCCCGGTTTCAAAGCAGGGCCCGATTGCTATTCCTGACAAGGGTTCAAACGCTGCACGTGCTCGCGTGGCTAAGGCCGAGGCTGCGGCTGAAGCAAAGGCTGCTGCAAAGAAGCCTGTCGCGAAAAAGCCAGTAGCTAAGAAAGCGGCTCCTAAGAAGCCGGCTGCGAAAAAAGCTGCTCCTAAGAGAACAGTCGCTAAGAAAAAGTAACCAATGGTTGACGCAGAGCGCCTTAAGGCTGCCGTTGTTGAACTAATTTCAGCAATTGGCGAAGATCCATCAAGAGCAGAGTTGCAGGCAACTCCGCAAAAGGTGGCAGAGGCGTACGCAGAATTCTTCAAGGGTGTTGGCGTAGACGAGACCGTTGTGCTCGGCGAAACATTCTTGGCTGATCACAATGAGGTTGTAATTCTTAAAGACATTGATTTTGTATCGATGTGTGAACACCACCTATTGCCGTTCACTGGAGTAGCGCACGTCGCCTACCTGCCGAGTGATCGCGTAATTGGGTTGGGGCGAATTCCAAAGCTCGTGGAGATTGTTGCCGCTAGACCTCAGCTGCAAGAAAACGTAACAGCGCAGATTGCAGATGCACTTGAAAAAGGTTTGGGCACCAAGGGTGTTGTTGTAGTTGTTGAAGCTCGTCACCACTGCGTAATTTCACGAGGTGCTAGACAACCCGAGGCAAACACCATCACCATGGCCGCCCGCGGTTGCTACTCAGAACCTGCGGCCCGTGCCGAGGTTATGGCGCTCATTTCAAAATGAACGCCTCGCTAAATTCACCGATAAAGCAATCACCCAAAGTTATGGGGGTGCTTAATGTCACGCCAGATTCGTTCAGCGATGGTGGTCAATTTGAATCGATTACAACTGCGCTTGATCACGCCAGAGTTTTAATCATCGGCGGCGCCGACATCATTGATATCGGCGGCGAATCAACTCGTCCTGGAGCGCAGAGAATTTCAAGCGATGAAGAACTTGCTCGAGTAATTCCAGTTATTGAGGCATTAAGCGCAGAGCTGTTGGCAACAGGTCGCAACGATGTGCAAATTTCAATTGACACCATGAACGCCACCACCGCGCTCGCTGCTCTTGCTGCCGGGGCAAGAATTATCAACGACGTATCGGGTGGTTTGGCTGACGAGAAAATGTTTTCTGTGGCCGCAGCAACCGGCGCAACTCTAGTGATCTCACACTGGCGCGGATTCAGCACAGAGATGGATCAACTAAACCAGTACAAAGATGTCGCGCGCGAAGTATCGCTGGAGCTGCAGGTTCGCATCGATGCCGCTCTTGCCGCGGGAGTCACCAAGTCAAAGATTGTGATTGACCCGGGACTTGGTTTTGCCAAAGACATGGAGCAGAACTGGAAGCTAGTGGCCCGGCTCGATGAGCTTGAGAAACTGGGCTATCCGATTCTGGTGGGCGCATCTCGAAAGCGTTTCATCGCCGGAGCCCTGGATTCAGAGCTTGATGGCGATGCCAATATTTCTAACACCCGCCGCGATGTGGCAACCGCGGTACTAACCGCACTGCTGATGCAACGCAAAATGTGGGGTGTTCGGGTACATAACGTGGTGGCTACTAAAGATGCCATCGCTATCGTTGCTGCTCTGCACTCCAACGACTAGCAAATAATCGGCAACCCGCTTTGTTTGGGCGAATAGAGTTAGACCATGGCCAAAACACTGAAAATCAAGCTGACTGGGCTGCGCGTCTACGCGCACCACGGTGTTTTTGATTTTGAGCGTCAGAACGGCCAAGACTTTTATATAGACGCATCGGTTTGGGTCGATAAGACATCACTCGAATTCAGCGATGACCTAAGTAAGACCGTGCACTACGCCGACCTCGCCAAGGCACTGGTAGATAACGTCAAGAATCAGCCGGTGGATCTTCTCGAGACATTGGCTCAACGCTTGGTTGACCTAGTGCTCAACTGGGGTGGTCCAGCGGGTCCCGTGGTGAAAGCCAAGATCACAGTGCACAAGCCAAATGCACCAATCGTTTACGAATTCCAGGACGTCTCAGTCACTGCCAAGGGCAAAAGAAAAGCCGAGGGCAATTAATGTCTGAACCAGTTCGCGCTGTTCTCGCGATTGGCGGCAACCTGGGTAAGCGTCGAAAGACAATTCGCTCCGCACTGAAGGCGCTAGCGGTTACCCCCGGCATCAAGAAAGTAATCTGCTCACCGCTAGTTGAATCTTCTGCCGTTACTGCCGACGGTGTTGATGACACAAAGCCAAATTACCTAAACGGTGTTGTGCAAATTCAAACCACGCTTAAGCCCAAAGAGCTACTCGAACAAATTCATCGAATCGAAACCGAGCACGGCAGAATTCGTTTGGAGCGCTGGGGTTCTCGCACACTCGACATTGACATCATCACCTACGGCGATGTGCTCAAGGTTGGCAAAGAATTGACCATTCCCCACCCACGTGCGTTTGAACGTGCATTTGTGCTTGTGCCTTGGGCAATGCTGGAACCCGATGCAGTTTTGCCGGGCCACGGTTCGGTGAAGGCATTGGCTGAGCCAATGCAGAGTGAAGTGTGGTTGGCCAAGTGAGCGGATTGAAGCCAACAAAAATCATCAACCTAATTGGTTGGGTAGTGCCGGCAACTACCGCGGGTTATTTGCTGCCGCAAATTGTTGTAAACCAGGGCGGCTCAATTCCAATCTCGCCGCTCAATATCATCATTACCCTGCCGTTGATTGGCATCATTCTGGTGCTGATGGCAATTCCAATTTTTAAATATCGTAAGGCGCTTTTGGAACGAGCAAAAGATTCTTCAGCTGCGCGCCCACTGCCACTGAATCCTTTTTACGCCGTGCGTATTCTTTTGCTTGCTAAAGCGATATCTATTTCAGGTGCAATCTTTACGGGTTGGCACATTGGTGTGGTGTGGTTGCAACTTAGTTCGCCAATAGTTCCAAGCTCGACCATTCAAAACGTTATTGCGTTGGTTGGTTCAGTCATCATGACCGTTTGCGCAGTCATTGTTGAAAGAGTTTGCCGAGTAATTGATGATGGCTCTGGACCGGAAACAACAATTACCGCGGGAGAGCCAGCTTGAGTAATTTGCAGGCAACTGGGCGTCTAACCGTTGGCGTTGTTGGAGCTGGGCCGGTAGGCGTGGTGCTTGGTAAGGCGCTTGCCTCGGCAGGGCACGTAATAACTGGCATTGCCAGCAGTGATGACAAAAACCGTGAGCGTGCCGAAGCGCTTTTGCCTGAGGTGGAATTCCGCAGCGTTCCAGAACTAATTGCAGAATCTGATTTAGTGCTCTTTGCAATTCCGGCAGAAGAACTTGAAAAAACTATTTCAGGAATCTCTGAGGCTGGACTGTTTAGATCAGGTCAACTGATTGCGCACACCGCCGGCGAATTTGGCTACGAGGTTTTGTCTCCTGCCGTTGAACAGGGAGTTATTCCACTAGCCATTCATCCAGCGATGTCATTCACTGGAACTTCGCTTGATCTCACCAAAATTCGTGAAAGCTATTTTGCTGTGGCAGCACCAACTGTTGCGCTACCAATCGCGCAGGCTTTGGCGATTGAAATGGGTGCCGAACCTATTGTTATTTCCGAAGCGAACCGCAAGGTTTACTTCGAGGCCATATCGGTAGCGAACAATTTCTCCAAGATGATTGTGAATCAGTCGATTGGCTTACTAGAGTCAGTGGGCGTAGACAATGCTCGAGTGGTTCTTGGGCCGCTAATTAGAAGCGCGGTTGAAGAGGCCCTTGCCGAGGGTCACACTCCGTTAGACCCAGAAGAATTGTTGAACTAATGCAAAGAGCCACCAGCAGCAAAGAACTTGCCGAGGCACTTGACTATGCAAAGCGCGAAAACCTAGAGGTTGCGTTTGTGCCAACTATGGGCGCACTTCACGATGGTCACCTATCTCTTGTTGCTGAAGCGCGCAGGCACACACCTTTTGTAGTTGTTTCTATTTTCGTAAATCCGTTGCAGTTTGGCATCGGCGAAGACTTCGATAAATATCCGCGCACGATTGAAGAAGATGCAGCCAAGCTTGAGGCCATCGGTGTTAACGTTTTATACACACCTACAGTCAACGATCTTTATAAGAGCAATATGGAAATCACCGCGCACGCGGGTTTAATTGGCGAGGTTCTTGAAGGTGGCGATCGTCTTGGTCATTTTGATGGTGTGCTCACCGTGGTTTCAAGATTGTTTGATGCTGTCAAGCCAAAGTATGCGGTGTTCGGACAAAAAGATGCTCAGCAGGTTTTCTTGATCAAGCAAATGGCCAAGGTTGACTATCCGCAAATTGAAATTGTGGTTGGCCCAACCATCCGCGATGAAAACGGGCTAGCGCTATCTTCGCGCAATGTTTATTTGTCGGAAGAAGAACTAAAGGCGGCCACTCAAATTTCAGCTGCGCTTAGGGCGGGGAAGACCGCATCGGTCACTTCGGAAACGGGCAAGATTGCCGCTGCCGTGCAGACCGCCGAAACCGCGCTCTTGGCTATCCCTCAGGCTAAACTTGGCTACATCAGCTTGGTTGACGCAAAGACTTTTGAACCCGTTTTGGATGACTTTGAGGGCCCGGCGTTATTGTTGGCCGCAGTTGTGGTCGGTAAGACCAGATTGATCGACAACATCGAAATCACGTTTTAGGAGTACTCGCATGAGCCAGGAGCCAAACAACTCTGGCAATGTCAACCCAGACATTGAGCAAGATCTAGAAGAAGATCTGCCTGAGCAAATTGCGGTTCGTCTTGCCAAGCGCGAGCGCCTAAACGAAATGGGTGATGCCTACCCAGTTAGTCTGCCAATCACCCACACCATTGACGGTGTTCGTGAGGCATATCCAAATCTTGAAATTGATACCGCCACCGGAGACAAGGTCGCCCTAGCCGGACGTATCGTCTTTCAGCGCAACACTGGAAAGCTTTGCTTCGCAACTTTGCAGGCCGGTTCCGGTCAGCGCATCCAGGCCATGCTTTCACTCGATAAGGTTGGCGAAACCCGCCTTGAAGAGTGGAAAGAGTTAGTTGACCTTGGGGACCACGTTTACATTAGCGGTGAGGTAATCACTTCAAAGCGCGGTGAGCTTTCGATTCTTGCCGACGAGTGGTTGATGGCCGCGAAGACTATTCGCCCGCTGCCAAACATGCACAACGAACTTGGCGAGGAATACCGAGTTCGTCACCGCTACGTTGATCTAATCGTGCGCGATCGTGCGCGCGAGGTAGTGCAGATTCGCTCAAAGGTTATGCAGTCACTGCGACGCACCTTTGAACAAGAGGCTTTCATTGAGGTAGAAACCCCAATGTTGCAGACCATGCACGGTGGAGCTTCTGCTCGCCCATTCAAGACCCACTCAAATGCCTTCGATACCGAACTGTTCCTAAGAATTGCACCGGAACTTTTCCTAAAGCGTGCCGTCGTTGGTGGCATTGATCGAGTATTTGAAATCAACCGAAACTTCCGCAACGAAGGTGCTGACCGCACCCACTCACCTGAGTTTGCAATGCTTGAGGCCTACCAGGCTTATGGTGACTACAACTCAATTGCCGATCTAACTCAAAAGCTGATTCAGAATGCCGCGATGGATGTCTTTGGCACTCACCAGGTTGAACTTGAGGGCGGCGAGATTAATGATCTTGGCGGCAACTGGCCACGAATCTCAATGTACGAATCATTGAGTGAAGCCTGCGGCCAAACAATTACTCCAGAGACTCCAATTGCCGAGCTCAAGAAACTTGCGGCATCGGTTGATATAGAAATCGAGCACCCACTGGCTGGAAAGTATGTTGAAGAGCTTTGGGAGCACTACGTAAAGGGTGATCTGCAGAAGCCAACCTTCGTGATTGATTTCCCGGTTGATACATCTCCGTTGACTCGCGATCACCGTTCAAAGAGCGGCGTGGTTGAGAAGTGGGATCTTTACATTCGCGGCTACGAGCAGGCAACCGGTTACTCCGAGTTGGTTGACCCGGTCATCCAGCGTGCTCGTTTTGTTGAGCAGGTTACTTTGGCTGCGGCCGGCGACCCGGAAGCTATGAAACTCGATGAAGACTTCTTGAAGGCCCTTGAATTTGGTATGCCACCTTCGGGCGGTATGGGAATGGGAATTGACCGCTTGCTGATGAGCCTCACCGGGCTGGGCATTCGCGAAACCATTATGTTCCCGTTGGTCAAGTAACCGATTTAGGGGAGTTAGGGTCAAACTATGGATCTCCAAATTCTGCTTGATGCGCTGATTTCGCTGATTCCGCCTGCCCTGGTTGGAGTGCTTTTTTACGTGATTATGCGAGGCATTTTTAGGGCCGACGCCACCGAACGCAAGATTTACGCCCAAATGGAAGCGGACATGAGAGCCGAACAAGAAGTCCAGCCTGAAACTGTGACAAAGGCACCAAAAAAGACCCTTTCGGGCACCCAAAAAGTGAGTAAATCGACTAAAAAATAGTCTTTTGCGCGACACGCCGATAGGCGTTGCGATAACTACATCTTGTGTCCTAAACTCAACACACAACTAAATAAGCCATTTTTCGGGGGAAATCAGTGAAATTCTGTGCCATTCCGCGTCCGTAAGCCTCAGATAGCCGCGGAGTACCTGAATTGATGGCCTAAAAGTACTTTTTGAGGAGAAATATCATGGCAATTACCGTCTATACGCTGCCTTCATGCGTTCAGTGCGACAGCACTAAGAAGCTGCTTGACCGCAACGAACTTGAGTACGCAGTTATCGACATGAGCCAGGACGAAGCAGCATTGGAGCTGGTTAAGTCTTTGGGTTATGCAGCTGCACCAGTTGTAATCGCAGGAGACACGCACTGGTCGGGATTCCGTCCAGACAAGATCTCTGAAATTGCAGCAGCCTAGCGGCAACGCAAAGCAACCCAAACAGCTAAGCAAATAAACAACTAGACGCCAGTGTTAGACATCGTTTATTTCTCAAACGTGTCAGAAAACACAAAAAGATTTGTTGAGAAGCTGGGAATCAGAAACTTCCGAATCCCGCTCTATCCAACAGACGAAGCACTACAAGTTTCGGAACCATTTGTTTTGATATCACCCACCTATGGTTTGGGAGATGACGAAACAAGTGTTCCGAAGCAGGTAATTAGATTTTTGAACGACCCCGTCAACAGAAAAAATTTGAAGGCAGTTATCGGTGCTGGAAATACAAATTTTGGAGACAAGTACTGCAGAGCTAGTGAAGTAATTTCACGAAAAACTGGAGCACCACTGATTTACAAATTCGAACTATTGGGTACGCCGGATGACGTAGCCACCGTAAAAGAAAAGATGGAACACCTTGGAAACTAAAGTGATGGAAAAGCCTCGCGGCAACTACAGCTACCACGAGCTAAACGCGATGCTGAATCTTTACGATGCCAACGGGAAGATCCAGTTCGATAAAGATAAAGAAGCTGCTCGCGAGTACTTCCTTGAGCACGTGAACATGAGCACCGTGTTCTTCCACTCACTAAAGGAACGTCTTGACTACCTAGTTGAGCACGAGTACTACGAACCAGGTTTCCTAGAGACCTACTCATTCGAATTCGTTGAAGAGCTAACCAAGCTTGCTTACTCTTACAAGTTCCGCTTTGAGTCATTCCTGGGCGCATACAAGTTCTACACTTCATATGCCCTAAAGACTTTTGATGGCGCACGCTACCTAGAGCGTTTCGAAGACCGCGTTGTAATGGTTGCGCTAACCCTTGCAGAAGGTAACGAAGAAACCGCTCGCATGTTGGTTGACGAAATGATCACCGGTCGTTTCCAGCCAGCAACCCCAACATTCTTGAACTGCGGTAAGGCACAGCGTGGAGAGTACGTCTCTTGCTTCTTGCTTCGCACCGAAGACAACATGGAGTCAATTGCTCGCGCAATCAACTCTTCACTGCAGCTTTCAAAGCGCGGTGGCGGTGTTGCACTTTCACTAACCAACATTCGCGAATCTGGCGCTCCGATCAAAAAGATCGAGGGACAGTCATCGGGTGTTATTCCAGTTATGAAGATGCTTGAAGACGCATTCTCATACGCAAACCAGCTAGGTGCTCGTCAGGGCGCCGGTGCGGTTTACCTAAACGTGCACCACCCAGACATCATGAAGTTCCTTGACACCAAGCGCGAGAACGCTGACGAGAAGGTTCGCATCAAGACCCTGAGCCTTGGTGTTGTAGTTCCAGACGTAACTCTTGAGCTAGCTAAGAACAACGAAGACATGTACCTGTTCTCTCCTTACGATGTTGAGAAGGTTTACGGCGTTCCGTTCAGCGACATCTCAGTAACTGAGAAGTACCAGGAAATGGTTGACGATGCTCGCATCCGTAAGACCAAGATCAAGGCACGTCAGTTGTTCGAGACCATTGCTGAACTTCAGTTTGAGTCTGGTTACCCATACATCGTTTACGAAGACACCGTTAACCGCGAGAACCCAATTGAGGGCCGCATCAACATGTCAAACCTTTGCTCTGAAATTCTTCAGGTCAACACTCCAACCACTTACAACGCGGACTTGAGCTACAACCAGGTTGGCAAGGACATCTCTTGCAACCTTGGCTCACTAAACATTGCAATGGCTATGGACTCACCAAACTTCGGCCGCACCATCGAAGCTTCGATTCGTGCATTGACTGCGGTTTCTGACTTGAGCGACATTGATTCAGTTACCTCAATCAAGTACGGCAACGAGCAGTCACACGCTATTGGCCTTGGCCAGATGAACCTGCACGGCTACCTAGCTCGTGAGCGCGTTCACTACGGTTCAGAAGAAGGAATCGACTTCACCAACATTTACTTCTACACCGTTTTGTTCCACGCTCTAAAGGCGTCAAACAAGATCGCTATCGAGCGCGGCAAGACCTTTGGCGGTTTTGAGAAGTCAAAGTACGCAACCGGTGAATTCTTCGACAAGTACGTTTCAAAGGAATGGAAGCCAAAGACCGATAAGGTTGCGCAGCTTTTCGCTAACGCGGGAATCTCGATTCCAGACCAGACCGACTGGACTCAGTTGAAGAACAGCATCATGGCTCACGGTATTTACAACCAGAACCTACAGGCTGTTCCACCAACCGGATCTATTTCTTACATCAACAACTCAACCAGCTCGATTCACCCGGTTGCGTCAAAGATTGAAATCCGTAAGGAAGGAAAGCTTGGTCGTGTTTACTACCCGGCTCCGTTCCTAACTAACGACAACCTTGAGTACTACGACGATGCCTACGAAATTGGCCCAGAGAAGATCATTGACACCTACGCAGCTGCAACCCAGCACGTAGACCAGGGTCTATCTCTAACCTTGTTCTTCAAAGACACCGCAACCACTCGCGATGTTAACAAGGCACAGATTCAGGCTTGGCGCGCAGGCATCAAGACCATTTACTATGTACGAATTCGTCAGATGGCACTTGAAGGTACCGCCGTTGACGAGTGCGTCAGCTGCATGTTGTAAACCTGCTTTTCTCAACCACTAGGAAAATAAAATGACTACAACAACCGCCACCGGCATCACCCGTCCAGTCAACTGGAACAAGCTTGAGGACTCAATGGACCTCGAGGTTTGGAACCGACTGACCTCAAACTTCTGGCTGCCTGAAAAGGTGCCGATGTCAAACGACATTCAGTCATGGGGAACCCTGACTGCGCAGGAGCAGAACCTGACCAGACACGTGTTCACCGGTCTAACCATGCTGGACACCATCCAGGGAACCGTTGGCGCAATCTCGCTGATCCCAGACGCACTTACCTCACACGAAGAAGCTGTTTACACAAACATCGCCTTCATGGAATCAGTGCACGCCAAGAGCTACTCATCGATCTTCTCAACCCTGTGTTCAACAGATGAGATCGAAGAAGCTTTCCGCTGGGCAGAAGAGAACCCTTATCTTCAGAAGAAGGCCGAGATCATTCTTGGTTACTACCGCGGTGACGACCCGCTAAAGCGCAAGGTTGCCTCAACACTGCTTGAGTCATTCCTGTTCTACTCAGGTTTCTACCTACCTATGTACTGGTCATCACGCGCCAAGCTCACCAACACCGGTGACCTAATCCGTTTGATCATTCGCGACGAAGCCATTCACGGTTACTACATCGGTTACAAGTTCCAAAAGGGTATGGAGCTTGAGACTCAGGAACGTCGCGACGAAATCAAGTCATACACCTACGACTTGCTAATGGAGCTATACGAAAACGAAATCAAGTACACCGCGGATCTATACGACCCACTTGGCTTGACCGAAGACGTAAAGCACTTCTTGCACTACAACGCAAACAAGGCCCTGATGAACCTAGGCTTTGACCCACTGTTCCCTAAGGAAGTATCAGAAGTTAGCCCCGCAATTTTGTCGGCACTTTCGCCAAACGCTGACGAGAACCACGACTTCTTCTCAGGTTCAGGTTCGTCATACGTTATCGGTAAGCACGAAGCTACCGAAGACGATGACTGGGACTTCTAAGCAGCGCCAAACTAAGGCAAGTATTACTAAAGCCGGGCTTACTTCTGTAGGTCCGGCTTTAGCAACGGGATAACAGATTTAGTCGGTTTTTAATCCCCCAAAGAAAGGCACAAAGTGGACAGCGCAATCGTTCTGGCATTTGCCGTGACGCTTTTTGCTGGCCTTGCAACCGGCATCGGTTCTGCAATTGCATTCCTTAGCAAAACTACTAACAAAGCCTTCTTTGCTTTGTCGATGGGCTTTTCAGCTGGTGTGATGATCTACCTCAGCTTCGCTGAAATTTTGCCCAAAGCATCTGTTTACATTGCCGAAACCAGTGGCGAAACCAATGCTGCAGCTATAGCCGCAGCATCCCTTATCGGTGGCATGGTTCTTATGTCACTTATCGACGCACTAGTTCCATCGGGCGCTAACCCACACGAGAACACTCAGGTTGAGCTAATGAGCGAGCCGGCTGGATCTCGTGAAGAAGTCGGAATTCACGAGAAGACGCTACTTCGCATGGGTGTCTTTGTTGCGCTGGCTATCGCCATCCACAACTTCCCCGAGGGCCTTGCCACATTTTTGCTAGTGCTGGATGATCCAGAAGTCGGAATCGCTTTGGCGATCGCAGTCGCCATGCACAATATCCCAGAAGGTATTGCCGTCTCAGTTCCGGTTTACTACGCCACCAAGAGCAAGGTCAAAGCCTTTCGTTTAAGCTTCCTATCGGGGCTAGCCGAGCCCGCTGGAGCAGTCATTGGCTACCTAATCCTGGCTCCATTCCTGAGTGATTTTGTTCTGGGGGTTATCTTCGCGATGGTCGCCGGCGTCATGGTCTTTCTTGCAATTGACACCTTGCTTCCAACCGCCAGGAACTCTTCCCGTGGTCATCTAACGGTCTATGGACTGATCGGCGGCATGGCTGTTATGGCTGCAAGTCTGGTCCTGCTGAAATTGTGAGACGCTGAGCGCCAAGCTGCTCAAAGCCCCAGAACCCCGTTAAATCGGCTCTCTGGCTGATTTACCCCATAGCGAACAGCCCCCAAAGCGTCGCGCAAGCGACTTACCATCTTTATACGGCCAGCAGAAAAGGCTGCCGATCAAGGAGTAGAGATGTTCGAGAAATTCACCGATAAGGCTCGCAGAGTTGTCGTTTTGGCGCAGGAAGAAGCAAAGCTTCTGAACCACAACTACATCGGCACCGAGCACATCTTGCTTGGTTTGATTCACGAGGGCGAGGGCGTTGCAGCTAAGGCTCTTGAGTCGCTGGGCATCAACCTTGATTCCGTGCGCGAGCAGGTTCAGGAAATTATCGGTCAGGGTCAACAGGCACCAACCGGACACATTCCTTTTACGCCGCGTGCAAAAAAAGTTTTGGAACTTTCACTTCGTGAAGCGCTGCAACTCGGTCACTCATACATCGGCACCGAGCACCTTTTGCTTGGTTTGATTCGCGAGGGCGAAGGTGTTGCAGCACAGGTACTAACCAAGTTGGGTGCGGATACCAATCGTGTTCGTCAGCAGGTAATTCAATTGCTTTCTGGTTTCCAGGGCAAAGAGGCTGTTGCCGTTGGTGGCGACACCGCTGAAAAGCAAAAGGGTTCACAAATTCTTGATCAATTTGGTCGCAACCTAACTCAGGCTGCAGCCGATGGAAAGCTTGACCCGGTTATCGGTCGTGAGCGCGAAATCGAGCGCGTTATGCAAATTCTTTCTCGTCGCGGAAAGAACAACCCAATTCTGATTGGTGAACCAGGCGTTGGTAAGACCGCTGTTGTAGAAGGTCTTGCGCAGGCAATTGTGAACGGCAACGTTCCAGAAACTTTGAAGGGCAAGCAGCTCTACACACTAGACATGGGTTCTTTGATCGCTGGTTCTCGATACCGCGGTGACTTCGAAGAGCGTCTAAAGAAAGTAACCAAAGAGATTCGCACTCGCGGCGACATCATCACTTTCATCGATGAAATTCACACCCTAGTTGGTGCCGGTGCTGCAGAAGGTGCGATTGACGCTGCGTCAATCTTGAAGCCACTGCTTGCTCGCGGTGAACTACAGACCATCGGTGCAACCACACTTGATGAGTACCGCAAGCACTTTGAAAAAGATGCCGCGCTTACTCGCCGCTTCCAGCAGGTAATGGTCAACGAGCCATCACTGCCGCAGGCTATCAACATCTTGAAGGGTCTTCGCGACCGCTACGAAGTTCACCACAAGGTTTCAATCACCGATGGCGCACTCGTTGCCGCTGCTCAGCTATCAGACCGATACGTTACCGACCGCTTCTTGCCAGACAAGGCTATTGACCTTATCGACGAGGCTGGCGCGCGTTTGCGTTTGTCAATCCTCTCTTCACCGCCAGAACTTCGCGAAATCGAAGAGAAGATCGTGGCAATCAAGGTTGAAAAAGAAAAGGCCATCGAGGACCAGGACTTTGAATTGGCCGCTTCAAAGCGCGACCAAGAGAAGCAGCTAAACATTGAGCGCGTAAAGATGGAGAAGCAGTACCGTGCGGGATCTGTTGCCGCGCAGGGAATTGTTGACGAAGGTCTTATCGCTGAGGTGCTTGCACAAGCAACCGGTATTCCAGTATTCAAGTTGACCGAGGAAGAAAGCGCGAAGCTGATCTTCATGGAAGACGAGCTACACAAGCGCGTTATCGGCCAGGAAGACGCAATCGCTGCGGTTTCAAAGTCAATCCGTCGTCAGCGCGCAGGTCTAAAGGATCCAAACCGTCCATCGGGTTCATTCATCTTCGCCGGCCCAACCGGTGTTGGTAAGACTGAGCTCGCAAAGGCGTTGGCAGAATTCCTGTTTGACGACGAAGGCGCGTTGATTTCGCTTGACATGTCAGAGTACGGAGAGAAGCACACCGTATCTCGTTTGTTCGGTGCTCCTCCGGGCTTCGTTGGATTTGAAGAGGGTGGCCAGCTAACCGAGAAGGTTCGTCGCAAGCCATTCAGCGTTGTGCTATTCGATGAAATCGAAAAAGCGCACCCAGATATCTTCAACTCGCTGCTACAGATTCTTGAAGAGGGTCGCCTAACCGATGGTCAGGGTCGTGTTGTTGACTTCAAGAACACCATCATCATCATGACCACCAACCTTGGTACTCGTGATATTTCTCGCGGCGCAATGGGCTTCAACCTCGAGGGCGATAACGCCAACGACTACGAGCGCATGAAGGGCAAGGTCAACGAAGAACTGAAGAAGAGCTTCCGTCCTGAGTTCCTAAACCGCGTTGATGAAACCATCGTGTTCCCTCAGCTAATCAAGAGCGAGCTAGTGCAGATTGTTGACCTGTTCATCAAGCGCCTAGCACTTCGCCTAGAAGACCGCGACATGACAATCGCGATCACTGCTGCGGCGAAGGACCGCCTGATTGAGATTGGCTTTGACCCAACCCTGGGCGCGCGACCACTGCGTCGTGCGGTTCAGCGTGAGATTGAAGACAAGCTCAGCGAGAAGATCATGCACGGTGAACTAAAGAACGCATCACACATCGATGTTGACTTTGTGAACGGTGAGTTTGTCTTTACCTCTCGACTGCACAGCGCTTCACAGCCGGTTGTGGTTGGCGGACCGGTGGGCGAGTTAGAGGCGTAGTCCTCAGCAGTTCAACTACGCTTAAGGCATGACCAGCAAGATAACCGTTCGTCCAGCCTTGACTGGCGACGTCAAAGCCATTCAGGGCATGCGTCAGCAGCTTGAGGGCTCAAAGGTTCTGCTTGGTCACGAACTCGTTAGCCTCTACGAATCTGTTCCAGAGTTTCTGGTAGCCGTAAATGATTCTGGTGCTGTAGTTGGCGCTGGTGCTCTTCACGTGATGTGGGAAGACTTGGCCGAGGTTCGCTCTGTAGTTGTTGCAGAAAATATGCGCGGAACTGGAATTGGTCACGCAGTTCTTGAAGGCCTGTTGGCCAAGGCAAAAACCCTTGGCATCAAGAGAGTCTTTTGCCTAACTTTTGAAACCGAATTCTTCGGCAAGCAGGGCTTTGAAGTTATCTCGGATGTGCCGGTGGATGAAGCCACTTTTGAACAAATGGTTCGCTCACACGACGACGGTGTTGCTGAGTTTCTTGACCTTGCCCGCGTGAAGCAGAACACCCTCGGCAATACCCGAATGCTAAAAACCCTTTAACCTAACTCGTTTTAGAACCTTCGCTGGATACTCTATTTTTATGAGCAATTCACGTCACAACCCTTCCAATCGTCAGCGTCCGCAGCCAACTCGTAACAGGTCTGTTTACCTTCGCCGTCGCATCATTGCGCTGGTTGTGCTTGCGGTCATCGTTGCGTTGATCTGGTCACTGGTTGCAGCTGCCGTGGGCTGGGTGCAGAACCTGTTTGCTGGCAACTCAAGCGTGAACCCAGCCGAGAGTGGCACCGTTGCCGGTGGCGCCTGTGACCCTGGCAGCATTCTGCTGGAGCCGATTGTGGCTAATTCTTCTGGTTCGGAGCAAGCGGCTTTCGACACCGGCATTAACCCGTTCTTTGGCTACCGCATCACCAATACCGGTTCCAAGGATTGCACCTTTGACGTTGGCGCAAAAGACACCTTCCTAAAGGTAACCAGTGGCTCCGAAACTATTTGGAACTCCGTAGATTGTGATCGCACAGCCCTGGTTTCATCTGTGATGACCTTGAAGCCAAATGAACCGATGGAGAGCGCGCTGAGCGATTGGTATCGCGTGAAATCTTCTTCAACCGGTTGCGGTGCTGAGCAGACTCCGGTTACCGACGGCGGTGCTTCGTATCACCTGAATGTTGAAGTTGGTGGAGTTTCCTCAAAGGAAACCTTTCAGTTCATTCTTAACTAATCCCCAGTTAGACCTAGGCTCAGAATCTTCTTCTCTGGTCTCTTCTGATCATCAAGTGATCTGTAGGAAGACGGCGTCATATCCATTTCAGCCAAAAATTGTCGGTTGAAGTTTGCCAAGTTTGTGTAACCACTTGATGCACAAATACTTGAGATTGTTTCGTTTGTATCTTCGAGCATTCTGCAGGCGTGAGCGACGCGCATCTTTCGAACCATCTCGCTAAAAGTAAGTCCACTAGCTTTCTTGAAATACTTAGAAAACGTTGGTTCAGACATGTGAGCAAGTTTTGCTGCTTCTGACATTCGAATATTTGAAGTCAAGTTGTCAAATATGTATTTGACTCCGGATTCCACGGCAGAAATACCTTCATCGCTAGCATTCGGTGTGAACCATTGCTTTGTAATAAGTTGCTTTTCTTTTTTCGGTGCTTCCGAGAAAAGTACAAGCAAGGCAAGCAAGTGCAGAATTCTGCGAGTACCTGTGCTTGAACCTACAGCTTCTATTTCCTCTGCCGCTCGTTTAGCAGTTTTACCTGTGTAAATAACTCCACGACTGGATTCCTTCAATAAATCCTTTAAATCTCGCAACTCGGGCATTGTCTCCATGAGGCCGGTGATGAACTCTGGAAGAAATTGAATTACGCCATCACGATTCTTTATGACTTCTCCCGGTTGCAAATTACTCATCCAGTCGTGAGGTAGACCTGATCCGATAAATGCGACGTGACCTGCTTCAAAAGTTCCGATCACGTCTCCGATTAGATAACTTCCTGTGCCAGCTCGGATCAGATGAATCTCGTACTCAGGGTGGTATTGCCAGCGCGCAATCTCCGCAGGGAAATCATGTGAGAAGTAGCGAAAGGAATGGAAAGGGTTGGGTGGAATTACCTCGAGCGCAGCAGGCTTACCAAGTAGGTTTTGCGCTATTTTTTCGGGCTGTAACACTTTTGGCGGTAACGGATTCATAACACTAATTTTCCTCAACTCGGTTTTGGGCCCTTTTTGCTCCCCCTCGAAAGCGGTTGCAAAAAAACTCACTATGCCCTTATTTAGCAGGTCTTGCGAGCATCTAATACTTTTTTGCCGATACTATTTTGCCAAATTAGTATTTTTTTGCCCGGCAAAATAGTACCAGCATTTGATGTCATTTGAACCCCGAAGTTACTTCTTTGTTATCAATCCCTATGTAACTTCTAACTACAGATCAGCGCACTGGCGCTATCTTTCCGGTGAAATTCCGGATCAACATGTAGCAACGAAGACAAGGGAGTATCAATGCTTTTGAAAAAGCGCGCAATTACCCTTGGTGCAATGCTGGGTATCTCAGCTCTAGCACTAAGCGGATGTGCATCAGATGCAGGCGCAGGGGAAGACGTAACTCTTACCTTGGCAACTGTAAACAACGGAAACATGGTTGACATGGAATCGCTGAAGGGCGAGTTCGAAGCAGCTAACCCAGGTATCAAAGTTAACTTCCAGGTAATGGAAGAAGGCGACCTTCGTAGTGCTGTAACCGCTGACGTTGCAAACGCTGCTGGACAGTATGACATCGTGACTATCGGTGCTTACGAGGTTCCACAGTGGGGAGCAAACGGTTGGCTAACTGACCTTACCGAAGGCCTTAACGATGGTGCTTACGATGTAGAGGACATTCTGCCTCCAGTTCGCTCAGCTCTTTCAGTAGATGGCAAGCAGTACGCAGTTCCTTTCTACGGTGAGTCATCAATCCTTATGTACAACAAGGAAATTCTTGACGCAGCTGGTCAGAAGCTTTCAAACAACCCAACCTGGCAAGAGGTTGCAAAGGTTGCCAAGGCTGTAAAGACCAAGGACACCGCGGGTATCTGTCTACGTGGCAAGCCAGGTTGGGGTGACTTGTTCGCTCCACTAACCACTGTCGTTCAGACATTTGGTGGTAGCTGGTACGACATGAACTGGGATGCACAGGTTAACTCACCAGCATTCGTTGAAGCAGTGACTTTCTACAAGAACTTGCTTGACGAGGCCGGACAGCCTAACCCGGTTGACTACAGCTTCAACGAGTGCATGAACGCACTTAAGGAAGGAAAAGTTGCAATGTGGTACGACGCATCTGTGGCTGCTTCATTCCTAGAAGCTGATGACTCACCAGTAAAGGGCAAGCTTGCATACGCACACGCTCCGGTTGTAAAGACAAAGGAGTCAGGTTGGCTATGGAGCTGGAACCTAGCTGTTCCAGCTAACACACAGAACAAGGATGCAGCTATCAAGTTCATCAAGTGGGCAACCTCAAAGGAATACCACAACCTAGTTGGATCAAAGCTTGGTTGGTCAAAGGTTCCACCTGGCGCACGTATCTCAACCTACGAGATTCCTGAGTACAAGGAAGCAGCAAAGGCTTACGCCCCAATTACCCTCGAGGTAATGAATGCTGTGAACCCAGTACAGCCTGGTGTAAACCCTCAGCCTTGGGTTGGTATTCAGTACGTAGCAATCCCTGAGTTCCAGGAAGTTGGAAACCAGGTAGCGCAACTTGTAGCAGATGCTATTGCTGGACGCACTACCGTCAAGGAAGCGCTTGATGCCGGTCAGAAGATCGCTCAAACCGCTGGTGATGCACACAAGTAAATAGCAGTAAGAATAGTTCTCGGGACCGGCCCTAACTCGGGACGGTCCCGAGAATCTATTTCTAGTTACAAAATAAAATTTGCACTAAAACTTTGACAAGGAAGTTCTCACGATGGCATCAAAAACAACCGCGGCTGTTCCGGTTGTGAAGCAAAAGACTTATTTGAAAAAGGTCCGCCTTTCTCGTGCGCTTATTCTTCCAGCTTTGATTTTTAGCATTGTGCTAACTCAGATCCCTTTTCTTGTCACAATCTACTTCTCAACACTTGAGTGGAACCTTCTAAAACCAACTGAGGTGAAGTTCGCTTGGTTTGAAAACTATTTAGCTGTCTTTGAAAAAGGTGATCTACTTCCGGCAACAATTTCCACAGTAGGAATAACTTCGTTGGCAGTAATTTTTTCCGTAATTCTTGGTCTTCTTTTGGCTGTGCTGCTGGATAGAAAATTCAGAGGTCAGGCTTTTGCACGCACTCTACTAATCACACCGTTCCTTCTTATGCCAGCGGCAGCTTCGCTAATTTGGAAGTACTCGATGTTCGATAGCAATGTGGGAATCTTGAGCTGGTTAACAGAGGCACTCGGTGGAACACCAATTCAGTGGACAACAGACCTGCCGTTTGCCGTAGTCGTAATTATGTTGACCTGGCAGTACACCCCTTTCATGATGCTAATTTTGCTCGCTGGCTTACAGAGCCAGAGCCGAGAGGTTCTAGAAGCTTCCTCGGTTGATGGCGCGGGATCTTGGCGAACTTTTCAGTGGATAACCTTGCCGCACCTTCGTCAGTACGTAGAGATTGCAGTGCTACTTGGAACAATCATGTTGCTACAGGTTTTTGATCCAATTGCAATCATCACAAAGGGAACCGGTGGTACTAAAACCCTTTCCTACCTTTTGTATGAGCGCGCTTTCGTTGGACTAAATGTTGGTGAAGCCGCGGCTTATGGTGTGGTCACTGTACTGCTCACCATCATCGTTGCAACAGTTGCCCTAAGAAACTTGTTCAAGGTATTCATCGACGGAGGTGCCCGCTAATGCGCAAATTCAAGGGATCCCTCATAACCACTTTCACATGGGTGATTGTGATTCTCTTTTTCTTCCCAGTTTTTTGGATGTTTATCAACGCATTCAAGAGTGAGCAAGATGCCTCAGCAATTCCACCGACAATTATTTTTGAACCAAACTTTGCCGGTTTCCAAAGACTCATGGATCGAGGGATGGTTGATTACTTGACTAACTCGCTAACTTCAAGCGTTTTCTCAACCATCATCGTTCTTTTGCTAGCCATTCCCGCCGCCTACGCTCTTTCAATTCGCCCAATAAAGAGCGTTCAGGATGCGCTTTTCTTCTTTATTTCAACCAGATTTATGCCAGCAGCTGCTTCACTCCTGCCGCTTTACATGATCTTCAAGAGTTTAGGTTTGCTTGACAACATAAATGCTCTTTCATTTGTTTACGCTGCTATGAATTTGCCAATCGCTGTTTGGATGATGCGCTCTTTCTTCAATGAGGTGCCTATTGACATTGTGGAGGCGGCCCAGATTGATGGCGCAAACTTCAGAACCGAATTGATTCGGATTGTTCTGCCAATTGTCTTGCCTGGCATTGCGGCCGTAGCTCTTATTTGTTTTATCTTTTCGTGGAACGAGTACTTCTTGGCAACATTACTCACAACCTCAGATGCAAAGACAGCTCCACCATTTCTTGCATCCTTTGTTGATGGTCGTGGGTTGTTCCTGGGTGTGCTGTCAGCCGCTGCAATGGTTGCAGCTCTTCCTGTTTTGGTTGCGGGTTGGGTTGCTCAGAAGCAGTTGGTTAGAGGTCTAGCGATGGGTGCAGTGAAATAGTTATGGCTCAACTATCTGAAGCAACAATCAAGGACGTTGCACAGGGTGTTAGCACACCAAACTATGATCGCTCTTCACTTAAGGCGGGCATTGTCCACTTTGGTGTTGGCGGATTCCACCGCGCACACATGGCTATGACTATCGATCGTTTACTCAACGCAGGTCTGGCCCAGGAATGGGCTATTTGCGGTGTTGGCTTGCTTGAGCACGATCGCAGAATGCGCGATGTAATGGCAGAACAGGATTGCCTTTACACATTGGTTCTAAAGCACCCCGATGGCCGCCGCGAGAGTTCCATTATCGGCAGCATCATCGAATACATATTTGCCCCGGATGATCCTCAAGTGCTACTGGAGAAACTCGCTAACCCGGATACGAAGATCGTTTCGCTGACTATTACCGAGGGTGGCTACAATTTCGATCGGGTCACTGGTGAATTCATGGCTGATACTCCTGCTGTGGCGGCCGACTTGGTAGAAGGCGCAGTGCCGAGCACCGCATTTGGCTACATCATTGAGGGGCTGAGACTCCGCCGTGAGCGCGGAATTGCGCCTTTTACAGTTCAGTCTTGCGACAACATTCAGGCAAACGGTGATGTGGCAAAAAAGATGTTCACTACCTACGCAAAGATCAAGGATGCAGAGCTTGGAAGTTGGGTCGAGGCAAATGTGCACTTCCCCAATTCAATGGTTGATCGCATCACACCAGTCACCTCGGCAGAAGACATCAGCGAGGTGCCAATAATCACTGGACTAGAAGACAAGTGGCCAGTTGTTGCTGAACCTTTCTTCCAGTGGGTAATTGACGATGAATTTAGTCTTGGTCGCCCAGAGCTTGAAAAAGCAGATGTCCAAATGGTTGAAGACGTAATGCCCTATGAGCTTATGAAGCTTCGTCTTCTGAATGCTAGTCATCAAGGGCTGACCTACTTTGGCTATCTGAGCGGTTATCGATACGCACATGAGGCAACAAATGACCCAGCAATTTCAAAGTTCTTGTTGAATTACATGGAACAAGAGGCAACACCAACCCTGCTACCAGTACCAGGCGTGGATCTTGATGCCTATCGACACATGCTCATTGAGCGCTTCTCTAACCCTGAAGTCAAAGACACCTTGGCCCGACTCTGTGCAGAGTCTTCTGATCGAATCCCGAAGTGGTTAGTTCCTGTCATTCACGAGCGCTTAGCCCAAGGCGGAGCAGTGACTCTTTCGGCGGCCATCGTAGCGAGCTGGGCTCGCTACGCAGAGGCGATAGATGAAGAAGGAGAACCAATCAACGTGGTTGATCCTCTCAAAGAAGAACTGATACCAATCGCAAAATCACAGCGATTGCGACCACTGGCCTTCATAGAAAACAGGCAACTATTTGGAAACTTGGTAGACGATGAAAACTTCACTCGGCCATACCTAGATGCACTCAATTCACTTTTTGAAAACGGTGCGCATAAAACAGTCGAAGCTCTAGTCAAATAGCAACTGTGAGAGAAAATACATGGGCAATACTATGAGAGCTTCTTATCTTTTGAAGCAAGGCGAGGTAGCCATCAAGGAAGTGCCTCTTCCTGAGCTAGAAGCTGACGAAGTGCTGGTCAAAGTTGCTGCGGTTGGAGTTTGTGGCAGTGATGTTCACTATTACCAGCACGGCAAAATCGGACCCTACGTAGTTGATCAACCGCTAATTCTTGGCCACGAGCTTTCTGGAACAATCACAGCTGTGGGACAAAGTGTTGATCCCGGGCGAATTGGTCAGAGGGTAGCCGTTGAACCTCAGCGACCATGTCGAGACTGTGAACAATGTGTTGCAGGTCGATACAACTTATGTCCAAACATTGAGTTTTATGCAACTCCGCCAATCGACGGAGCTTTTGCAGAGTTTGTCAAGATTCAGTCTGATTTTGCTTTTGAAATTCCTGACAATGTCTCATTCGAAGCTGCAGCTCTGATCGAACCACTATCCGTGTGTATCTGGGCAGCAAAGCGTGCAGAAATCAAGTTGGGCAGTCGAGTGCTGATCGCTGGCGCTGGCCCAATTGGAGTAATCATGGCCCAGGTGGCCAGCGCATTCGGAGCTAGCGAAGTTATCATCACCGATATCACTGAAGATCGAAGAAAGTTTGCTCTGCAATATGGAGCAACCAAGGCGATTGATCCTCGAACAGAAGAAGTGGAAGGCCTCAAAGTTAATGCATTTGTCGATGCCTCTGGCGTTGCTCAGGCCGTTTACTCCGGCATCAAGGCGGTTGGGCCTGCTGGGCATGTGTTGTTGGTTGGGCTTGGCACGGACGACATGAACCTACCGGTTTCACATATTCAAAACAACGAAATTTGGGTCACCGGCGTATTCCGCTATGCGAACACATGGCCGACCGGAATTGAGCTTGTATCATCTGGCAAAGTCAATCTTGATGTCCTAGTCACACACACTTTTGGACTTGATGAAGTTGAAGATGCCCTGAACGCTGGCAAACAGCCTGGATCTATGAAAATTATTGTTAAGCCGGGTTTGAAACTTCAGTCGATTAATCAGACTACCAATTAAGACCTAAAGCTAGTGCGGCCTTGAGGTCACCAACTCCTGAATCAACGCTGCGAACAAATCCCAAACGGTTCGCTTCGCTTGCGCGCACTTTTCCATTTGAAACTTTGCGAATTTCGCCAGCAAGCGAGATCTCACCAAAGGCAACTAGGTTGTGTGCAATTGGTTTGTCTTGAACGGCTGAAGCAATTGCCAGAGCAATCGCGAGATCAGATGCGGGCTCGGTAAGTTTTACGCCACCAACTGTTGAAACGTAAACGTCCATGTCGCTAAGTCGCAATCCTGCACGACGTTCCAGAACTGCAAGCAACATAGCAACGCGGGCTGAATCAACTCCGTTTGTCACTCTGCGAGGTTGAGGTGATGAAGACTTCACCACGAGTGCCTGCACCTCGGCAATCAGCGGACGCTTACCTTCAACGGTCACGGTGACGCAGGTGCCAGACACCGGCGCATCACCGCGCGACAAAAACATTCCAGATGGATCCGGTACTTCGTTGATTCCCTCGCCGGTCATCTCGAAGCAGCCAACTTCATCGGTTGGTCCAAAACGGTTCTTCATGCTGCGCACAAAACGCAAACTGGTCTGACGATCGCCCTCAAAGTGACAGACCACATCAACCAGGTGCTCGAGTGCACGCGGGCCAGCGATGTTGCCATCTTTAGTGACGTGACCCACCAAGATAATTGGCAGCGCTCGTTCTTTGGCCACGCGAATTAGATTTGCGGCAACCTCACGAATTTGCGATGGCATACCGGCTGCGCCATCGATTTCTGCGGCCGCGATGGTTTGCACCGAGTCAACAACTAGCAGCTCAGGCTGGACTGCATCGATTTGTCCAAGCACCGTGCTGAGATCTGTTTCAGATGCAATAAACAGGTTGTCGCTCATGGCCCCGGTACGCTCGGCACGAAGGCGAATCTGCCCTACCGATTCCTCACCCGAGACATACAGAACCTTTTTGCCAGATTTAGCTGTGTTGGCGGCTACCTCAAGCAGCAGGGTGCTCTTACCAACCCCTGGCTCACCAGAGAGCAGGATCACGGCACCGGGGACCAGCCCACCGCCAAGTACTCGATCAAACTCGCCAACCTGGGTAGACCAGGCCGCTACGCGCTCAGTGCTCACATCGGTGATGGGTTTGGCCGCAGATGAGCCCACAATGGCCACCGGCTTGATTTGGCGCACGGTTCCGAGCCCACGTCCGCCGCCAGCCTTGCCCTCTTGCATGGTGTCCCACGCTTGGCATTCGCCGCAGCGACCAACCCACTTAGGGGTGGTCCAACCGCAGTCGGCACAGGTAAAGGAACTTTTTGCAACAGCCATGAGATAAAACTACCAAGAGCCGGGGACAGTAGCCGTGGACATAAACTGAACTGGTGAACATCAAGCGCATTGCAATCATCGGTACCGGCTCAATGGGTAGCGCCATCCTGGGCGGTCTATTGAAGTCTGGATTTAACCCCGATGACGTATCGGTGAGCACCAAGTCAACCGCTAGCGCCGAGCGCCTAGCCGACGAGGTTGGCGTACTTTCCTTTGCAATGGAAAACGGCGATGATGCCAACCAGATGGCTGTTGCCGGTGCGAACGTAGTTTTGATTTGTGTGAAGCCTGCCTATGTCACAGAGGTGTTGGCCGACATCGCCGACTCATTGGATGACAACGCATTGGTAATTTCTGTTGCCGCTGGTGTGACCACAAAAGCTATGGAAGATGTGCTGCCTGATGACGTTGGGGTTATTCGCGCGATGCCAAACACTCCTGCAATTGTGAGCCGTGCGATTACCGGAATCTCTGCCGGTTCGCGAGCAACCGATTGGGCTGTTGAAACAGCTGTGCAGCTTTTTGAAACCGTTGGAAAAACTCTGGTCCTCGATGAATCAAAGATCGATGCGCTCAGCACAATCTCTGGATCTGGTCCAGCTTACGTTTTCTATTTGATTGAGCAATTAACCGCTGCTGCAGAGCATCAGGGTTTCAATAACACCGATGCTGCGCTGCTGGTAAACGAAACATTCCTTGGGGCTGCCGAACTGCTTGTTGCCTCACAAAAATCCCCTGAAGCTTTACGCAAGCAAGTGACTTCGCCAAACGGAACCACCGAGCGCGCAATTGCACGAATGAGTGAAGAAGACTTGAAGAAGATGTTTACTGAAGCAACCGATGCAGCGCTTGCGCGTGCAAAAGAATTAGCTGCCGGAAAATAATTTGCTGTAGCTGGCTACGCTGTTTTTGCAGCCAGTTGATTCCAGAGTTGAATCTCTTCTGATCCAACAAACAGTCCACTAAACGCCGTCAACATTGATGCGTTCCAGGCTTGATCGCCGACTGGGGTGGAATCGAATTCTGCAATAACCCTGCCGTGCAGCATTCCCAGCGTGAAGACTGCGGCCGCTCGCGGCTCAAGGTGAGGCTTCAATATTCCTCGTTCTTTGAGAAGTTCCATAACTTCAGTGAGGCTGGTGACAAGTTCAGACTGCACGCCGACAATCGCAGCTTTGAGAAGTGGGCGACCTGTGGTGCTGCCGATTGTGTTGGCGCGATCTCGGGCCGGAAATTTCTCGTAGTGGTGATTTAGAAAGGCCAACATTTCGTCGTAGTGCTCGGCCATTTCTTTGGCGCTGGTCATCTTAGACATGAAGACCTTGACGCGATCAATATCTTTTTGAATCGCTCCGCGGAAAGTTTGCATGTAGGCCGCGCGAATCAATCCGTCTCGATCACCAAAGTGGTGGTAGATCGAACCGATGGAAACATTGGTCTTAGCGGAGATGTCCTGCACGCGAACCGCAGATTCGCCACCCTCTTTAATCGCTTTGTTTGCCTCGGCCAAGACTGCATCAATGGTGCTGTGCGCGCGAGCTTGTTTAGGCTGGGGAGCCGGTTTTTGCGAGTTTGGCATTCTGCCCTCTCATCGGGTTTCTAGAAAGTTTGCCAGTTTCTTTCTAGTTCCGAGGGCGAGTTTGGCGGATTAACCCCAAACTCTCAGAAAGGCTACTTGGCGTCTATCTCTGCGATTAGTGCCTCGACCTTGGCGCGCACTGCATCACGGATAGGTCGAACAGCATCCACGCCCTGGCCGGCTGGATCATCAAGTGGCCAGTCCAGGTAGGTCTTACCAGGGAAGAACGGGCAGGTGTCGCCGCAGCCCATGGTGATCACGTAGTCAGAATCTTTGACGGCTTCATCGGTCAGCTTCTTTGGAAAGTTAACGCTGATGTCGATGCCTTCTTCAGCCATTGCCTCAACGGCTGCCGGGTTAACTTTTTCTCCCGGATCAGTTCCAGCTGAGCGAACTTCAATGCGGTCACCAGCGAGGTGCTTTAGGTAACCGGCGGCCATTTGTGAACGGCCAGCATTGTGAACGCAAACGAAAAGTACAGAAGCTTTTATTGTCATGACTCAAGGTTAAAGCAATACGCGCCGGTTGCCCGACGCGTATGCCTTAAGACTTGCTTAACAAATAGTGAACTACTTTTTAGCAGGCGCCTTCTTAGCCGGAGCCTTTTTGGCTGCAGGCTTCTTAGCGGTAGTTGCCTTAGCTGGAGCTTTTTTGGCAACTGGCTTCTTAGCAGCAGGCTTCTTAGCCGCTGGTTTTGCAACTGTCTTTGATGCAGCTGCTGCAGGAGCAGAAACGATTGGTGCTGGCACGAATGCTGGCGCAGCCTTCTTTGCCGGAGTTGTCTTCTTAGCGGTGCTTGCACCAGTCACCATCAAAATCAAGATTGCAACAACTAGACCAACTAGCTGAGCAATGATGATAGTTGAGGTGCTGCCGGTAGAGATTCCGTTGAACATCCAACCGAATGAAACTGCAGGGTTAGCAAACGCGCTGGTCACGGTGAATGACGAAGCCACGAAGAACCAGCTGGTAACTGCAATCCAAACTAGGTGTGCCTGCTTGTTGTTGATCAGGGTTCCGATTACGAAAATCAAACCAGCGGTTGCAACAACTTCGCCAGCGAAGATTGATGCGCTTACCTGGTTGCCTGTGTTGAACGGCTGGATGGTCTTTTCCCAAAGTGATAGACCAGCTGCCATACCAAAGAAGGCACCAACTAGCTGAGCTGCGATGTAAGAAAGAAGAGTTCCAAACGAAAGTGTCTTCTTAGCGAAGAAGTAGATAGAGATTGCTGGGTTGAAGTGACCGCCGCTGATTCCACCAAGGGTAAGAATCATCAGACCAAGGGTCAGCGCTGCGGTAATTCCACGGAATGGAGATTCTGAAGCCGATGCTCCAGCAATTGCTACAAGGTAGGTGAAGGTTCCCAGAAATTCTGCGATTACCTTCTTTAGTGATGCGTTCATAGAGCCTTAGGCCTTTCGATTTTGATGAGTACTTCGTTCCTCTTTAAAAAGCCCGGCTTCCACGGAGGATCAAATCTTGCCCAGTATATGGCTCCAATAGTTGTCAGCCCCGCTGTTTTGACGGCGTTTAGTAATTCTTCGGCCTCGGTGGCAAACCGATGTTCGTTCCACCCACCACTAAAGCGCTTGGCCGCCGCAAAGTGAGCCGGCACGGCAATCATTTCAACATTGGAATCCGATGGGCGAGGAACGTCATCGGGGTTCATTCCAGCTGGAAGTACAAAGCTCACCAGGTGCTCGGACTCCGCCGTGGACTCCTGGATCACGGGCGCGGTCATGGCGATCTTCTGACCCGACTCGTTATTGCCGCTGATGAATCTGACCAGCGGGCCGAAACCCATGTTGCCGGCGCGCATGAAATCACCGTAGACACTGACCTGCATCAAAACGCAGGCCTCGTACTCGCGGATTTCAAGGTTTGGGAGCCGCTTCACCACTCGATACTTCTGTTGTTCGGTCACGGTAGAAGGCTACGCCTGAATCGGGCTAGAATAGGGAAATCGTTTTGCTTACGGCCCTGGGTCGCTGGGCATCCAAAAACTGTGAGGTCCCTATGGGTTCAGTAATTAAGAAGCGCCGAAAGCGTATGTCTAAGAAGAAGCACCGCAAGTTGCTTCGTAAGACTCGTCACCAGCGTCGCAATAAGAAGTAAATCTTCTTATCGAGCTTTAGCCCGCCGGCATTTGTGCCAGGCGGGTTTTTGCGTTTGGAGCGGTTTTTACTTCTTGTTGGCGCGCAGTTCGCGCTTCTTGAAATCAAGAATCGGCCAGCCGGCTTCTTTGGCGTAGTAGCGCAGGGCAACATCGGGGTTAATTGCGTTTGGGTTTCCTACCGCGGTAAGCATTGGTAAATCGTTCACGCTGTCTGAGTAGGCGAA
>JBEGUG010000023.1:0-4101 GCA_041179005.1 Actinomycetota bacterium | reverse complement strand
CTTTAGCCAATTGTTATATAAAGGTGATTGCTTAGACTTGAGGCATGTCTGAACTTCGCCAAGTCCGCCCCAAAACTGAGGGTTGGAAGCAAAAACTTGGCCCAGACGGCAAGCCCCTGCTTATGTTCGCCGAGCCAAAGCGCGGCAAGCCCCCAATTCACCTGGTTGACCTGACCGCCGAGGAGCGGGCCGAGCGCATTAAGGAGGCCGGGGTCCAGGCCTTCCGCGCCAA
The DNA here is from genome assembly GCA_041179005.1 of Actinomycetota bacterium. Taxonomy (GTDB): domain Bacteria; phylum Actinomycetota; class Actinomycetes; order Actinomycetales; family Microbacteriaceae; genus Rhodoluna. The sequence goes on along the minus strand of JBEGUG010000023.1, from coordinate 3,869 downwards.
GCAGATCGCCAACCACTACTTCACCCACTACACCTCCAACCCCGATGAAATGACTGACCTACCAGCAGCAGGTCGCGCGGAACTGGTTGGCTCACTATTGCCGCCGCTGTTGACCGAGGTCAAGCGCCTGCAAACCGATAACGGCGACACCATTAAGTTCCTCTGGCGACTATTCGATGGCGCGTTGGTGGAATCGGTGTTGATGCGATACACCGGGCGAATCACACTCTGTATTTCAAGCCAAGCTGGTTGCGGAATGAACTGTCCGTTCTGCGCAACCGGTCAAGCAGGATTGACTCGCAACATGTCTGCCGGCGAAATTGTTGATCAGATTGTTCGCGCCAACGCCGTGATTGCCAAGGGTGAACTTGGTGGCTCGAAGGCAAAGATGAAAGATGCGCCGGAACGCGTGACCAACATTGTTTTCATGGGCATGGGTGAACCGCTGGCAAATTACGATCGCGTGATGAAGGCCGTGCGAACCATGCTTGCGCCACAGCCTGAGGGGCTTGGCATGAGCGCTCGCGGAATCACAATTTCTACCGTTGGTTTGGTGCCGGCCATTCAAAAGCTGGCCGATGAAGACCTGCAGGTAACTTTTGCCCTTTCACTGCACGCACCCGATGACGAACTTCGCGATGAGCTGATTCCGATCAATTCCAAGTGGAAGGTCGACGAGGCCCTCGATGCTGCCCGCGAATATTTTGAGAAAACTGGTCGCCGGGTTTCGATTGAATATGCGCTGATCAAGGACATGAACGATCACGGTTGGCGAGCAGACCTTTTGGCTGAAAAACTCAACGATCGCGGTCGCGGCTGGGTGCACGTAAATCCAATTCCGCTAAATCCAACTCCTGGATCAATTTGGACCGCCTCAGAACCTGCCGTTCAAAACGAGTTTGTTCGCCGCCTAGAAAAGGCTGGTGTGCCAACCACCCTGCGCGATACTCGCGGCAAGGAAATTGACGGCGCCTGCGGGCAGCTTGCCGCGGCCGAGTAATTTTCAGAAATAGTGGAATAATCCTGTCTAGATGGGGTTTACTTAACTCGTGAATGATATCGATCTAAAAACCATCAGATTTGGCCTAGACACCTTTGGTGACGTCACCCATGACGACAACGGGGTTCCAGAAAGCGCTGCCCAGTCAATTCGCAACATTATTGGCCAGGGCCAGCTTGCCGATGAGATCGGCATCAATGGCTTCAACATTGGCGAGCACCACCGCGATGACTATGCCGTATCGGCCCCAATCACCGTGCTGGCCGGTTTGGCCACGGTCACTAAGAACATCACCCTCGGTTCCGGTGTGGTTGTGCTTTCTAGCGAAGACCCAATTCGCGTTTACCAGCAGTTCGCCACCGTTGATGCTTTGAGTAACGGTCGCGCAGAGATCACTGCCGGTCGCGGATCATTCACCGAATCTTTCCCGCTGTTTGGTTACGAACTCAGTGACTACGCAGATCTATTCGAAGAAAAACTTGAAATGTTGGTTGAGCTTCTCAAAGAAGGTCCCGTCACCTGGCACGGCAACCACACACCAAAACTAAACAACCAAGAGGTTTACCCAAAGACCGAGGGCGGTCACATGCCGCTTCGCGTTGGAGTTGGTGGAAGTCCGGAGTCAGTAATTCGCGCCGCTCGACTTGACGCAAACCTAGCGCTCGCGATTATCGGTGGCGATCCTGCACGCTTCGCTCCATACGCCAAGCTCTACTACGACGCGCTAGACAAAATGCACAAACCGCATCGCCCAATTTCTATTCACTCGCCGGGTCACATTGCTGACACCGATGAACAAGCAGTCGAAGAAATGTGGCCTGCTTACGAAGCTGCGTTTGGTCGCATTGGTCGTGAACGTGGTTGGCCGCCGGTGCAAAAGGGAAACTACTTGCACGAGGTGCAGCACGGTTCTCTTTACGTTGGTTCTGCAGAAACAGTTGCAAAGAAAATTGCTTACGCACTTGAGTCTGTTGGTGCACACCGATTTGATTTGAAGTACGCCAACGGCCCAATGAGTCACAGCAAATTAATGCATTCCATCGAACTTTACGGAACCAAAGTTATTCCGATGGTTCGTGAATTATTGGCTAAGTAGTTTTCAAAAACTACGTTCTAAAAACTCGCACCGTTAGACGCTGCAAGCCAAGCAGCGCGATTGCGATGGTTAGCAAGAAAAGCATGATGCCGACAATGTAGGTAAGCATCCCGGTGACACCTGCAGGTTCGTTTGGGTTAATGAACCAGTATGGCCACCAATCAACCATCAGACCGCGAATGATTGAGTAAACCAACCACGCCAGCGGAAAAACCAGCACCCAAAAAATTGTTCGAATGCGTAGGTTGATTCTGCGACTTGAAAGTATCCAGTCAATCAACATAAAGATTGCCGCCCAAACATGCAGGATTTCGTTCGGCAGAATTGGCCAAACGTAATCGCCGTCGGCAGCGGCATCTGGTAAACCGCGAAGCAGCAGGTTGTAAACCAGTGTCACCACAATCGTGAATGTCACCGTGCTCAGCCGCACAATATTCATTACGCGAGTTTCAGTTCTTCCAGTCCACGCGTACCAACCAGCAACGCTCAATGCAACAATCGCCAACAAGCTGGTCTGAATCGTGAAGTATGAGAAGTACTCCCAAGGCCTGAACACATTGCTGATTACGCGGGAAGAGATCTGCCAGATAACGCTAGCCAGCATCGCAAAAGCTGTACCAAAGCGAATAATTGCCACTGTTCTTAGTGAGGTCATTACACAAATCTAGCCAGAATGGCTTGAGTTAGGCTGGAGGCATGTCTCGTAAAGGTTTGTTGCTATTTCTTATTGCCGGTACCGCGTGGGGAATGCCTTACCTATTCATCAGGATTGCGGTTGAAGATTTCTCAACCTGGACAATCGTTTTTACCCGCGTAGTTATTGGGGCGGCGGTGCTGGTTCCAATCGCGATTTATCGCAAGGCCCTAATTCCCGCACTAAAGGCCTGGAAGTATGTATTGGCCTACGCAGCACTTGAAATGATTGGACCTTGGTTCCTAATTACCGAGGCCGAGCGCGTTATCAACTCTGGCCTTGCCGGACTGCTTGTTGCCACAGTGCCATTCTTTGGACTCCTAATTGGCATCTTTTATCAAAAAGACAAGACGCTAAAGCACCCAAAGACTCTCGCCGGACTGGTAATCGGATTTGCCGGAATCATCCTGTTGGTGGGCATTGACACCATTGCCGGTCATGTATCGCTGCCTCACGTTTTCATGATTATCTTGGCCGCAATCGGATACTCAGTTGCTCCAGTCATAGTTGCCACCAAAATTCCAAACGTCTCTGGCGTTGCCGTGAACGGTTTGGCCATGGCAATCGTTGCGGTTGTTTACGCGATTCCGGCCATCTTCTCGCTGCCAAGTGAAATTGCGGCAGCCCCGCCGATTGAATCCTGGCTTTCACTGCTTGGCCTAGGTGTCATCTGTTCGGCCATCGCTTTCGTGGCATTCTTCAGATTGATCAAAGAAATTGGTTCTGCGCGAGCAACACTGGTGACCTACATGAACATGGCTGTTGCCGTGCTACTTGGAATCATTCTTTTGGCAGAGCCAATTACCCCAGGAATCCTGATTGGCTTCCCATTAGTTCTGATTGGTTCGGTGCTGGCAACTAGAAAGCACGTGAAAAAGTGAATTCAATCCTGAAGCTTGGTTACGACGTACTGTCGACTCCATTTGCAACCAAAGTCTCCGATGCCTGGTTGATGGCAAGTTTCAAGCGCAGGACAAAAAGAAAGCCCAAAGACAGCGAATGGCTGCCCAAGGTAACCATTGTTGTTCCGGTCTATAACGTTGAGCGATATCTTGCTCTTTGCCTGCAGAGTATTTGCG
>JBEGUG010000022.1:0-10132 GCA_041179005.1 Actinomycetota bacterium | reverse complement strand
TTTTTTAAGGTTTAGAAAAATTACTTCTTCTTTGCTACCTTGCGAGCTGCTGGCTTGCGTGCTGCAGTCTTCTTTGCAGGAGACTTCTTAGCAACAGCCTTCTTAGCTGCTGGCTTGCGCGCAACAGTCTTCTTAGCTACAGCCTTCTTAGCTGCTGGCTTGCGTGCTGCAGTCTTCTTTGCAGGAGACTTCTTAGCAACAGCCTTCTTAGCTGCTGGCTTGCGCGCAACAGTCTTCTTAGCTGCAGTCTTCTTTGCAGGAGACTTCTTTGCTACTGCCTTCTTAGGAGCTGCCTTCTTTGCAACAGTCTTCTTAGCAACAGTCTTCTTTGCAACAGTCTTCTTAGCAGCGGTCTTCTTTGCAGGAGACTTCTTTGCTACTGCCTTCTTAGGAGCTGCCTTCTTTGCAACAGTCTTCTTAGCAACGGTCTTCTTTGCAGGAGCCTTCTTTGCAACAGCCTTCTTAGGAGCTGCCTTCTTTGCTACTGCCTTCTTAACTGCAGTACCTGCAGTCTTGGTTGCCTTTGAAGCGGTCTTGCTAGCAGTCTTAACTGCCTTTGTAGCCTTCTTCTCAACTTTTTTCACGGTTTGATCCACTTTCTTTTCTAGGTCGGCTGCGGCCTGTGCTACCTCGTCTACGACTTCGGCGGCAAGCTTGCCCGCATCCTTGGCGATGCTCTCTGCGTTTTTCTCAAAGAGCTTCTTTGCGTTATTGAAAATCCCCATACTTTTTTCTCCTGAAATTCATGATGCGGAATCGTTTAAAACTTTAGTGCTATCAGTATTGAATTTGGGGATGATGTTTGGTTTTTGCATTTGCTATCCATTGGCGCGTCGTCGTCGCAGAATCTCATCGAGAGCAGTTGAATCCAGAGTTGCATGTGATTTCTTAACCACGCGCTCCTCGATTTCAACTACCTCGGCAAGAGTCGGCATCTCCAACTCACCAATCCTCTGTCGCGGGGCAGGGAGTCTGTTTGGCTCCCAAGCCCTTTTATCTACTGGGTTTCCAGCGATCGAACCCTCAACGCCCTGACTCTTTAATGCATTGCTAACCGATGCATAAAGAGATGAGCGGTTTTGTGTGGCGGCAATAATGATTGCCGCATTTTTCTTTTTGGCGGCCCTAACTATTACCACTGAAGTGATAAAAATTGCGGAAAAAACGGCCGAAAAAATTAAATAAAAAATTTGCGACACAGCCATAAAAATCGACGAAATTGCGGCGGCAAATGCAAAAAAAGCTAGCCCGGTGAAAAATCTCTGAGTCATGGTCAGCCGGTAATTTCTCTCGGCCAGCTTCGAGATCGAAGATTTTGTCGAAGCCGCTTTGACATTCTTGATCTCGGTGCGAGTTGCAATCGAGGAAGTCTTCTCGAGTTGCTTTTCTTGGCTTCGCTTAAACCAGGTGGGCACAAATACCCATACCCAGAGTCCGGCAATGATGAGAAACATCAGTCCGCCCGAGCCATTGAAATTCATAGTTCAACGCTAGGAGTTGAAACCTTCGTGTCGCGCTATTTTTCTCGGTGTGTTCGAAGAGATTTAATGCGGATATTTTTATGGATATTTGATGGTTGGAGCAGAATTTGACTTCCATCGATTCAAAATTCCATCTGGGACTTCGTCGGCTGTCACTGCAAAAACATAGTGGTCTCGCCAGTCTCCATTGATGTGGATGAATCCCTTTTTCAGACCTTCGTATCGAAGCCCCAGCTTCTCAACAATCCGCAGTGACGCCTTATTCTCCGGACGTATATCTATCTCAACGCGATGTAGGCCAACGATCGATAGTAAGTAGTCGATAGCTAATGCCACTGCGGTTGGGGTGATGTTTCGTCCGGCAAACTCAGGCGCAATCCAGTAACCCAAAATTGCACTGCTTACCGAGCCGTAAAGAATGTTTGAAACATTAAGTTGGCCAACTACTTCATTTTGAAATTCAATGACAAATGGAATTCCCTGCTGCTGTCGATATTGGTGCAGCAGTCCCCTAATTTGCAATCGCACATCAAAGGAATTGGGGCCGGTTGGGTTAGTGGCTTCCCATGGGCGCAGCCACTGCCGATTTCCGAGCAACAATTTCTCTAGTCGACGGGTATCTCGCTTGCGCACGAGTCGGATTGACACGTCTCCATGGTTGAGTCCAATTGTTTGCTTCACGATGGCTAGATTAGTGCCATGGAAGAAAAAGAAGTTGCAGAACAGAAGCAGCTGCTGCGAGTCAAACTAAATGAGCAGCGCAAGGGTCGTGAATACGACCCAAATTTGGCCAGTGAATTTAACGTTCACCTAGCCGAGCTCTGTCTGGCACAGGGGGCAAAAAGAATTGCCTGCTATCTTCCCTACGGTGAGGAACCTGACACCGAACTATTTATTGACTGGGCTCTCGAAAACGAAATTGAAGTTTTACTTCCGGTTTCAAAACCGGACGGCAACCTGGACTGGGTGCTTTTTGACGGTACGACCTCACCGGGAATTTTTGGTTTTCCCGAAGCCGTTGGTAGTCACGAAAAACCACACGGAGTTGATCTGGCATTCGTTCCAGCATTGGCGGTAGACAATAACGGCCACCGACTTGGAAAAGGTAAAGGTTTTTACGATCGCGGATTATTGGACTTTGATCCAAGGCCACCAGTAATCGCTGTGGTCTTCGATGAAGAGTTGATTGAATCGGTTCCGTCATGGAGTCATGACCAGCCAGTCGATGCGGCGATTACCCCATCGGGGATAAGCCTGTTCAATGACAGGTTAAAATAGAAACGTGCCCACTTACTCATACGCCTGCAAGTCCTGCAAGCACACCTTCGATATTCAGCAAGCCCTCAGCGAAGAGTCGCTGACAGTTTGCCCTGAGTGCGGAAAAGAGCTTCACAAGGTTTTCGGCCAGGTTGGGGTCACGTTTAAGGGCAGCGGTTTCTATAAAACCGATTCTGCGTCAAGCAGTTCTAAAAAGAGCGACTAGACCAAGCCAATAGACCCGGCGACTAAGCCGAGTGCAACTAACCCCAGTGCGGCGGCTTGTCTTGTTTGAGTCTGCTGTCATTTGAATCGCCTCGGTCACCCCAGGCTAGATCTGAATCCTCGAAGGCTTTTTCATCGGTGTCAAAAAGCGGCAGCGGGCGCTTAGAAACTTGAAGCCCCAGAGACTCTGCAATGCGATTCGCCACTGCCTGAGGATCAGAGAACAATTCAAAGCTGTAAACCCGAATGTACTTCCAACCCATGGCGGTTAGCAGGCCAGGACGGATGCTGAATTTTTCAACCCTGTTTGCTCCCGGGATTGACCAGTCAGGTTCAATCACAGCTGAACTCTTTGCGTAAGAAACGATCAGCGGCAGATCAGATGAATAGGATTCATCCACTCGCGCCCCAAGCTTCTTCAAACGAACACTCAGATCGGCCAGCATTGGGTCATTCATCTGACTTGCTGCTTGGGTTTCTCTGGTTGATGCCTGCAGAAGATCTTTCAGGAGCAGGGCACCGTTGCTTAGGCGGTCCGATGGAACTTCATCGGCCGAGAAGCAAGACACCACGGTTATTTGCTCGCGAGCGCTAACCAGCAGGTTGGCCATGTATCTGCGGCCATCTTTATCGCTGAGCTGACCAAATGTAGAGAGCACGGCACCGTGGGATGTGCGGCCATAGCCAAGCGAGAAGATTACTCGGTCAGCAATTCGATGGGTCAACTCGGCAAGCGGAGTGACTTCGAATTTTTCGCGCCCGTGAGCGTTGAAGAATTCCACCAGGTTGCTTCTGGTCTGAAGACCGGCCTGAACCGCACTTCTAATTCGATCCGCGTGGACCTTACTCGCGCTGGCCACGAGCAGAGATTGCTGAGGATGCCACAGCGCGTGATTGAAAATTAGTTCAACGGTTTTTTCAAGTTCGGCATCAAGACTTTCAGTTGCGCCCTCGATAGTAGTTTTGGCTCGGTTGTCCTCGTCTACCAAGACCAATTCAAAAGTTTGCTCTCCCTGGTACTCCGCAGCGGTCGGAAGAAATTGAATTCTGTTTTGGTAAAACTCGCGATTGATTAATGCGCCCAGTGCCTGAGAGGTGCTGCGGTAGCTCTTTCTAAGGACCTCAGCGCCAAAGGCGCGGCGAATCAAACCAAAGATTGAATCAGGCTCAAAGTCGCGGCCAATTGGAGTGGCACGATTTTCAATTTCAAAGCCCACTGGAGAAGCTATGGCATCGTCACCAAAAACAATCACCTGTTTTGCTCGTCTCAGTGCCGGCAGGTTTTCTGCAGCGCTAGTTCCAGCCGCATCCAAAACTAAGACGCAATCGAATGAAGCACCCGCTGGCAACTCCCCTGGAACCTGAAAAGGTGAAACTAAAACCGTAGGGGCGATTACCGGCCAAATACTTGGTGCGGCGTTTGCCACCGATTTCAAAGAGGCCGTTTTTGTTCTAAGTAAATTCTTTAGAGCCTCAGCCTCAGCTGGAACCGAAGCGAGTGCAGATTTCCAACTACTTGAAAGTTGGTGGGCCAGCTCCTTTGCACCAATTTCAATTTGCGCCGCTTTTGCCGCGCGGAACCTTAGCTCGTTGGCTTCAATTTGGTGCGGGGTGTACCCCAGCGCAGAACCATCTCGAGATACCACGCTCTCTAATGCAGATTGCCACCAAGCCTGCTCCAGCTCAAGTGCAATCTGATCTTTGGCGGTGTGCAACCTGCTCATATCTCTTGCAAGCGCGCCTAGGCCAGCAACCCTGAGTTCCGCCAAGACAGCAGAGCGCTCTTCCAGATTTTGTAGCGGCTGAGTATCGTTGGCGAGCGATGAAAGTTTGCTGGCCAATTCGCGAAGCGAGAGATTCAGCAATTTCGGCTCAGTTGATTCAGGGTCAAGATGAGCCTGAATCAGTTCAAGGTCCTCGACAAAAGCTTGATACGAAACCAGAGCGTCGTTGATTCCCGTTGGCACCTGCGGCGCCGCTGGAATGGTGCAGTAGTGCTGCCAGAGTTCTCGCTGTTCTTGAATTGCTTTTAGCGCAGCGTGCATGTCCGCGACGTGCATTCCAGCGCGCAAATATTCCTTGGCAAGTTTTTTCAGTCGGCGACGATTGCCACCTGACATGGAGTTCTTTTGCTCTCCCTTGCGAGGAGCTGTCGCCGCGATTAGCTCGGTCAGTGGGCGATCAAAAACATCGGTAACGAACCTGTCTAGCGTTTCTCTAATTCCAACGAAGAGCTTGAGGTAGGTTCCCCAATCCTGGATGCTCTGTGCGGGTTTGAAGTTAACCTTTGCGGTGAATTCACCAAGGCGCCCCGACAGATCTGGGAACACTTCCTCATGCAGCCGCTTAGCCTTCTCGACAAACTGCTTAATTTCTATTTGAGATTCAAAGACAGCCCCATACCAAGCGGTGTCTTGCGGGCCGTATTGAAACTCGCCTAGATCGTGAGCTTGGTACAAGAGGTTTAGTGCAGCGGTTTTATCAACGTGGTCAAGTAGCTTTTCCCGAGGAATTCTGGCACTGGTCAGCGCTGGCTTAGCCAATGAGCTCAGGTTTGAAAGTTCCCTCAGCACGCGTGAGACAGAGACGCCAAGTTCTGAATCGGTGGAGTTCAACGAATCAAGATACTTATCTATCTCAGACTCGGCCACCGAAAGTTCGTTGCGCAGTGGATCGGCATTTACAGGAACTGCTTTTTCGCTTCGTGAAATACCCGAGACCACATCTACCCAGGTGGCATCGGCTCTAACGGCCAATCCGGCCAAACCTACATTGGCAAAGCGATCGGCAATCTCATTCAAGGTTTGCCTGCGCGGGGCCACGACCAATACGCGCTTTGAATCTCTAACCAAAGCAGCAATCACGTTCATTACGGTTTGCGTGTACCCGCAACCCGGCAAGGTCTCAACGGCAAAGCTCTGCCCTGCTAACGCTCTGGCGACAATGCGCTCTTGAGTTGCATCAGCATCCACTACCAGGTTCAGCTTTGGAACCTGGATGTCAACTAATCCAGCTCCCGGTTCATCCAATAGAGAATCCAGAATTGAAGAATTTGCCAAGGCCGGGTCTTTTGAATCAAGGTCGGCAAGCAGTTGCGAAACTATCGGGGTGAAATTTGAAATTACAAGAATTCGCTTCAAATCCAAATTGGCGGTCGTGCCGCTGAGATTGGCTAGGTAGTTTAAGACCGTGACCGGAACCAGATCTGAGCTTTCATTTTGACGAGCAAGTAGTTCGGCCGAGTTTAGTTTGATTCCGTAACAGGTTTCCAGGGATTCAACCAAAACAGGGTTCACCTGAGGTTTGCCGTCAAGGGCAAGTTCGTAATCGTCGCCTTTTCTAACCAGCGACACCGGCCAAAGCAAAATAGGAATATTTAGGTCAAACCCATCGGCCTCAAAATTGGCAAGGCCACCGATTAGGTACAGGGTTTCGATACCAAAATTGGTGCTGATTCGATCCGCTTTGGTCTTGATTCTTCTTGCCGCTGAATGGGCCCTGGAAAAGGCCAGTGGGTCTCGAACCAAATTCGAAAGTAGGGTCTGGCGACCGGTGACAAACTGCGAGAATCCACCCGGGTGGCTTCGTTCTAGATCAATTTGTCCAAAAGAATTGGTTTCAAAGTTAATCAGCGGATTTGTGACACCAATTGCGCGAATCTCGTCACGCCAGTTCGCCCACTGCTCCTTTGTCACCATGTGGACAGCCTAACTTTCAAGGCTGCAAACTAACTGGAGGCTGGCTGAGTGCCCCCGAGAAGAATCGAACTTCCGCACATGGTTTAGGAAACCACTGCTCTATCCACTGAGCTACGAGGGCGTGCTCCAGTAAATATACCCCGCTGGTATATGAGCCAGCGACTAGGCCGCTTGCGCAATTGCTAGGTACGGGTCCCACTCTGGTTCGAATCGCTCTGCGCCTCTAACCATCCATATGGTTCCCGCAGGCATGCGTGGTGTGAATTTCAAATTCCAACCAATTTCATGCAAAGTCTTATCGCCTTTTTTGTTGTTGCACTTTAGGCAACAGGCCACGAGATTCTCCCACGTGTCTTTTCCACCGCGCGACTTAGGTTGAACGTGATCAATTGTGTTCGCTGCTCGGCCACAGTAAGCACACCGATGTGCGTCGCGGCGCAGCACCCCACGTCTTGAGACTGGAATGTTTCGGCTACCCGGAATTCGCACATATCGCGAAAGCAAAATCACCGATGGAAGCTGGTATTCACCGCGAGCGCTGTGAACCGTCTGCTCATCTGATCCGGCAAGCACGGTTGCCTTTTGGTTGAGAACCAAGATCAAGGCTCGCTTGAATGAAACTACTGCCAGCGGTTCGTAGCCGGCGTTTAGAACTAGTGTGCGCATTTTTCCCTTTCGAAACCACCTCCACGGATTGAAGGCTTTCGTTCTGGAGCTAACTACCTGGGCAATAAAAAAACGCCGTCAAAATGACAGCGCTTTAAACTTCCGAAGTTTGGAATTGTTGACCTTGTTGACAACGCTCAAATGAGCGCGATTGAATCGCATGCTTGGTTGGCACGCAGTTCAAAGTCATTCTCGATCTCCATAACAAACAGTGGTTAGAACCTGTTGTCAGATTACGCCTGAGCGCAAAAGAATGCCACAAATTACGGGTGTGTTTTGGTGAAGATTTGGTGACGATGTTTTGGACAAAAACAGGCTGGGGGCTAATTGGCTCCCAGGCGCATGAAGTAAACATTGCTTGAGAAAATCGGTGCCAACTTGACGCGGTCGCCTCGTCTTGGGGCGTGGTAGAAGTTGCCGTTTCCTGCGTAGATTCCGTTGTGGCTGCTGTCGTTCCACATCACGATGTCACCTGGCATTGCATCTTCAGGCTTGATCAAGATGCCGAAGCGCTTCTGCGCGTAAACACTGTGAGGAAGGGCAATACCAAACTGTGAGTAAACGAAAGCCACGTATCCGGAGCAGTCGAATCCAGCTGGGGTTGAGCCACCAAATACATACGGCGTTCCAACGTACTTAGCCGCTACCTTCAGCACAGTTGCTCCATCGAGTTTGCTGTAAGGCGGGTTCTCGATGTAATCGGCTGCGGTTGGGCCATCGTAAGTTCGGTAGTTATTGAGTGTCTCTTGGCGAGCGATTTCCTCTGCGTCTGCAGATTCATACTTTCCACGAGCAAACTTGACGGTATTCACAGCAGCCACGGTTAGGTTCTGAGTGTTATCCCCTGCCGCAATTTCAGTGGCATTTGTGGTGGTGAATCGAGACATTGCGGCCACATCGGGGTTGTAGGCGTAGGCCGGCAAAGCAAAGGTTGCGAACAAGCCCGATGCGATTGACATGGTCACCGCATTGCGGAACGGGCGTCGAGAATAAAAAGGAAGCTTACGCTCAGCACGAACGATGTATCCGGAGTGGGTTGTGCTTTGGCTGGCTTGGGCAGCAAAGAATTTAGCGTCACGCTTTGCCATTTTTTTGGCAAGACGACGTTCGGCGCGAGAAAGTCTTGCCTTCTCGGCCTCACGAATAGAACGGCGGCTGCGCAATTCGAATGACTCGAGGACGTTCACTTGAACGTCTGCGCGATACCTGCCTTTAGCTTTTTCTGCCAAAACTAGAACCTCCAGTTTTCGGTTGGCAACCCCATTACTTTACCCCAGCGTTAGATTCACGACTCGATATATAACGGCCAGGTAACAAAACTCTCAGGATTCAGCCAGTTTTTGTCCAAAATTGCCCAAAATTGATCTCGAATCACCCTCTAGAGGCCAGTATTGGCTTGGAAAAGCGTAAGTAGACTGTATTTATGCCCGAAATCAAAATTCCAGCCGAATTCCTAACTATTGATGGTCGTTTTGGCTGTGGCCCGTCTAAGGTCCGTCCAGCCCAATTAGCGGCGTTTGCGACCGAAGGGGCCAAACTAATGGGCACCTCCCACCGCCAAGCCCCAGTCAAGAACCTTGTAAAGCGGGTTCAGGATGGGCTAATTGAGCTATTTCACAACCCCGATGGCTACGAAATCGTGCTTGGAAACGGCGGTTCAACCGCATTTTGGGACGCTGCGGCGTTCTCAATGGTTGAAAAGAAGGCCCAAAACCTGGTTCACGGTGAATTTGGCGCTAAATTTGCCACCGCTTTGACTAACCCTTGGCTGGAAGCTCCAACCGTTATCAATGGCCAGCCGGGTTCAAGACTTGAATTGCAGGCCGAAGCTGGCGTTGACACATACGCGTACCCGCAAAATGAAACCTCTACCGGTGTGGTTACCCCAGTAAAGCGAGTTGCCGGTGCTGATGCAGGTGCATTGATGTTCACCGATGCTACTTCTGCCGCAGGTGGAATTGACTTTGATGCAACCCAAACAGATGTCTACTACTTTGCTCCGCAAAAAAACTTTGCATCAGATGGTGGCTTGTGGTTGGCACTGATGTCGCCGGCTGCGATTGAACGCACCGAGAGAATTGCAGCGACCGATAGATACATTCCGGAGTTCTTGAGTGTAAAAACTGCAATCGATAATTCACGACTCAACCAAACACTTAACACTCCGGCAATCTCGACACTGTTTTTCTTGGCTGAGCAAATTGATTGGATGATCGGCAATGGTGGACTTGCTTGGGCAGACAAGCAGACCAAAGCAGCTTCAGACTTTTTGTACTCTTGGGCGGAATCAGCTTCGTTTGCCACTCCGTTTGTCAGCAACCCGGAGCACCGCTCACAGGTGGTTGTGACAATTGACTTCGATGACGCAATCAAGGCAACCGAAATTTCAAAAGTTTTGCGCGCAAACGGAATTGTGGATGTTGATTCCTACAGAAAACTGGGGCGCAACCAACTTAGAGTCGCAACTTTTACCGCCACCGAAATCGAAGACGTTAAGAAACTGACAAAAGCAATCGACTTTGTTGTTTCTGAGATGTCCTAGCGAGAATCCACTGATGCGATTTTACGTAAAAGATTCAGAACGAAAGCCTGATCCGGCACCTGTAAAAACAAATGCTCGAACAGCTATTTTGGTTGGACTAGTCCTGTGGGTCCTTGCCCTTGCCGCGTGCCTTCTTAATCTTGAAGCCCTTGCGGCGGCGCAAAAATCTTGGTGGCTTTCGGCCTGTGTCTTCGGAATCATCCTTGGCGTCTTCGCCTTCTTCAAGGTCAGAAACCGCTAGTTCTTCAACAGCTGCAGGTTCT
>JBEGUG010000021.1:0-3764 GCA_041179005.1 Actinomycetota bacterium | reverse complement strand
AGTAGGAAGGTACCCAGCAGGATGATTGCGGTAAACGCACCTGCTACTACCTGTGTTGGATGTAAGCCCTTGCGGCTAGACATTTTGAACCCCTTCCAGAGCCATCCAACAGCCTACTCCTGAGCGGTCAGTTCTTGTCTACCGGCCAAGCGCCAATCCGTTGAAGTCTGGCAATCGCGCCGTCCTCAATCGGGCTTTCTGGCCCGATTGCAATCCGCATGAATTTCAGCACACCCTTGGTAAGAGGCTGAATTAGCCATTTTGGCTTTGCTTTGAGCCCCAGTAGTTCCCGGAACTCGGGTCTCAGCGAGACAACCGCGGCGTCGAACAACAACCGATAAATAGGAATGGCAGTTGCCGGAAGAGGCGGGTTCTTAATGAACTCAACGACCCGGAGGGTGTCATCGGTGTTGTTTAGTAAACCGCGGTTATAGATGCTGGTGATCTCCGCCTCCAAATCTGCTTCAGACATTGGAACTTTGGTCAAACCCAGCGGTGCAACAGAGACACTCCACTGACTGACATAGTTGTCGGCACCGGTTGCAGCTTTCCCTTTGGGAATTTCACGCCCGGAATACATTTGGTGCGCTACCAAAAAAGACTCCATGAAAGCAATGTGCACCCAAAGAAGTAAATCTTGGTCGGCGGCTTTGTATGGAATTCTTTCGCCGGCACCGGTCGTGTATTCGCCGGTGACTCTTTCGTGAAGACGATTGACCCTTGACGCCTCCCCCGATACTGCGGACTTGGAACCAAAAGTTGTGACGGTGAGCCATCGAATAGTTCCGGCAAGGCGGCCAAGTGGATCTTTCTCGTAGCGCGAGTGATTCTTTACGCCGGTTAGCGAACCGGGGTGTAGAGCCTGCATAAGCAAAGCGCGGATGCCGCCGACTAGGGTGCCAAAATCTGCGTGGACTACCCAGGGTGCGTCGGTTGGCACAAAGTAGCCGGCTTCGTCTCCGGCCGCGACAACTTCTAGCCAAGGTGGGATGCCATTTGGGTCACCGGAGAGAAGTTTTCGAAAACGCCTAGAGAGATTTTCTTGTAATGCATTATTTGCCAATGAATCTCGCCTAGCCTTTGAATAGTTTCCGATACGTACCTAAGGAGTCAACCATGAATGAGCTAGATCTAATCCGCCTTTGGCAAAAATCTCGTCAGCAAATCATCATCGCCCAACTGGCGCCAACTTTCCTGTTGATTACAACTGCCGGACTGGTTCCACAGCTTCGCGAAGCCGGCGCCATGGTTGTCTATGCGACCCTAGGAATTCTGTTGGCCTCTGGAATCTTGGGAGCCCTAGCCGAATACACCGCGGCCGATGAAGCTCAGGCTGTGGCTAGAGACATTGCGGCACTAAAGAAGAAATCTGCGCTATCCAAGTCAATCCTGAATGGTGCACCTTGGATGAGCGTGGTCAAGTTTGTGACGCCGGTCATCTTTGTAGGAATTTTTGTAGCGCTATACCTGGCGCTGATGTAACTAAGACCTCAAATAAGAAACCCCCAACCATCAGGCCGGGGGTTTCTTATTTGAAACTAATTAGTGCTGAACTGCTTTACCAATTGCAGCACCGGTCATAGAACGAACCTCGAGCTCAGCGTACTTAGCTAGGTTGCGCTCAGATGAAGTTACAGTTCCAAGCCAGCCGAAGAAGAAGCCGAGCGGAATTGAAACGATACCTGGGTTTGCAAGTGGGAAGAAGTCAAAGCGAGCTGCTCCCTCAACAAACGGAATCAGGCTTGTTGCAGTACCTGAAACGTTTGGCGAGAAGATCAACAGCGTGACCGCTGAAAGCAATCCACCGTAAATTGACCAAACAGCACCGCGAGTGTTGAAGTTCTTCCAGAACAGTGAGTACAGAACCGCTGGCAAGTTACCCGATGCCGCAATCGCGAATGCGATCGCTACGAGGAATGCCACGTTCAGACCCTGAGCACCAATCGCAAGAACGATTGAGATACCACCGATAACCACAGCAGAGATCTTTGCAACGCGTACTTCTTCAGCAGGAGTTGCGTTGCCTCGCTTGATTACGTTTGCATACAAGTCGTGTGCGAATGATGAAGAGCTAGCCAAAGTTAGACCAGCAACAACAGCAAGGATGGTTGCGAAAGCAATAGCGCCGATAACCGCAAGCATGATTGCTCCACCGGTAGTGCCTTCACCGCCACCTAGGAACTGTGCTAGCTGAGGAGCCGCTACGTTTCCTGAGGTGTCAACCGGAACCAACATTGCCTTGCCGGCTGCATCTAGAGTTCCTGCGTCAGCAAGTGGCACACAGGCAACATCGCCGTTGGCAATTGCTGCACCCTTTGAATCCATTAGACAGCCGTTAGCGTCAACCTTGAATCCACGGAACAGGGTTGCGCGACTTACCAATGCAGCAGCACCAAAACCTAGTGCAATTGTCATTAGGTAGAAAGCACCGATGTTTCCGATGGCCCAGTTCACTGACTTACGAGCAGCCTTTGAAGTTGGCACGGTGTAGAAACGGATCAGGATGTGTGGCAGACCTGCAGTTCCAAGAACCAGAGCCATACCAAGTGAGATCAGATCAAGCTTGCTGATCAGGGTCTTCACTGGGTCAATCGCCATGGTTACTGGGTCAATAATGTCTTTACCAAACTTCAGACCTGGTTGTAGGAATGCGTCACCCTTACCGGATGCATCACGAGCTGCACCAAGCAGTTCAGAAATGTTGAAGCCGAACTGCCACAGCACCATCACGGTCAGAAGAATCGCACCGGACATCAAAAGGAATGCCTTCACGATCTGTACGTAAGTTGTACCCTTCATACCACCCACGGTTACGTAGATGATCATCAAGATTCCAACTCCACCGATGATCCAGTTTTTTGCACTGGCATCGCTGATTCCTAGCAATAGTGAAACCAGCGCACCGGCACCCACCATCTGAGCCATCAGGTAGAAGATTGAAACAACAAGGGTTGATGTTGCAGCGGCACCACGAACTGGGCGCTGCTTCATGCGGAACGCAAGAACGTCACCCATGGTGAAGCGGCCAGAGTTGCGAAGTGGCTCAGCAACTAGAAGCAATGCAACTAGCCAGGCAACCAGGAAACCGATTGAGTATAGGAAACCGTCGTAACCAAACAGTGCGATGGTTCCGGCGATACCCAAAAACGAAGCGGCTGACATGTAGTCACCGGCAATTGCTAGACCGTTTTGGAAACCAGAGAAGCTACCGCCACCATCGTAGAAGTCAGATGACTTCTTGTTTGAGCGACCTGCTCGGAAAACCAAGACAAGCGTGAATGCTACGAAAGCAACGAAAAGAATTGCGCTAAGTGTTGTTGAACTCATTACTTGCTCAACTCCTTGTCTACCTTGTCACGCAACGCGTCAGATGGACCGTCGAGTGAGTGTGAAGAGTGACGCTCGTAGAGCCACATGATTAGGAAGGTTGTCACAAACTGAAGCACACCCAAGATGAAGGCAATGTTAATGTTGCCGATTACCGGGGTGCTTACCCACTCACGCGCAAATGCGGTGAGGATGACATAAAGGAAATACCAAACCAGGAAAGCCACGGTTAGGGGAAATGCAAAGCCCCTAAACTTTCGCTTCAGCTCCTGGAACTCTGGGCTGGCTTGCATGTCTTGCCAGACCTTTTCGTTCTGCGAACTCATCGAACTCCAATGTTCAAAACAGAACCTGGCACCTTTGCCAGATTCGGGGTGCTTTCACACTCTGAGTCCGAGCCTAGCCACGCGAACTAGACAGATTTTCCATTTATTCCC
>JBEGUG010000020.1:0-3507 GCA_041179005.1 Actinomycetota bacterium | reverse complement strand
TCCATAGCCGCTTCGTCGACAAACTGAATAGCCAGTTCAGCTTTTGGATGAATTTTCAGTTCGTGCAGGGCAAAGCCCGCAAGCTTTAGAACTCGTGCTTCGTCAACGGAGATTTCAGACTCATTTGAGATTTCGATGCTCACTGCTTGGCTCGCTTCTTGTCCTCGTGCTTTGTGTACGCATCAACGATTTTTGCTACCAGAGAGTGACGAACAACATCCTCTGATGTTAGGGTCGCAAAGTGCATGTCATCAACCTTGCTTAGAACCTCAACGGCGGTTCTGAGTCCTGAGGTTCCGTTAGGCAAGTCAATTTGGGTGATGTCGCCGGTCACAATCATCTTTGAATTGAAGCCGAGTCTGGTGAGGAACATTTTCATTTGTTCCGGCGTTGTGTTTTGCGCTTCATCAAGAATGATGAATGAGTCGTTAAGAGTTCGACCTCTCATATAGGCAAGTGGTGCAACCTCGATGGTTCCCGCAGCCATCAGTTTTGGAATACTCTCCGGGTCAAGCATCTCGTGCAGAGCATCAAAGAGTGGTCTCAGGTATGGATCAATCTTGTCGTTTAGCGTGCCGGGCAAGAAGCCAAGGCGCTCTCCCGCTTCAACTGCCGGCCTAGTAAGAATTATTCGACTTACTTCTTTACGCTGAAGTGCCTGAACCGCTTTCGCCATCGCCAAGTAAGTTTTACCGGTTCCAGCTGGTCCAATTCCAAAAACTATTGTGGCTTGATCAATCGCGTCAACGTACTTCTTTTGCCCGAGAGTTTTTGGCCTGATGCTCTTTCCGCGCGAGCTAAGAATGCTTTGACTCAAGACATCGGTTGGTCGATTCTCGTTTTCAAGCATTTTTGCCGAACGGGTAAGGTCCTGAGGTGCTAGGTCTTGCCCATTTGCAATTAGGGCAATCATTTCCTCGATGAGGTCTTTTGCCTCCGAGACTTCACCGCTTGGGCCTGTTAAGACGACTTCGTTGCCACGAGCGTGCACTTCTAAATTTGGATAAGTCTGCTCTAAGGTTTTCAGCAATTTGTCTTCGGCGCCGAAAAGAGCAACCATGGGAACGCCAAGCACCTGAAGCTTCTCAGTTCGTTTCTTGTTTGAGGCGGAACTAGACAACCTGATCCTTTGGTGTTCTGCTCGTAATGTGACCATGTGCGTGAAAAACAGTCTGACCTGCTTCAGCGCCTGTATTAAAAGTCAACCTGAAAGAGCCGGTTGATTTATCCTTTGCAATTTTGGAACCTAGCGCAACTAGATCAACAAGTTCATCTGGAGCGCCGACGGTTAATTCAGCGACGTTGGAGTAATGATTTTTCGGAATCACGAGAATGTGGATTGGCTGACGAGGTGAAATATCCCAGAACGCTAGCGAGTGCGCGGTCTCTTCGACCAAATTGGCCTGAATGTCTCTCGTGACAATTCTGCAGAAAATGCAGTCCGGGTTATTCAATATTTCCTCCAAGGAACAGTCTAGTTTGGGAGGTTTGGCTACTTTGAGCCCCATTGTCCAGTGAGGGCACTGATTGCCGAAATACCAGCAATGCCAGCGGTTGATGTCCTTAGTATTGGTTGGCCCAGATGCACGAGCTTTGCTCCCGAGTGGTTCAAGGCGCTCAATTCTTCGTCACTGATTCCGCCTTCAGGACCAACCACAAGCGCGATGGAACCCTCTTTAGGAATGTCGACGCTGGCAAGGCCCGCGGACGAGGTTGGATCCAAAACCAAGACTGTTTCAAATGATTTGGTGAGTTCGGCTAGTGCTGCGCCCTTGATTGGCGGCGCCACGACAGGGTGCCAAACACGGAGCGATTGCTTTGCTGCTTCGGTTGCAATTGTCTGCCATCGCTCGACGCCCTTGTCTTCTTTTATGCCTATCCAGCGACTAACCGAACGATCCGATTCCCAAGGAATTACAGACATCACCCCAAGCTCGGTTGCCGCTTGTACCGCAAGTTCATCGCGGTCGCCTTTTGCCAGTGCCTGAACAAGAGTTAATTTGAGCGCAGGGGCGTTTTCACTCTCAACTGAATTGACCAAAACGGACAGTGAACTCTTCCGAGTTGCCTGAACAACCCCACGCACCCTAAGCCCAGCTTTATCTGTTAGCTGAATTGCTTCGTCAACCCTCATGCGTCTCACTTGAACCGCGTGTTTTGCCTCAGGTCCAGAAATGTCAATCACGTCACCAACTGCCGGTGTTTTTTGAAAATCGTAGGTGAACATGGGCTCAACCATATCTAACCTTTTTTCTTACCTGAAAATCGGCCATGGGTTTGGCGAACCAGTTTTATTGATTCATCTTTTCTGAATCCAGCAAGTGATCTAAACAATTCCTTTTGCTTTGAGTCGAGCTTTGTTGGAGTAACCACCTGGATCTTTATTTTTAGGTCTCCGCGACCGCTCGAACGCAGGTGTTGAACTCCCTTACCCCGAATTGAAATAATCTCTCCAGTTTGGGCTCCAGGTTCAATTTGAATTTCAAGCTCGCCGTCAAATGTTTCAATTTTTGCAAGCGAACCCAGAACAGCGTCGTGCAACGGTACTTCCAACACGCAAGTTAGATCGTCACCCTGCCTTCCAAAAACATCATCTTCTTTTACAGCCATGTCGACATAAAGATCACCATTTGGACCTCCGGCAAATCCAACTTCACCCTGTCCGGAAAGTTGCAAGCGCAAGCCATCTTCAACTCCAGCCGGAATATTCAAATCGATATTTCTGCGCGCACGAACACGTCCCTGTCCGCGACAGTCAAGGCATGGTTCTGGAATTACCTGGCCGAAACCGCGACAGGTTCCACATGGAGAAGAGGTCATTACGTTTCCAAGTAGTGATCGAACTTGGCGCTGTATCTGCCCGGAGCCGCGACAAATGTCGCAGGTAGCCATTGATGTGCCCGGTCTGCAGCAGTCACCCTGACAGGTTTCGCAGAGAACTGCCGTGTCCACTTCAACTGACTTAGCAACACCAAAAACTACTTCCTGGAGGGTTAGATCAATGCGAATCAACGCATCCTGGCCCCGTTCGGCGCGAGAGCGTGGGCCACGCGATTGTCCGCCACCAAAGAATGTGTCGAAGATATCTCCGAAGCCACCAAAGCCAGCGCCACCGAACGGATCTTGCCCGCCCATGTCGTATTGACGACGAGAATTTGCGTCACTCAAAACTTCGTAGGCGTGAGTTACCGCTTTGAATTTTTCCTGAGCTTCCTCGGCAGGATTAACGTCCGGGTGCAGCTCTCTGGCTAGCTTTCTGTAGGCCTTCTTAATTTGCTCTTCGGTTGCGTCGCGCGCAACGCCTAGGGCCGCGTAGTGGTCGCTCAAAAAATCCTCTTATTCATAATTCTTAATTTCCCAGCGTTTTGGTCAGATAACGGGCGACCGCAAGTACCGCTGAAATGTTTGTTGAGTAATCCATGCGTGTGGGCCCGATTACTCCAAGCTTGGCAATCTCACTTCCCTGGTTTTCGTAGCCACTAACCACTACAGATGCATTTGCCAATC
>JBEGUG010000019.1:0-4820 GCA_041179005.1 Actinomycetota bacterium | reverse complement strand
AACGACAGCTAGGGGTGCAGCCGTTGTTGGTTGGGGTTTCTTGGCATTGGTTATCGTGCCGACAATTGTGGCCGCATACGGAATTGCATTGATCAGTTCAATAGCTCCGCTGTCCGCAGAGTCCAACAAGGGTTTCCTGCCGGGAACACTTTTTGGTGACTTCGTAACTGTTGTTGATCCTTGGTTGGGATATGTTCTGATCGCCTCCGGAGCACTGTCAGCAATCGTGATTCTTGCGATGTCTATGTATTCATCAAATCTTGGTTTGCATTCAATTGGTGCAAAGCTAAAGCCTGGGCTCGCGCAACCGATTCTTGGCGCAATCGTCTTGGCTCTTGGTTTGGCGGGTGTTTATTACCTGGCTGATCCGTGGGGAATTATTGCCGACTATGCGCGTTTGATTGCTATTCCAGTTGCAGCTTGGGCTGGAATCTTCATTTCTGACGTGCTGATTAGAAGAATCGCGTATCACGAGATTTCGCTTAGTCGCGGTTACGGCTTCTACAAATCTGTCAACGTCGTAAACATTATTGCGTGGGCTGTTGCAACAGCTGTTGGATTGGGATTCACCTACATTGAGCAGGTTGGTCTTACTTGGACTGGATACATCGCCGACCAACTAGTCAATCAAGAGTTCTGGGCCACAACATCCTTCGGCATCATCATTACTTTTGCTTTCGCTTCGCTGGTGCCGGTTCTGTTTGGTATTCCAAGAATCAAAAAGCAGGAACAAGAAGTTCTTTTGATCGAGTCTCGACGCGATGACCTCAAAGATATTTTCAACCTTGCAGAGTAGGTCGCGGAATGTCCACTGAGTTATCTCAACTGCTTGCTCGCTTCGAGACCCTTTGGCCGCTTACCGGGGCCGAAGAGTGGGACGCACCCGGTCTCGTTTCAGGCGAAGCTAAACAGCGCATCTCTCGGGTTCTACTAACTGTTGATGTCACTTCGGAAATTGTTGAAGAGGCAATCGATGGCGGCTTTGATTTAATTCTTGCTCATCATCCATTCATGCTCAGGGGTATAACCAGCGCCAGTGAGGACACGAGTAAGGGCAGCACTCTTGCCAAGGCAATTCGTGCCAACCTAGCCATTTATGCAGCGCACACCAATGCCGACATCGTTGAAGCAGGAGTCTCTGATGTGTTGGCAATGTCTCTGGGTGTGCAGAACGCAAGGCCTCTAGTCGCCACCGCAAATCCGTTGATTGGTCACGGCCGAGTTGGTTCACTTGCAGAACCATTGCAACTTGGAGATTTTGCAAGACAGATTGCAAAAGTTTTGCCTTCTACTGCGTCAGGCGTGAGGGTCGCTGGCAACTACGAGGCGCTTGTTTTCAAGGTTGCCGTCTCGGGCGGAGCCGGCGATTCGTTTATCGGTGCGGCCCAAGCATCGGGG
This sequence comes from Actinomycetota bacterium, assembly GCA_041179005.1. Lineage (GTDB taxonomy): Bacteria > Actinomycetota > Actinomycetes > Actinomycetales > Microbacteriaceae > Rhodoluna. The sequence continues at coordinate 3,422 of JBEGUG010000019.1, read as the reverse complement.
GCTGACGTCTTTGTGACTGCTGATCTTCGTCATCATCCGGCTCAAGATGCAAAAGAGCATGCACTGGTAGCGCCGTCACCGATGGCTTTGATTGATGTTTCGCATTGGGCAAGTGAGTGGTTGTGGCTTGATGTAGCCGCCGAAATCCTTGCAAAGGAATTTTCCAACATTCAATTCGTGGTTAGCCAAATCAGGACTGACCCATGGGATTTCGTAGTCACGCAGTAGCGAGCCGTCACTAACGGTAGTTTTGTTTCTAACCAACTAAAGAGAGTAATCAATGAAAGCTTCAGAGAATCAACAGGCTGATCTTCTGAGTCTAGGGAACCTTGATATTGAAATCTCGCGATCAAAACTGACCGTCAACGCGCTAAGTAGCGGCGATGCATTCATCGAATTGAGAGCCGCGCAGCGTGATTCGGCTGCGCAACTTATAGATGCTCAAAACCAACTTGATTCGGTAAACCTCGAATTGGCTCGAGCCGAAGCTGATCTGAAGCTAGTAGAAGATCGAATTGCCAAAGATAATCAGCGTCTACTGCAGACCACCTCACCAAAGGATGCCCAGGGAATTCAATCGGAACTTGAAACCCTCGCCAAACGAAAATCTGAATTGGAAGATCTTGAGCTTGCAGTTCTTGAGAAAAAAGAAACTGTTGAGGCTCATCACAAGACAGTCTTATCTGACAAACAGATTGTCGATGAAGAAATCTCGCAAAAGGAATCTCAGAACGAAGCTGAGCTTCTAAAAGCGAGATCTGGCTTGGATTTGCTAGTTCAGCAACGAGCCCAGCAGGCTGCGCGTCTCGATGCTGAGCTAGTTGCGCTTTACGAAAAGAAACTCACTAGGGGCCCAGCAGTTGGTCGCCTGATAAATCGCGAGTGCGGTGCCTGCCGCATGACAATTGGCGCAACCATGCTGACAGAGATCTCTGCACTTCCTAGAGATGAAATTGCCACCTGTCCGGACTGTCAGGCGATATTGATTCGATGAGCAAGCCTAAGAATCTAATTGTTGAAGCCGATGGCGGTTCAAGGGGTAATCCAGGCCCTGCCGGCAGCGGAGCTGTTGTCATTGATGCGGATACCGGCGAAGTTATTCTCGAAATAGCAAAGTTCATTGGGGTTGCCACAAATAACGTTGCCGAGTACTCAGCGCTGAGGGCGGGTCTCGAAGGAGCTCTCGGGATTAATCCAGAAGCCCGAATTCTGGTTCGAATGGATTCCAAACTCGTTATAGAGCAAATGTCTGGTACCTGGAAGATAAAGCATCCTGACATGATTCAACTAGCTGCCGAGGTGCAAGCAATCGCACGAGGGCACGAAATTAAATTCATGTGGATTCCACGTGAAGAAAACTCCAGAGCCGACGCGCTAGCCAATAAAGCCATGGACGAATCGTCTGACTCCGAAGTATCTTCACAGGGTGAAGCGCCGCGTTCGCCGGTTGCCGAATTCAACCAAACAGCTCCAAGCTCGGTTCGTGCTCCGGGTGGAGTCACAGCACCATTGACCACGGTTGTACTCATCAGGCACGGTAGGACCCACCTCACCGAATCAAAGCGAATTTCTGGTCGCGGGGGAGAGAACCCAAAACTCTCAGATCTAGGTCGCGCAGACGCGCAGGCCGCAGCCGCTGCTGTTTCAAAGATCGGAAAATCTGGGGCCTGGTCTTACCTCAATCCAATTTCTGCAATCGTTGCATCGCCAATTCAGCGAACGGTTGACACCGCAAACATCATCGCGAACGAGCTAGGGCTATCGGTGTCTTTGAACGAGAGCATTGCCGAGATCTCATTTGGAGATTGGGATGGTTTTACAAACGATGAGGTTAAGGAAAAGTGGCCTACAGAATTTTTGGCTTGGCAGGGCTCATGGGATGTATCCCCGCCCAGTGGAGAATCATTGGCGGATTTTGATTCTCGATTGATGCAGGGGCTGAACGAGATAGTCGCTCAGAACGCCGGCAAAACTGTGGCGGTTGTAAGTCACGTCATGCCAATTAGGGGGATCGTAAGAAAAGCCATTGCTGGTGGAGTCTCTGCCTACTGGTCTCCGCAGATTTCACCGTGCTCAATAACTATTCTCAGATTCTGGGGAGATCAAGCCGCTGAGGTAATCACTTTAAACTCAACCACGCACCTCTAGTAGTCTGTTATCGGATGGGTCGGCAAGGCGATCGCGATGGCAACATCGAGGAACGTCCGGGCTCCAAAGAGTACAGCGGTGGCTAATAACCACCCGGGGTAACCCGCGAGAAAGTGCAACAGAGAGTAAACCGCCAATTTATTGGTAAGGGTGAAACGGTGGTGTAAGAGACCACCAGTGGGGCGTGTGAGCGCCTCAGCTAGGTAAACCTCGCTGGGAGCAAGGTCAGACAGGAAACGCACAGAGCTACTCGCTCTTGTTTTCGGGTAGGCCGCTTGAGGACATTGGCAACAATGTTCCTAGATAGATGATCGTCACCTGGCAACAGGCACAAAACCCGGCGTATCAGCCGGCCCATCCACTTCTTTTTATTCGGCGTATTTGCGGCCAAGAGCTGCCGCGCCAAGAATGCCCGCATTGTTTCGCTTCACAGCGGGAACAATCTCGGTCTTCAGGTTTAGCAGTGGCAGAAAGCTCGCGTGTTCCTTAGAAACACCGCCGCCAACGATAAATAGATCAGGGCTGAAGAGTTTTTCAACTGTTGAGTAATACTTTTGTAGTCTTGCAGCCCACTGCTCCCAGGAAAGCTTTTCACGTTCTTTGGCTGCAAACGAAGCCATAGTTTCGTAATCTACGCCGTCAATCTCAAGGTGGCCCAGCTCAGCATTCGGAACCAGTTTGCCATTCATGAAAATTGCGGCACCAATTCCCGTTCCGAGTGTTGTCATGATCACAAGGCCATCACGTCTCTTACCCGCACCGTATTTAATTTCGGCATATCCAGCCGCATCGGCGTCATTGACGACGTGGACTCTTCGGTTCAGAGTGGCTTCGAATAAACGGTCTGCATCTAAACCAATCCAGTCATCGGAAACATTGGCAGCAGACATGGTGACACCGTGTTGAACAACTGCGGGAAAGCAAATGCCGATCGGTAAGTCTTTATTTGAACCTGGCAAGTTCTTTACAAGGTCATTTACGATTCGTGCGATATCCTCGGGTTGACCGCCTTCAGGTGTCTCCACTCGAATGCGTTCACCGATTATTGAACCGTCTTCAAGATCTACAAGGGCTCCCTTGATTCCAGTTCCGCCGATGTCAATGCCGATTGCTTTCTTACCCATAGGTGTCTATTTTCCTATGCCAGCGTCAAGATCTCTGGACCATCCTCAGTTATGGCTATGGTGTGTTCAAACTGAGCTGTGATGCTTTTATCTTTGGTAAGTACGGTCCAGTTGTCTGGCCACATGTCCCACTCGTATGTGCCGAGCGTA
>JBEGUG010000018.1:0-4605 GCA_041179005.1 Actinomycetota bacterium | reverse complement strand
CGGATTTTTGCTCCGGTCAAGTTTTCTATTGTCTTAACGTTTGCAGAGGCATCCATTAGCTGACGACCAATTTTGTTTGGACGAACATTTTGATTTGCGAAGGCAACGCGCCCCCACAAATCAAGCCAGTTCCAAAATCTACGTGGACCAACGGCAGCAACATCCAGCAAACCGTCATCGAGTTTTGCATCTGGCATTAGCGAAAGATTTCCCGGCAACCAACCCGCGTTGCCAATCAGTAGTGAAACTAGTTTTAATCTGCGCGGTTCGCGGCCATCAACCGATACCCACATTTTTTCAAACAGAGTGGGCAGCGTGCGAAGCCCACCCTCAAAGTAGGCAACCCAGCCAATTGCTTTTTTTAATCGCGGATTGGTGTTTTGCATGATCTTGGCATCAAGACCCATGCCGCCCATCACTGAAAAGTAAAACTCTTCGCGTTCGCCATTTGGCCGAATGACTTTTGCAAGCACCAAGTCAATTGGGTGACGATTACCGAGTAATCCGCGCTTAACCGACGTATTGATGTTGGTGATGTCTTGCTTCAAATTCTTAGCCAGCGCATTTCCGGTTCCAACTGGAATGATGCCAACGGTCACATTGGCAATTTCCTCTTCGGCCAGGGCCTGCAGCACCGAGCGAACCGTGCCATCGCCACCTGCTACTAAAAGGTGAGTGGCATTTTGGGCGACTGCGCGCAGAGCCTGGAGTCCGCCGGTTTCATCGGGGTTGGTTGGTAGCCATAGTGAGGGCTCCCAATGCAGAGACGAAAGGGTGAGCTCGATGGCGGCCTCTAGCTTTTTGCGGTCAACGCGGCCTGGAAAGTAAATGATGGCGGCGCGCTTTGATTTGCCCCCAGTTTTGCTCATAAATCCAGACTAACCGCGCGCCCTCAAGTTGGCGAGGCCCAAGCCTTGGCCCACGGCTACAAGGTAACCTAGAGGGGTGATTGACCCTACTCTGCTTCGAGAAAACCCCGATGCCATCAAGGCCAGCCAGCGTGCGCGTGGAAACGACGAATCGCTAGTTGACCAGGCCGTGGCTGCCGACGCCGCTTGGCGCAAGGCAATTCAGGAGTTTGAGTCCCTGCGTGCTGAGCAGAATGTGGCTGCCAAGGCAGTGGGTGCCGCCAGTAAAGAGGAGCGCCCAGCGCTGATTGCTGCCGGACAGGTAATGGCCGAGAAGGTAAAGGCTGCCAGCGAGAGTGCGGATGCCGCGCAGAAGAAGCTGGATGAAATCATCTGGAAGATTGAGAACGTTGTAATTGATGGCGTACCTGCCGGTGGAGAAGAAAACTTCACCGTAGTTAAAGAGGTAGGCACCAAGCCAAAGTTCGATTTTGAAGCACAAGATCACGTAGCGCTTGGTGAATCGCTAGACATTATTGATATTGAGCGCGGCACCAAGATTGCCGGTTCACGATTTTACTTCTTGAAGGGTTGGGGCGCACGTCTGGAGCTAGCCCTAATGAATATGGCGCTTGATTACGCCAGCAAAAATGATTTCACCGCGTTGATTACGCCAACACTGGTTCGTCCAGAAGTTATGGCCGGGACCGGATTCTTGGGCGAGCACGCCGATGAAATTTACTACTTACCTGCTGATGATCTTTACCTCACCGGAACGTCAGAAGTTGCGCTCGCCGGATATCACCGCGACGAAATTATCGATTTATCAAATGGCCCACTTCGCTACGCGGGTTGGTCAACCTGTTACCGTCGCGAGGCTGGCAGTGCCGGTCGCGATACTCGCGGAATTTTGCGCGTGCACCAGTTCAACAAACTTGAAATGTTTTCTTACATTGACCCAGCCGATTCAGAAGCAGAGCACGCAAAGCTGTTGGCATTCCAAGAGGCAATGCTGCAGGCATGTGAACTTCCGTACCGCGTGATTGATACGGCGGCCGGAGATCTTGGTTCATCTGCTGCACGCAAGTATGACGCGGAAGCATGGGTGCCAACTCAAGAGACTTACCGTGAACTAACTTCAACTTCAAACTGCACGACCTACCAGGCTCGTCGCTTGAATGTTCGTTTCAGAAACGCAGAAGGCAAAACCCAAACTGCCGCAACGCTAAACGGAACTTTGGCTACCACCCGCTGGTTGGTCGCGATTCTGGAAAACCACCAGCAGGCAGACGGTTCTGTAAAGATTCCTGCGGCACTTCGTCCTTATTTAGGTGGTCAGGAATTCATCACCGCTCCTAAAGCGCGCGCGTAAATATTTATGACTATTGCAACCGGAGATGATCGCTGGCTTATCGGCATTGACATCGACGGCACCCTGGTAACCGATGATGGTTTTCTAGCCGAACGCGTTGTTGAAGAAGTTGCACGCGTGCGTGCACTGGGTCACGAAATTATTGTTTCCACCGGCAGAAGCGCAGCAAATGCGTATCCGGTTATCAAAGACATCGGCATCACAACCGGATTTTCGGTTTGTTCAAACGGTGCGGTGACTGTTGAGCTTGATGTCACGCACGAGCGCGGATTCAAGCCTTACGAAGTAATTACGTTTGATCCAAAGCCAGTTCTAACCGAATTGATTCTTGCGCTTCCAAATGCGCACTTTGCAGTTGAAGACATCGATGGCACATACAGATTCCACCGCGAGTTCCCGGCTTACGCACTTGGCGATAAGAATCACGAGACACCGCTTGAAGATCTCACCTCACACCCGGTTAGTCGTGTGGTGGTGCTGTCGCCAGAACACGATGCCGAAGAATTTGGTCACATGATTGATCGACTCGGCTTGCACTCGGTTACCTACGCAATTGGTTACACCGCTTGGCTAGATATTGCGCCATCAGGAGTGAGTAAAGCTTCAGCGCTAGAAAAACGCAGACAAGAACTTGGCATTAAGCCCTCGCAGGTAATCACAATTGGGGATGGCCGCAATGACATTCAAATGTTTGAGTGGGCTCGCGAATCAGGCGGCTACGCATTCGCAATGGGTCAGGCGCCAGAAGAAGTGAAAGAGGCGGCCACCGCGGTAACCGGTGCAGTTGAAGATGACGGCGTTGCCCAGGTCCTGTCTGGCTTTGAAGGTATCCGCTTTATCGGGTAAAGTATTGGGGTACGGAAGCGTGCCGGAGCGGCCGAACGGAACAGTCTTGAAAACTGTCGTTGTTAATAGCAACCGTGGGTTCAAATCCCACCGCTTCCTCCACAGGAAAACCCCAGAGTAAATCTGGGGTTTTTCGCTTAAACTAGTGGTTCATGACAAATCCAACACCAACCCCACAGCGCCGCAAGCCGTCTCGAGCATTTGCTCGTCACGGCCGAATCAGCGTGCAGAGCAAAGCCAGCGCAGCCTGGGGACTCTTCTTTAAAGTGGTTGGACTCGTTGCCGGTGCGGCTGTAGCACTTTCAACCATCGCAGTTGTTGAGCTGTCAAACACCATCAAGGCAAACGGAATTGTTCTTGCTGGCTCAACCAAAATCACCGAGGCCGATCTAAACGGCCCAATCAATATGCTCTTGGTGGGTAGCGATACTCGCGAAGGTCAGGGCGAGGGTTTCGGCGATGACACGTCGGTGTTGGCTGACGTAATTATTCTTTTGCACGTTTCGGCAGACCGCAAAAACGCAACCGCACTTTCTTTCCCGCGCGACCTTCTGGTGCCATGGCCAAAGTGCCCAAGCACATCCATCCCGCCGGGCCCTGGATACTTGCCGCAATCGCTCGGTCAGATCAACGCGACCATCGCTAACGGCGGTCCTGGTTGCACGCTACTTACCGTTGAAGCACTTACCGGCCTGAAGATTCCTTACCTTGGCCTTATTGACTTCAAGGGCGTTATTGAAATGTCAAACGCCATCGGTGGTGTCGAGGTTTGTGTTACTCAGCCGATTGACGACCCTTACACATTCTTGAAACTCGATGCCGGAACTCACACCCTTCAGGGTAAAGACGCTTTGAAGTTCCTGCGCACTCGTCACGGTGTTGGCGATGGTTCGGACCTTTCACGAATTTCCAACCAGCAGGTTTTCCTTACCTCTCTTTTGCGCAAGGTTAAGAGCGCCGGTGTGCTGGGCAACCCAATTTATCTTTACTCGCTCGCGACCGCTGCCGCCCGCAATATGCAGTTCAGCGAAAGCCTGACCGACGTCAACGTGATGGTCGCGATGGCCGGTGCGCTGCGCAATGTTGATCTCGACAAAATGACTTTCCTGCAGGTGCCAAGCCGCGGTGGTTTGCCAGCGCCTTACTCGGGCCGCGTTGCACCTATCTATGAGAAAGCTAATTTGATTTTTGAGAAGCTTCAAAAAGACGAACCGATAATTCTCGCTGCCGCAAACGGTGGACAGGGTGCGGTTGTAGTTGACGAGACCGGCGCAGTTGCCAGCCCAAGCCCTTCGGCAAGTGCTAGCCCGAATCCATCGGCTCTACCTGAGGGAATCCTCGGCACCACTGCAGACACCAAAACCTGCTCCAACTAATCGGCCTCGAACCCTTCAGTTATCGGGTTTCAATTGGGGTGTCGTTTCGGCTAAACTGGCAAGGTTCGTGGAGACGTCGCATAGCCCGGTCGAGTGCGCCTCACTGCTAATGAGGTAAGGGTGTTAAAGCCCTTCGGAGGTTCAAATCCTCTCGTCTCCGCCA
>JBEGUG010000017.1:0-24443 GCA_041179005.1 Actinomycetota bacterium | reverse complement strand
CAGCGTTCACAAACTGGCGTGTGGGATGTTGACGCTGCGTTTTTGCCATCATCGTATTTTGATGCAGTGAATCGCGCAGGTGGTATTGCAGTTTTGATTCCACCTCAGGTTGTCGACAGCGCAGATGCCAAAAGAATTCTGAGCGGACTCGACGGATTAATTATTTCTGGTGGCCGCGATGTTAACCCTGAACTTTACGGACAGACACCTGGCGAACACACCGATAAGCCAGATCAAAAGCGTGACGCACTTGAACTGGCGCTTTACGAAGTTGCCATCGAAAACAAAATTCCATTTCTTGGAATTTGCCGCGGGCAACAGGTTCTAAATGTTAAGCGCGGTGGAACTTTGCTGCAGCACCTTCCAGATGTTGTTGGTTCAACCAAGTACCAGCTTGGCAATGCCGAGTACACGATTGCACAAATTGATGTAACTCCAAACACTTTGCTAAGTAGTGCGTTGGGCGGCGACAGCAAAGTTACCGGTGCGCTTTATCACCACCAGGGCATCGATCAGGTTGGCGAAGGTCTGTCCGTGGTTGCCCGCAGCGAAGACGGAATCGTTGAAGCGGTTGAACTTGCCGATCACCCATTTGGTTTGGCGGTGCAGTGGCACCCAGAGCACACACCTGAAGACAACCGACTTTTCGAAGCACTGATTGAAGCAGCAAATAAATTTAGGAGCAACCGATGAGCTACACAATTATTAATCCGGCAACCGAAGAGGCGATGGAAGTAATTGAGCACGCGAGTCTGGAGCAAACCGATGAAGCCATCGCGCGCGCCAAGGTTGCGCAAAAGAAATGGGCTGCACTTGCTCCTGCTGATCGCGCTAAGGCGCTTCGTGATTTCGCAGCCGCTGTTGACGGCGACATCGATAACCTCGCAGCACTAGAGGTTAGAAACTCTGGCCACCCAATCACTCAGGCAATATGGGAAGCCAACCACGTGCGCAATGTGCTCGAGTACTACAGCGCTTCACCAGAGCGCCTACTGGGTAAGCAAATTCCCGTAGCCGGCGGCATTGACATCACTTTCAACGAACCACTGGGCGTGGTGGGCATCATCACCCCGTGGAACTTCCCAATGACGATTGCCTCTTGGGGCTTCGCGCCAGCATTGGCCGCGGGCAACGCAGTCGTGCTGAAGCCAGCCGAATGGACTCCCCTTAGCTCTATTCGCCTGGGCCAGCTGGCTCTTGAGTCTGGTCTTCCCGAAGGTTTGTTCCAAGTTATTCCTGGCCGCGGCAGCGTGGTTGGTAATCGCTTCATCACTAACCCCGATGTACGCAAGGTTGTCTTCACCGGCTCCACAGAGGTTGGCAAGCAAATCATGAAGGGTGCTGCCGATCAGGTTAAGCGCGTGACTCTTGAACTTGGTGGCAAGAGCGCAAACATTATTTTTGCTGATGCCGATGTTGAAAAGGCTGCGGCCACCGCACCATACTCTGTTTTCGAAAACGCAGGGCAAGACTGCTGTGCACGTAGCCGCATTCTGGTTCAAAAGAGCGTTTTGGATAAATTCATGGAAGGACTTGAGAAATCAGTAAAGGGCGTTGTTGTTGGTGATCCAACCAAAGCTGAAACTGAAGTTGGTCCGCTGGTTTCTAAGTCACACTTTGATTCTGTTAGCTCATATCTTGACGGCGCCAACGTTGCGTTCCGCGGTTCAGCTCCAGAGGGCAAAGGTTTCTACTTTGCCCCAACCGTCGTGATGTCAAACGGGCTAAACGATCGCTGCATGACCGATGAAATCTTTGGACCAATTGTTACCGTGCACGCATTCGAAGATGAAGCCGAAGCAATTGAGATTGCTAATGCAACTGAGTTTGGTCTATCGGGGTCAATCTGGACCAGAGACATTGGTCGCGGACTGCGCGTTGCACGCGGAGTTGAATCTGGAAACCTTTCGGTCAACTCACACTCATCGGTTCGTTTCAACACACCATTCGGTGGCTTTAAGCAATCAGGTCTCGGTCGCGAACTTGGACCAGACGCACCGTTGCACTTCACTGAAGAAAAAAACGTTTTCATCACCACCGATTAGAACCACTACTGATTTACGAATTAGCGAATAAATAGGAGAAATCATGAGCATCGAGAAAATGGATCTAACCCAGCGACTAGCGGGCAAGATTGCGGTTATCACCGGCGGCGCGAGCGGCATTGGACTTGCAACAGCAAAGCGTTTTGCTGCAGAGGGCGCCAAGGTTGTTATTGGTGACATGGATCCGGCTACCGGACAGGCAGCTGCAGAACTTGTTGGCGGTGCGTTCATTCAAGTAAACGTTGCTGACGAAGATCAGGTGAACAACCTCTTTGACAAGACCGTTGAAATGTTCGGAAGACTAGACATCGCTTTCAACAACGCTGGTATCTCTCCTGCTGATGATGACTCAATCGAGACCACTGAACTTCCTGCTTGGCAGAAGGTTCAGGACGTAAACCTAAAGAGCGTCTACCTTTGCTGCCGCGCAGCACTTCGTCACATGACCAAGCAGGGCAGCGGATCAATCATCAACACCGCATCATTCGTTGCTGTGATGGGTTCCGCAACCAGCCAGATTTCATACACCGCTTCAAAGGGTGGCGTTTTGGCGATGAGCCGTGAACTTGGCGTTCAGTTTGCCAGACAGGGTATCCGCGTAAACGCGCTTTGCCCTGGCCCGGTAAACACCCCGCTACTTCAGGAGCTTTTCGCTAAAGACCAGGAACGCGCCCAGCGTCGCCTCGTGCACATTCCAATCGGCCGCTTTGCTAAGCCAGAAGAGTTGGCAGCATCGGTTGCTTTCTTGGCTAGCGATGACGCCTCGTTCATCACCGGATCAACCTTCTTGGTTGACGGCGGTATCAGCGGCGCATACGTGACAGCTCTATAAAACAAGCCATAAAGACAGGGGAAGTCGTGAGCGCGTTGGAAGTCCTGCAGGTAGAGGCTGAGGTCTCTGCCCCAAAGGCTGCGAGCGCGCTCCTACTAACCCGCATCAAGGGCGGCAACGCCTACGAAGAAACCGTTGAGCGTCTGCTGCAGACCATTCGTCTTGGGCTAATTCACCCTGGTGAGCAATTGCCTCCGGAGCGCGAATTGGCCAGCATGCTGAACGTTTCTAGAGATACCGTTCGCGACGCCACCTCTTCGCTGGCCGATGCCGGCTACCTAGTTATTCGACGCGGTCGGTACGGCGGAACCTTCATCGCCGATGAGCTGCCGGTTACCAGTGTGATCATTGGTCGCGATGGCGAACTGCTAAACCAGCACGACTACACCAAGGACGAAATTCTTGATGCGCTCACCTACCGCGCAGTTTTGGAATCGGGTGCGGCTTATCAGGCAGCAGCCCAAGCGTTAACTGCAGAGATGCGGCAGGGTTTGGTGCAGGCTCACCTTGAGACCACAACCGCAGAGCCAAACGACTACCGCCGACTAGATTCCAGACTGCACCTGCTTATCGCCGAGCTCAGCGGATCGGGAACTTTGGTAAATCAAATTGCCGAGTCGCGCATGAAGGTGAATGGGCTTTTAAACCAGTTCCCACTGTTGACTCCAAATGTGACTCACTCCAACGACCAGCACGAAGCAATTGTGATGGCTATCTTGGACGGCAATTCAGAATTAGCTTCAAAAGAGATGTTGGCCCACCTAGAAGGGTCGGCATCACTAATTAAAGGTTTCTTGGCTTAGTGGTCAAGTGTATTTGCAACAACTTTGGGCCATGCGCCAGCGAGGATGAACAGATGAAGCAAACCGTTCTTTACCCAGAACACGTTGCGCTCGGCGCATCCTTCACCGACTTCGGCGGTTGGGATATGCCGGTTCGATACGGCAGCGACCTAGCCGAACACCACGCGGTTAGAAACTCAGCCGGATTATTCGACATCAGCCACATGGCAGAAATTAGAGTTACAGGTGCACAAGCCGCAGCTTTCCTTGACTACGCGCTGGTAAACCCAAGCAGTGCGATTGCAATCTCAAAAGCTAAATACTCGCTCATCTGCAACCCCGATGGTGGCGTAATCGATGACCTAATTGTTTACCGCCTGGGCGAAGAAGAATTCTTAATCGTTGCTAACGCCGGCAACCGTCACAACGTAGTTGTTGCGCTCAAGCAGCGCGAGGCAAATTTTGACAATCTGGTTGTCACCGATGAAAGCGATGACTGGGCGCTTATTGCACTGCAGGGCCCTAAGTCAGAAGCCATTCTTCAGCCACTCACTGAGGTGGCACTTTCAGATGTTCGCTACTACTCAATCACCGCTGGCGTCATCGGTGGAATTGATGTTTTGATCGGCCGCACCGGCTATACCGGTGAAGATGGCTTCGAGATTTTCACCCCGGCCGACAAGGCTCGTGAAATGTGGCAGACCCTATTGACCGCCGGTGGCGCAGACCTAGCCGCCTGTGGTTTGGCCAGTCGCGACACCCTGCGCCTTGAAGCCGGCATGCCGCTTTACGGCCAGGAACTAGACCTTGACCACACCCCATACGAGGCCGGGCTCGGCAAGGTTGTTCGCGTTGACCGAGAAGCAGATTTCGTTGGCAAGAGTGCACTGACCGCGCTGTCGCAGCGAGAGCCTGAGCGTAAATTGATTTCACTTCAGGGTGAGGGCAAGCGCGCAGCTCGTCACGGCTACGAGATCTTCAACCAAGGCAGTGACTCACCAATCGGCGAGGTCACCTCTGGCGCACTTTCACCAACACTCGGCTACCCGGTTGCGATGGCCTACCTAAAGACCTCGGCCAATATAGAAGCAGGAACAGTAGTCGAGGCCGATATTCGCGGCACCCGCACCCCGTTCACAATAATTTCCGCACCTTTTTATAAGCGCAAAAAGTAACACCCACCTAGGAGAAAAAATGGCAAATCCAACCAACCTCAAGTACACCAAGGAACACGAGTGGGTGCTTATTGAAGGTGACACCGCTATCGTCGGCATCACTCAGTTTGCAGCTGACGCACTAGGTGAAATTGTTTTCGTTGACCTTCCAAAGGTTGGCGCAAAAACCGAATACATGAAGATCTTCGGTGAAGTTGAATCAACTAAGTCAGTTAGCGAGCTGTACTCACCAATTTCTGGTGAAGTTACTGAAGTAAACGCAAACCTTGCCGGTTCACCTGAGTCGGTTAACTCTGATCCGTTTGGCACCGGTTGGTTAATCAAAGTTAAGTTTTCTGAAATCCCTGAGCTGATGAGCTCAACCGAATACGACGCACTAGTTGGAGAATAAATAAAGTGACTGAGGCTTACACCAAATTTGAACAGCGCCACATTGGTCCAAACAGCGCCGACCAGCAGCACATGCTGTCTGCTCTCGGCTACGCCTCACTTACCGAATTGATGACGGCAGCCATTCCGGAATCAATTGCTTTCCACGGCGGATCAAATCTTCCTGATCCTGTTGCTGAACACGAAGCACTGGCTCGACTGAAAACCATTGCCGGTAAAAACCGCATCACCAAATCATTCATTGGTCAGGGTTACTACGGCACACTGACTCCTGGAGTTATTCAGCGCAACATTTTGGAGAACCCAAGCTGGTACACCGCCTACACTCCGTACCAACCAGAAATCAGCCAGGGCCGTCTTGAGGCGCTGATTAATTTCCAGACCATGATCACCGATCTGACCGGCATGAAGACTGCAAACGCATCCATGCTTGATGAATCAACCGCAGCCGTTGAGGCAATGATGATTGCCCGACGCGGCAGCGATTCTTCTTCTGACATTTTCTTTGTTGACACCGATACCCTCGCGCAAACCAAGTCCCTTCTGGAACACCGCGCAGAACCGATGGGCATCACCATCAAGTACTTTGATCCAGCAAACGGTGCCGGTTCAATCAACGAAGACTGCTTTGGAGTTTTGGTGCAGTACCCGGGAGCATCGGGTCGCATCCTTGCCCTAGGTGACATCTTTGCCGTGGCCCACGAGCGTGGAGCCCTGGCAATTGCTACCGCAGATCTTTTGTCACTAACCCTGCTGACTCCACCGGGAGAACTTGGTGCCGACGTCACAGTTGGAACTACCCAGCGCTTTGGTGTGCCAATGGGCTTTGGTGGCCCGCACGCTGGTTACCTAGCCGTTCGCAGCGAGCTAGAGCGCACCATGCCTGGGCGTCTAATTGGCGTATCGGTTGATGCGGATGGCAACCCTGCCTACCGCCTAACCCTGCAGACTCGCGAACAGCACATTCGTCGTGAGCGCGCCACCTCAAACATTTGCACCGCACAGGTATTACTTGCAGTGATGGCCGGAATGTATGCCGTTTACCACGGCCCAGCCGGACTTCGCGAAATCGCCAACCGCGTGCACGCAAAGACCGCCGCACTCGCAAACGCACTTGAGGCTGCTGGCTTGAAGCTTGCCCACAAGAACTTCTTTGACACCATTCGCGTCGAAGGAATCAAGGCAAAAGATATTTTCGCTGCCGCACGCAAGCACGACTTCACAATGCACCTGATTGATGATTCAACCCTAGGTATTTCGGTTGATGAAACCACCAGCTGGGAAGACCTTGCAAAACTCGCAGGTGTATTCGGCGCTGACGAAGCATCGGTGTTGGCTGCTGCAAACTCTTCAGTTGCAACTCGACTCGGTGGCTTTGATCGCAAGAGCGGTTACCTTGAGCACCCGGTATTCAACTCGTATCACTCAGAAACTGCGATGCTTCGCTACATCAAGAAGCTTTCTGACTACGACTACGCCCTAGACCGCGGAATGATTCCGCTTGGTTCATGCACAATGAAGTTGAACTCAACCACAGAGATGCAGGCTGTGACCTGGCCAGAGTTTTCAAACCTGCACCCGTTCGCGCCGGTTGAAGACACCACCGGTTACCTGGAACTCGTTGCAGAACTTTCATCTTGGTTGCACGACATCACCGGATACGAAGCTGTTTCACTTCAGCCAAACGCTGGTAGCCAGGGAGAGCTCGCTGGACTCCTTGCGATTCGCGGTTACCACATCAGTCGCGGTGACACTCAGCGCGTTGAATGTCTGATTCCTTCAAGTGCGCACGGAACCAACGCTGCATCTGCTGTGCTCGCCGGTATGACTGTCGTTGTAGTTGCCTGTGACGAAGACGGAAACGTTGACATCAATGATCTGAAGGAAAAGATTGCCGCTTCTGGTGACAAACTCTCTGCACTGATGATTACCTACCCATCAACCCACGGTGTTTACGAAGCAGCGGTTGTTGAGATTTGTGATTTGGTTCACGCTGCCGGTGGTCAGGTATACATCGATGGAGCTAACACCAACGCAGTTGTTGGTTATGCAAAGTTTGGTGAGTTTGGTGGCGACGTTAGTCACTTGAACCTGCACAAGACCTTCTGCATCCCTCACGGTGGCGGTGGCCCAGGTGTTGGTCCGGTGGTTGCGCGTCCACACCTTGCTGAGTTCCTACCGGGACACATCTATGGCCCTTCAACCCTGCCGAACTACGGTCCGGTTTCTGCGGCACCATTTGGTTCACCAAGCATCTTGGTAATCAGTTGGGCCTACATCCAGATGATGGGTGTTCAAGGGCTAAAGAATGCCACCGCCAACGCGGTGCTTTCAGCCAACTACATCGCCAAGCGAATCGGCAAGGCCTTCCCGCTGCTGTACACCGGCAAGTTTGGCTTGGTTGCGCACGAGTGCATCATCGATATTCGCGGCATCAAGGATGAGATTGGCATCTCAGTTGACGACGTTGCTAAGCGCCTAATTGACTACGGATTCCACGCGCCAACCATGTCGTTCCCGGTTGCCGGCACCATGATGATTGAGCCAACTGAATCTGAGCCACTTGAAGAGATTGAACGCTTTATCTCTGCAATGCTTGCAATTCGCGCGGAGATTGACGAAGTCAAGGCAGGTACCTGGCCGCTCGAGAACAACCCTCTGGTTAACGCCCCGCACACCGCGGCTAACCTAACCGAGGAATGGGATCGCCCTTACTCTCGCGAGCTAGCGGTATTCCCTACTCCGGGTCAGAAGAAGAACAAGTACTGGCCACCGGTTCGCCGAGTTGATTCAGCGTTTGGTGACAGAAACCTAGTTTGCAGCTGCCCGCCAATTGAGAGTTTTGCCTAGAGGCAAATCTTGTTGATCTGCCTGTGCCTAAACTGAAGGCATGGTTATGGATTACGACGCTTTCGATGCCGAATGGCGCAAGATTGGCCTCAGCGGTCCTGCTTGCCGAGCGCTCGTAGACGCCAAGCTGTATCGGGTTTCGGATTTGCGCAAAATTTCTCTAGCTGAACTTCAGGGACTGCACGGAATGGGCAAATCATCGGTTGCGCGGATTCGGCAAATTATGGATGCCAAAAAGATCAAGTTCCTGACCTCGTAATCAGTTGCGAAAGCGCTTGCACCATCGCTCGTAAGCCGCTTGGGCTGGCCCGCTACTCTGCAGTATTCTTTAGGTAGTTGAACATACCGAGGAAGTTAGAGCAACCCACAATGGAAAAGTTTGTAATCTCTGTTGATCAGGGAACCACCAGCACTCGAGCAATTATTTTCAACGAGGCTGGCGAACCGGTTGCGTCGGGTCAGCTAGAGCACAAGCAAATCATGACTCAGCCGGGTTGGGTAGAACATGATGCCATGGAAATTTGGGACAACGCTCGCGAAGTGGTTGGCCAGGCTCTTAGCCGAGGAAACATCACCCGCCACTCTATTGCTGCGGTTGGAATTACTAACCAGCGCGAAACGAGTGTTATTTGGAACAAGAAAACTGGAGTTCCGGTTTACAACGCAATAGTTTGGCAAGACACCAGAACCCAACCATTGGTTGACCGCCTTGCCGAAAAAGGTGGCGTTGGCAGATTCCGTGAAATTACCGGACTTCCACTAGCTACTTTCTTCTCGGCAACAAAAATTATGTGGATCTTGGAAAATGTTCCAGGCGCAAGAGAAGCAGCTGAAGCTGGCGAATTACTGTTCGGCACTATGGACACCTGGTTGCTTTGGAATTTCACCGGTGGACCTGAGGGAGGCGTTCACAAAACCGATGTGACCAATGCCAGCCGTACCTTATTGATGGACCTTCGCACTCTTGCCTGGGACAAAGAAATCGCAGCGGAACTTCAAATTCCACTTTCGCTGCTCCCGGAGATTGCCTCATCATCAGAGGTTTACGGAACCATCAGCGAAACAAGCCTGCTTCGCGGTGTTCCTGTTGCGGGAATGCTGGGTGACCAGCAGGCTGCAACATTCGGCCAGGCAGCCTTCAATAAAGGTGAGTCAAAGAACACCTACGGCACCGGAAACTTCTTGATCTTCAACACCGGCGAAGACATTGTGCTATCCAAGAACGGACTCTTGACCACGGTGGCCTATCGGTTGGACGGCGGCAAAACCGTCTACGCCCTAGAGGGGTCTATTGCGGTGACCGGTTCGCTCATTCAGTGGCTGCGTGACAACCTCGGCCTGTTTCAGCAGGCCTCTGAGGTTGAGGCCATGGCAAATTCGGTGAAAGACAACGGCGGCGCCTACTTTGTGCCGGCCTTCAGCGGTCTGTTTGCCCCGCACTGGAGGCCAGATGCTCGAGGCGCGCTCGTTGGTCTAACCCGGTTCATCAACAAGGGCCACATTGCCCGCGCAGCCCTAGAGGCCACTGCTTTCCAGACCCTAGAGGTCTTAGACGCCCTAAATGCCGACTCAGGCGTTGCCCTGACCCAGCTAAAGGTAGACGGCGGAATGATTCAAAACAACACCCTGATGCAGTTCCAGGCAGACATCCTTGGAGTGCCGGTGATTAGCCCGGTGGTCGCCGAGACCACCGCACTTGGGGCCGCGTACGCAGCAGGTTTGGCAGTTGGATTCTGGGCAGACCTAGATCAGCTTCGAAGCCGCTGGCAAGAAAGTAAGCGTTGGATTCCAAACATGACTGACGAAGAAAGACAGCGTCAGATCAAGATGTGGAAGAAAGCGGTTACCAGAACCCTGGACTGGGTTGAGTAGTAACCAACACGGGTTCTAATTAGTTCCTGTCCTCAGGATCTACGCCGGTTCTAAAGTTTGTGTTGAGTGCCGTGATCGCGTCAACATCTTCTGCTGAAAGCTCAAAGTCAAAAACATTCATGTTTTCAACTATGCGCTCTTTAGAGTTTGACTTTGGAATAACGGCCACTCCACGTTGAATGTGCCAGCGCAAAACAATCTGCGCAACAGACTTGCCGTGTTTGATTGCCATAGCCTCAAGCATTGGCTCATCCAAAATTTTTCCTCGCGCAAGCGGTGACCAAGCCTGAGTAACGATTGAGTTCGCATTGTCATAGGCGATTAGTTTCTCTTGTGTGAGCCAAGGGTGCAACTCAATCTGATTTATCACCGGCTTATGTTCGGCAACTTTAAGAATTTCATCAATGTGGTGGGTGTGAAAATTGCAAACTCCGATGGAACGAATCAAACCTTCGTTCTTTAATTTTTCCATAGCTTTCCAGGAATCCACATAAAGAAGTCCGCGCTTTGGAGCTGGCCAGTGAATCAAATAGAAATCTAGATACTCAAGGCCAAGCAGTTTCAAACTTTTGTCAAAGGCTTTCAGAGTGTTTTCAAAACCTAAATCATCCATCCAGAATTTTGTTGCCACCAAGACTTCTTCGCGAGGCACACCAGAGTCAACAATTCCCTGTCCAACACCAACTTCGTTTTCATACATCGATGCGGTATCAATTAGTCGATAGCCGTTTTGCAGCGCGTGAGTCACCAGTGGAGCGGCAATGTCGTTATCGACTTTGTAAACGCCAAGACCAAGTTGCGGCATTGTGTTGCCGTCTTGAAGATTCATTAGCGGTGAGGTAGTCATCGATGCTCAATTCTCTTGATAGAAAAATGTTGGCTGGCAACCGAAGTTGCCAGCCAACATTTGTTGCTGCTTTACAACCTAATTAGTTGGCTGCGGCCCAGCGCTTGACAAGTTCGTCATAGTTCTGAGTCTCGCCCTTAGGCTTTTCGTTGGTTAGCTTCGCAACCGGAGCTCCCGGCTGGTCTAGCCAGTACTTCTCGTCCTTTACAGGGTTCATCTTTACCGCACAGTTAGCGTCAGGGTTCGACTTCTCTAGGCGGATCATGACGTCGTCCTGTGCAGCTGCTAGCTCGTTCATTGCTTCTTGAGCAGTGAATTCGCCAGATGCAGCCTTACTGATTGACTGCCACCATAGGTTAGAGATGGTTGGGTAGTCAGGAACGTTGGTACCAGTTGGTGACCAGGCCACACGGTCTGGTGAGCGGTAGAACTCGATTAGACCACCGTAGTTGCTTGAGTTATCGGTGAAGTACTGGTGGTCAAGAGTTGACTGACGGATGAATGTAGTTCCAGCAATTGACTTAGCAACGTCAACTGTCTTAGAAGTTACAAACTGAGCGTACAACCATGCAGCTGCGCGCTTCTTTTCGTCAGCGTGCTTCATGAATGTCCATGAACCTACGTCCTGGTAGCCAAGCTTCTGGCCTTCCTTCCAGTAAGCACCGTGAGGGCTTGGAGCCATACGCCACTTAGCAGTTCCATCTTCATTCATAACAGGTAGTGACTTGTCAGTTGCTGAAGCAGTAAACACGGTGTACCAGAAGATCTGCTGGGCAATTTCACCCTGACCTACTACACCACCGGCTTCAGAGAAGTCCATTCCCTTTGCAGTCTCAGGAGCGTACTCGAACCAGTCGAGGAACTTCTGAAGTGCGTATACAGAAGCAGGGCCGTTTAGGTCTCCACCACGTGATACTGATGAACCTGCTGGGTGACACTGCTCAACGCGGATACCCCACTCGTCAACAGGAAGACCGTTAGGTGTTCCCTGAGTGCCGTCACCGTTACCGGCCATTGATAGCCAAGCGTCAGTAAAGCGCCACTGTAGAGATGGTCCAGGCTTTGCGTAGTCCATGTGACCATAGACCTTCTTGCCGTCGATGGTTCCATCGCCGTTCACCTGAGTTGAGAAGAACTTAGCGATGTCTTCGTAAGCTGACCAGTTAACTGGAACGCCTAGGTCGTACTTGTAGATCGCCTTAAATTGCTTCTGGATTTCAGGGTCGCTGAACCAGTCGTAGCGGAACCAGTAAAGGTTCGCGAACTGCTGGTCAGGTAGCTGGTACATAACACCGTCTGAACCAGTTGTGAAGCTCTTACCGATGTAGTCATCGATGTCCAAACCTGGGTTTGTAATCTCTGAGTCCTTCATAAGATCTGAAACTGAGTAGACGTAGTCTCCACGCTGGTGAGTTCCGATTAGGTCGGAGTCGTTGATGTAGCCATCGTAGATTGAGGTACGTGTCTTGATTTCGGTCTGGATTCTCTCGATAACGTCACCCTCACCAATGAGGTCGTGAGTTACGTTGATTCCAGTGATTTCCTTAAATGCCTGAGTAAGAGTCTTTGACTCGTACTCATGTGGTGCGATGGTCTCAGAAACAACCTTGATGTCAGAAACACCAAGTTTTGCTGCTGCTTCCGCGAACCACTTCATTTCAGCAATTTGCTCATCGCGAGACAATGCGCTGAGCTTGAACTCACCATCGGCCCACTTTGCTGCAACTGCATCAATGTCAGTCGGTGTTGAACCACCAGAGGCACAACCAGTTACAAGTAGTACTGAGGAGGCCGCCATGGCCAATCCTGCAAGAGTACGCTTGCGAACACTTCTATACATTTCTTCCTTTCGCATTACAGTTGAAGGAGCCAATCTGGTCCCTTGCAATCTTTTAGAGCTTGGAGTTTCCCCAGCTCCAAAACGATGGGCAAGTTTGCCCACCGAATCCTTTATCCCCATATCAGAATCACCACTGCCATTACTAGTGCTGATATGGCCCAAATCGCGGTGTCGCTATCAACAATCGCGAACGAAATCACCATCACAAGCGCAAACGAAACGATCGCAATATATACGCGCTCACTTCTGTCTGTGACGATGCCCAAGAAACCCTTGCGCCTAACTGGTGGACGGTAGTGTCCCCAGATTGAAAGTCCAGTGATCATCACTGCAACACCGATGAACACATACGCGATAGGTGCGGTCCAAGGAATCCAGTCAAAAAGTTCAAACATCTTCTTACACCCTTCCTAGCGCGAAGCCCTTGGCGATGTAGTTTCTTACGAACCAGATCACGATGATTCCCGGAATGATTGTCATCACACCAGCCGCCGACAAGAGTGACCAGTCAATACCGGAGGCAGAAACTGTTCGAGTCATCTGCGCGGCGATTGGTTTCGCATCGGTTGAAGTGATGGTTCTTGCAATCAGCAACTCAACCCAGCTGAACATAAAGAGGAAGAAGGCTGTAACACCAATTCCCGAGCGGATCATTGGGATGAAGATGGTTAGGAAGAAGCGGCCGAACTTGTAGCCGTCAATCTCTGCGATTTCATCTAGCTGCTTTGGCACACCAGACATAAAGCCCTCAAGAATCCAAACCGCAAGTGGCACGTTGAACAACATGTGCGCAAGGGCTACACCCAGTGCGGTATCGAATAAATCAAGTGACTGGTAAAGCTGGAAGAACGGAAGCAAGAACACCGCAGCCGGAGCCATTCTGTTGGTAAGCAACCAGAAGAATAGGTGCTTGTCTCCAGAGAATGTGTAGCGGCTAAAGGCATATGCTGCCGGAAGTGCAACCACCAAAGACATCACTGTGTTCAGCAGTGTGTAGGTGACCGAGTTCATGTAGGAACCAATCCAGGTTGGATCTCCAAAGAACTGGGTGTACCCGTTCATAGAAATCTTGGTTGGAATGATTTCGAACTTAGAAAGAATGTCTGCGTTGTCGCGGAATGACATTGAGACAAGCCACAAAACCGGTAGTGCCCAAACGGCCATGATTAGCCAGAACAACCAGCTTCTTAGGTCGATGCGGAATCTAGAGGTCTTCTTGCCCGCCGCTGAGGTCGCCATAATCGTGGTCATTTTAGGACCCCCTTAACTTTCGAACTGGACGGTTTTCGTTCTTTCTCGTTCTGCTTCACTGCGGTCTTTCCCTTTGCAGAAACCTTGGTTGCGCCTGGGCGCTCGTCCAAAGTTAGAACGGTAAAGAATACGAATGAGAAAATCTGAATGAACAAGAAGTACATCAGTGAGAACGCACCTGCTACACCAAGGTCAAACTGACCAATCGCAATTGTGGTGAGCAAAATACTTAGAGTTTGTGTTGATGAACCAGGTCCTCCACCGGTCACCACGAATGGTTCGGTGTACATCATGAATGAGTCCATGAAGCGAAGCAAGAGTGCGATCATCAAAACTCGCTTTAGCTTTGGCAGCTCAACGAAGCGGAACACTGCCATTGCCGAGGCGCCATCAATTGCTGCTGCCTGGTAGTAAGCCTGCGGGATCGAGCGCAATCCGGCGTAGACCAGCAGGGTTACAAGAGGTGTCCAGTGCCAGGTGTCCATTACCAAGATGGTGACCCAAGCATCAAGCGTAGATTCGCTCAAGTTGTAATCAATAAAGTTGTTCACCAGTACACCGCCGAGGCCAATGTCACTTCTGGTGAAGATCTGCCAGGTGGTACCGATTACGTTCCAAGGAATAATCAGTGGAATTGCAACGACAACCAGTGCGGCCGAAGCCTTCCAACCGGAACGGGGCATGAGCCTGGCTAGGAAGATACCGAGTGGGATCTGAATGAACAGAATCTGAGCCGAAAGCAAAAGGTTTCTGCCGAAAGCTTCTTGAATATTTGGATCGGTGGCTACCTTCTTGAAGAAATCAAGACCAACAAACAAACGGTTGTCTGCACCCTGAATATCCTGAAGTGAGTAGTTAGCAACCGCCATCAGAGGAATGATTGCTGTGAAGGCAACAACCAACACAACCGGCGCAACAAGGAACCAAGCCTTATTATTTTTCTTTCTACCGTCCATGACTAGTTCCCTCCCGCGCTGCTCGGTGAAACTGTTGATACAGCTCTTTGGTGAGCGTCGTAAACAAAGGCTCTGGTTGGGTCAAAGCTGAAAGTTGCCTTGCCGCCTACCTTTGCGTCGTAGCTTTCATCGGTCTTAGCAATGAACTTGAAATCGTCTTTGCTTAGGTGAACCAGCTTGAATACTCCGCGGTCCTCAATTCGTTCAACCTTGAACTCAAGACCTGACTTATTGCTTGGAATCAAGAATTCTGGTCTCACTCCAAAGCGGTGGCTTCCGTTCAGGCCGGCTTTGGCCGCTTTACCTATGGTCTTGCCGTTGTGGGTAAGCACTGAAGAGTTTGCCTCTACATCAAGGAAGTTCATGCCCGGGGAGCCAATGAAGTAGCCAACGAATTCGTGCTGTGGCTCAAGGAACAATGACTCCGATGTGCCCACCTGAACCAGGTTTCCCTTATCCATTACCAAAACCTCGTCGGCAAAGGTAAGCGCCTCAGTCTGGTCGTGGGTCACGTAAACAACTGTCACTCCGGTAGCCAGGTGCAGACGCTTAAGTCGGTTGCGCAAGGTCCACTTGAAGTTTTGGTCAATAACGGTAAGCGGCTCATCGAACAAGATCGCTGATACGTCCTCGCGAACCAGTCCGCGTCCAAGACTCACAATCTGCTGAAGGTCAGAGCGAAGTTTTGAAGGCTTTCTGTCTAGGTCATTTTCGATGCCAAGCAGCTGCGCAATTTCATTTACTCGCTGTGCAATTTTGTCTCTCGGCACCTTGCGGTTCTTTAGTGGGAACTCTAGGTTTTTGCGAACACTCATGGTGTCGTACAAAACCGGGAACTGGAAAACCTGAGCAATGTTGCGATCATCGGTGATTACGTCTGTGACATCTTTGCCATCGATGAAAACTTTTCCTTCTGATGGCTTTAGCAATCCAGAGATAATGTTCAAAAGTGTGGTCTTACCGCAACCACTTGGCCCAAGCAGGGCATAGGCCTTTCCATCTTCCCAAGTCATGGTGATTGGGTTCAGGGCGTAGGTCTTACCCCCGTCGTAGGAGTGAGCAACGCCTTCTAAGCGGATCTCAGCCATTTACTTCCCCTGTCCAATCGGAGTGAAAATTGCTTTGCCTGACTTTGGATCAAATCCGTAAAGATCTGATGGATCACAGTAGGCGGTGATTTTCTTGTCGAGAGCAAAATTCTTTGTGCCCTCTACTTCAATCACAATCTGCTCTCCAGTTTCTAGCTTGACGTGAACGAAGGTTGAGCTACCGGTAACTTCAGCAAGTTGCACCTGACCAGCGAATGAAAAACTCTTGGAGCCAAGTGATTCAAGACTCAACATTCCAGGCTGAACGCCCAAGGTAATTTCTTGTGATGAGCCGACGCTTATTTCTGGGCGAGATAGCTTGAAGGTTTCTGGTCCAAAGTTTGCAGTCTTGCCATCGATGGTTGAGCTGACCAAGTTAATCGGTGGATCAGCCATTGCAACCGCTGCCGCAATTGACTGCGGCGCCTGGTAAATCTCTAGCGCCTTACCTGACTGAATTAGGCGACCTTCGTTAATCACGAACGTGTCAGTTGCAAAGTCAAGAGCCTCTGAAGGTTCAGCGGTTGAGTAGATAACAATCGATGACTCGTTTGCAAAAATGCTCTGCAACTCTGCGCGCAACTGCTCTCTCAGCTTGTAGTCAAGGTTTGCAAGTGGCTCATCTAGCAAGACAATATCTGCCTTACGAGCAAGTGCTCGAGCGATGGCCACGCGCTGCTGCTGACCACCCGAAAGCTCAGACGGCTTGCGCTTCAAGAATGGGGTTAGACCCAACAGGGTTGCCATTTCATCAACGCGGTCGGCCACTTCTTGCTTACTTGGCTTCTTCTTCTGTGCCAACAGCGGAGAGGCGATGTTGTCGAAGACTGAAAGTGATGGGTAGTTGATGAACTGCTGGTAGACGAAAGAAACGGAACGTTGCTGAACCGGAACCTTGGTGATGTCGTCCCCACCAAGTGTCATGGTGCCAGTGGAAGGCTTTACGAGTCCCGCGATGATTCGCATCAGGGTGGTTTTACCCGCTGTGGTTGGGCCAATCAGCAGGTTAATACCGCTATTGAATGTTGCCGAAAGATCGTAGATCAAGTCCTCTGAGTCTTGAGTCAAAGAAATATTCTTTAGAACCAACTTGGTCATGCCTTGCTCCCAATCTCCAGATGAACGCCTGAAACCTCAGCTGAGCTGGTTGATGTATCCCAGTGCAGCACCTTTGAAACTATTTCCGCCATTTCCTTGAGCACTGCTGTGTTCATCGAACCTGTGAACGCAAGGTTGGTGCGACGGTGAACTAGATCTTCTAGACGGTAGACCGATTCGTTCTTAACTAGGAACTCGATTTCTCTGTCAGAAAAAGTTGGGCTGTGCACAAGCATTTTTTCTGGAGCAGTTCCAATGAAGTCGATAACTGCCTTTGCACGGGTTCCGTATCGAAGAAGAAGCTGAAGTGCACGATCCTGGCCAACGTTTGCACCGTGGGAGTTTGCCCAAGATTTTTGATCAGCATCTTTGGTTGGGAAATCCTTGCCGCCACCGATTGGAAGTTTCTCGGTTGAAACAACTCGAGACATTCCAAGAAGTTTTAGCACATCAGAACTTAGGTGCTCGCCTAGTGCGCGGAAGGTTGTCCACTTGCCGCCAACCAGGCTCAACACTGGAACTTCGTTTTCTTGAGAAGTTCTAACAATTCGATAGTCGCGAGAAATTAGTCCCGGGCTGATGTCTCCGCTTGCGCCCATAGGACGAACACCTGAGTACTTAAAAACAATCTGGTCTTTAGTGATCTTAATTGTTGGAAATACGTAATCAACAAGCTTGAAGAAGTAATCAACTTCTTCGTCGGTGCAAATTGCAGGAAGCGCCATGTCGTGTGGGAGGTCAGTTGTTCCAACCAAAACTTTTCCAAGTATTGGATACATCAAAACAATTCGGCCATCACTGTTTTCGAAAAAGATTTCGCGGTTGTCGCACGCGGTAAATAGCTCTTTGTTGTCTAGAACAATGTGTGAACCTTTTGTGCCGCCCATGTATCGAGTTTCAAATCCCAAGCCCTTGTTCGTAATGTCAGTCCAGGCTCCAGATGCATTTACAATCACGTCGGCGGTGAAAGAAATTTCTTCACCGGTCAACATGTCTTTCAAGATTGCCTTGCCGTCTTTGATAGCACTTGCAGCAAGGTAGTTGTAGCTTCTTGCATTTGATCCAGCTTGCAGTCCATCGAATAGTACGTCGAGTGCAAGTCTTTCCGGATTGTCCATTGCGGCGTCGTAGTAGGTTGCGGTGAATTTAACTTCTTTGTTTAGAGAAGGTAGTTCTGCAAAAGATTTTTTCTTACTCAAGAAACGGTGACGTGGCATGGTTCCACCGTTGCGACCAAAGGTGTCGTACATCAAAAGTCCGACTTTAATTAAGATCGCGCCGCGCTCTTTTGGTTTTCCTGATGAGTGGGTGAACAAACGAATTGGAGCACTTAGCAATCCAGAGAACACTGAGAAAATTGGAATTGTTGTCTTCAGTGGTTTTACGTAGTGAGGTGCAGCTCCCAGCAGGCGATTTCTCTCCTGAAGGGATTCCTTGACTAGACGAATCTCACCGTTTTCTAGATAGCGAACTCCACCGTGGATCATGTGGGAAGAAGCTGATGATGCTCCAGAGCAGTAGTCGTTTTTTTCAACAAGGACCACGTCTACGCCCTGGAGTGCAAGGTCTCTGAATGTAGCCAGGCCGTTGATGCCGCCACCGATGATTAGAACCTGGGCTTTTGGGTTATCTCGCAGTGAACTCAAACGAGCTGACTCGTTAGCAGTTTGGTTCATCGGCTTTCCCCTTTCGTCAATCAAGAAACATTGATGTCTGAAATCTATTGACCTCTAGGACCCTCTGGGCTTATTTCCAATCAAGTTGCACATATGTGCAATACTTTCGTTATGTTGGACGAGATCAATAAAGACTCCCGAGTTGGCCTGGCTTTGAAGGCCGCCCAGCTTTATTACATGCAGGATCTGACCATGGATGCCATTGGTGACGAGCTAAAGGTGTCCCGGTCATCGGTGTCTCGTCTACTTCAGATGGCCAAGGACCGAGGCATTATCGAGTTCAAACTCCACCCTCCCGAGGACGGCCCAACCAGGATGGCCAGCCAGATCAAAGCCCGCTTTGGGGTCAATGCTCACCTTGTTCCCGTTGCCGACTCGGCTTCGCCGATTGACCGACTGGACCGTGTGGCGCTAAGTGCAGCACGTATGCTTACCAACTTTTTTTACTCAGGCATGACCATGGGGGTTGCCTGGGGTTCAACTACCGCTGCCGTCAGCAGAAATTTGGTGCCAAGGCCTCTTCGCGGTTCAAGAGTTGTGCAACTCAACGGAGCGGGTAACACTTTCACCACCGGTGTGACATTCAGCGGTGAAATTCTTAGGCGTTTCGGTGAGGCGTACGGGTCAAATGTTGAGCAGTTCCCTGTTCCCGCTTTTTTTGATAATCCGGCTGCAAAAGAAATGCTGTGGAAAGAGCGCAGCACGAAAAGAATTTTAGACATTCAAGCCCGAATGGACGTTGCACTATTTGGTCTTGGTGCGAGTAACTCAGAAGTTCCAAGTCAGGTTTACACCGCCGGATACCTCAGCCCTGCAGATTTGAAGGCACTCGACGGCGAGGGAATCGTTGGCGACATCGCAACCGTTTTTTATCGCGCAGATGGCTCATCAAACGACATTGACATCAACAAACGATCAACTGGACCAGGCCTTGATGTGATTCGCTCAGTTCCACGACGTATTTGCGTCATCGCGGGTGTAAATAGAATTCCGAGCTTGAAAGGCGCTTTAGCCGGAAAATATGTTTCAGACCTAATCATCGATGACGGTACCGCTGAAGCACTGCTCGACAGCTAGTTGCTGTTCCTACTTAACGGCTCCAGCTGAGATACCTGAGATGAACTGCTTCTGCAGGAATAGGTAGAAACCGATAATTGGGACAACTGCAAGAAGCAGTCCCGCCATAGCCTGCCCATACTCTGTCGCGTACTGACCGTAGAACAGGTAAGTCGAAAGCGGCAGTGTTTGAGTCTCTGGGGTCAAAACCAATCTAGGCAATAGGAAGTCATTCCAAATCCACAGCGCGTTGATAATTGCTACGGTCGCGGTGACCGGCCTAAGCATTGGGAAAATAATCTTCCAGAAGATTGTAAAGTCGCTTGCGCCATCTAGTGCAGCGGCTTCGTCAAGTTCGGTTGGAATGTTTGAAATGAAGCCGTGGTACAAGAATGTTGAAAGTGCCACACCAAATCCCATGTAGAAGAAAATCAGTGCGACTTGATTGTTTAGCGAAACAAACGGTCCGAAAATCGACATAAACGGAATCATCAAAGCCTGGAAAGGAACAATCATCGAGGCAACCAAAATCAAGAAGGTTGTCTTGGTGAACTTGGTTTTTGTTCTTGATAGATAGAACGCAAGCATTGACGAAACCAGGATCAGTGCCAACAGGCTGAATGTCGTAATAATTATCGAATTCATCAGCGATACCCAGAAGTTCATCTTCTCGAGTGCCTGGTTGAAGTTATCCCAGGTGAATTCAACCGGGAAAGCTAACGGGTTTTCAATAATTTCAGGGATTGGTTTGAAAGCGTTTATGAAAACCAAGAAAAATGGAATTACGTATGCAACAGAAACTACGAGGCCTACGAGGAAAATCACTGTTCGCGCGAAAGATGCGCGCTTGTTCATTGATACCGACTTACTCATCGCTGAACCTCCAGGCGCTTACTAACTGTAACTTGCACAAGTGCCGCAATAGCGACCATCAAGAACATGACTACGGCCTTTGATTGACCGGTTCCGAAGTTACCGAATGCAAAAGCGTCTTGGAAAATGTGCATCGAAATCAACTCTGTTGTTCGGTACGGGCCACCGCCGGTAAGTGCAAGGTTTACGTCGTAGGCCATGAATCCACCACGCAGCGTTAGGAAGAGTGAGATTGTGAATGCAGATGCCATCAAAGGCATCTTGACAGAGACTAGGGTGCGGAATGCTGATGCTCCATCAATGCGGGCGGCTTCAAGAACATCCTGCTCAATGCTGATAAGCCCTGTGATGTAGATGATCATCATGTAGCCAGATTGCTGCCAGACGGTAACGATTACCAGCGCCCAAAAAGCGGTGTCGGTTTCGTTTAGCCAAGATGATTCCAGATTGACCCAGCCAAATCGAGTTGCCAGGGATGTGATTGCGCTGTTGAAAACAAACTGCCAAATAACGCCAAGAATCACTCCACCAATTAGGTTTGGCACGAAAAAGAAGGTTCTGAAAATATTTGAGCTGCGAAGTTTTGCAGTTACGAGCAGTGCAAGTCCAAACGCTACGACGTTTACTGCAATTAGAGAAACTACAACGAAAATCGCTGTGAAAGAAAGTGTCGCCCAGAAGGTTTCGTCTTGGAATGACAGCACATAGTTGTCGAAGCCCACGAAGTTAGCGAACTCGAAACCGTTCCAGTCTGTGAAGGTTAGAAATAGTCCTTGCCCAAATGGGAACAGAAGAACCATAGAAAAGATTGAGAGCGGGAGCGCCCCAAAGACTACGAATTTCTTAAAGTTTTTGCCGAATGGCATCTGATACTCCCGGTTTTATTGCTTGATGTCTAATTATAGAAATTCCTGGGGTGAGTTTCCTCACCCCAGGAATTGATTCTAGTTGACTAGAAAGTTGTGAAAAGAATTACTTCTTTACACCGCGCCAGGTCTTTACAGCGCCCTTCCATGCCTTCTCGATTTCTGCAGCGTACTGCTCGCCATCAATCTTGTCGGTGATCAACTTCTGTCCTGATGCGCCATATAGGTCCTGGCCGCCACCTGGGTAGTAAGAGTTCATCCACTCGATTGACTTGTTTGCCTTCACGTAAGTCGCGATTTCGCGAGCCATGAATGAAGTTGCCTTTACAGTTGTGCCGTTGTAAACAGGGATGAAGTTCATGCCACCTGAAGCTACGCTTCCGATAACTGCCTGCTGACCAGCCTTTGAGGTGTACAACCAGGTCAAGAAGTCAACAGCACCATCGCGCTGTTCCTTAGTTGACTGCTGGTTGTCGATCATGAAGTATCCAGGAACACCTACAGAGATTGAAGTGTTTCCGTATGCCTTCGCGTTGGTGCTGATTGGCAATGGCATGATTCCGAAGTCGCCGCCCTTAGAAGCCTTGATTAGGTCCTCTTCAGCCCAGTTACCCATGAACCAGAAACCAGCCTTACCAGCTGCTAGGTCAGCAATTGAATCTGCGTACTCAGTGTCGCCAAGGTTTGGCTTTGCCTGGTTGTACTTCTTCATCAGTTCGAAAGTTGCTAGCCAGTTGTTGAACACTGGGTCACCGGTTAGCTTCTTGGTTCCGTTTGATAGTGAGTCAAGAACCTTTAGGCGACCTTCGTGAGTTGAAGATGCGTTTGCGAAGTAAAGGTTAGTAACGTGTGCACCAAGTGACCACCAGATAGCTGAGAAACGGATTGCGCCGGTACCAGATGCCTGAACCTTCTTGAATGCGTCCTCAAGCTGAGTGCGAGTGGTGATCTTCTTTGGGTCAACGCCAGCTGCATCTAGAACCTTCTTGTTGTAAAGAAGACCGAATGCCTCAACAGTTGATGGAACACCAACCTGCTTGCCACCAATGTTTGCTGTAGTTAGTAGGTCCTTCGGAGCCAAGCTTGCGAGCTTGGTGCCCTTCCAGTCCATAACACGCTTTGCCATGTCTGGTAGGAACTGTAGGTCATACATGATGGTTGGAGCCTTCTTGGCTGCATACATCGGGGTTACGTTCTGAAGGAAAGTAAGCTTACGGTCACCAGGAATTGACTTAACTGTGTAGCACTTCTGGCTTGCGTTGTACTTCTTTACAGCAGCTAGGAACTGGTCCTGAATTTCAGGCTTAATTGTTCCAAGCATTGTTACGTTTGCCTTCTTAGGGCATGCAGGTGCAGCAGTTGCTGATCCCGCGGTCAGTGCAGTTGCTGCTAGCGACGCCGCTAGAGCAATAGCTGCAACTTTTGAAACTTTCTTCATTGCAATTTACCTTTCCATGGAGAACACCTGTCGAATAGGCAGGTGTTTGATACAAAAATACTCCCCCCAGTCCGGACAAAAAACCAAATTAGATAACGATTTGTAAACGCTTACAAAATGGTCATTTTTGGTCAATTTTTGGGGGCTTAAGGCGCAAAACCCTTATAAACAGTGGGAACCAGGCTCAATAGGTGCGGCGGTTTCCCAGCAAGCGCACACCCCGAGGCCAGCCAATGCTCAGCCTAGACAACTACGTTCGTAGATATGAATCAATTCTTTGACACCATTGGCGGATTGCCGCTTCACCCCCTTACAGTCCATGCTGCATCGGTCCTGATCCCGCTCTCGGCCCTTGCCCTGGTGCTACTGGTATTTGTTCCAAAGTGGAGAAAGCCCTACCTGCCACTAACCGTCGGGGCCTTGGCCGTTTCTGTCGTGCTGTCATTTGCCGCAAAGGAATCTGGGGAAGCTCTGGCTTCAAGAGTGGGCAATCCAGGGGAACATGCTGAACTTGGAGACATCTTATTTCCCGCCTCAATCGGACTTTTCCTTCTGGGTCTCACCTTCTTCCTGATTACAAAGTCTGAAAAGCCCAAGTGGGTTTTGCAACTGGCCGGTGGGTTATCAACCGCCGCAGTAGCCGGCGTTGTGATTCTTTCGGTTTTGGTTGGCCACTCAGGTGCCCAAGCTACTTGGGGAAACCGCATTACTGCGACGCAAGGCCAAGCGCTTCCTGCGCCGACCCAACCAACACCTGGCTCAAGTTCAGAGGTGGGCATCGGTGTTGCTGAAGTTCAAAAACACAACACCGCTAAAGACTGTTGGGCTGTCGTCAACTCAAATGTTTATGACCTAACCAGTTACATAGCTCGTCACCCAGGTGGCGCATCGGTGCTCACTGCTATTTGCGGAAAAGATGGGACCAAGTCTTTTTCTGGACAGCACGCTGGCGCCCAAAAACCAAACGCTGATCTTTCTTCTCTGCTAGTTGGCCCACTCGCAGCAGCTTCGGCAAGTTCGGGATCAAGCGGCGGCAGTAGTGGCAGTGGCGACGCAACCAAAGCACCCTTGGCCACCACTTTTACTGCAACTGAAGTTGCCAAGCACAACACTGGCGGTGATTGCTGGAGCGTAGTCAGCGGGAAGGTTTATGACCTAACTTCATATGTCACCGGTCACCCTGGTGGCGCAACAGTCATCAAAGCAATTTGCGGTAAAGACGGTTCGGCTGCGTTTGCCGGACAGCACGCTTCTGCTAGCAAGCCAAATAATGTTTTGGCGGCATTCCTTCTTGGGCCGCTTGTTTCAGGAGGCACGCTTCCTGACGCAACCGTTCGAGGCGGTGAAGAAGGCGAAGAGGGTGACGACGACTAACTAGGTTCTCTGGGTAGTGAAAAACCCGGTTCTCGTGAGAAGAAACCGGGCTTTCGTGCGCTTGGAGGGACTCGAACCCCCAACCTTCTGATCCGTAGTCAGATGCTCTATCCGTTGAGCTACAAACGCAAGTT
>JBEGUG010000016.1:0-7208 GCA_041179005.1 Actinomycetota bacterium | reverse complement strand
GTCCTGGAAATAATCCTTTTGCTTCAGCTCAGGGAATGGGAATTCCGCGTCCGGTTTCTCGTCCTGGAAATAATCCTTTCTCACCTTCACAAGGTATGGGTCGCCCTGGTGCTCCTCGTCCTGGTGGTCCAGGTGGTGCAGGTCGTCCGGCTGGTGCCGGTGGTCCTGGTGGCGCTGGTCGCCCAGGTGGTTTCGCGGGTGCAGGTCGTCCGGCTGGTGCCGGTGGTCCTGGTGGCGCTGGTCGTCCAGGTGGTTTTGCAGGAGCAGGTCGTCCAGGTTTTGGTGGCGGTGCTCCGGGCGGAGCTCCGGGTGCGGGTGGCTTTAGCCGTCCGGGCGGTGGCCCAGGTGCTGGTCGCGGTCGAGGTGTTGGCGGCGGAACCGCTGGTGCTTTCGGTAAGGGTGGTGCTCGCGGTCAGAGCAAGGCTCGTAAGTCAAAGCGCGCAAAGCGCGAAGAGTTTGAACAGCGTACTAACGCTCCATCACTTGGTGGTGCGATTGTTCCACGCGGTGACGGCACCACAGTGTTGCGCCTTCGTCGCGGTTCATCGATTCAGGATTTCGCAGACAAGATCGATACAACTGCCGGTCAGCTAATCACAGTGCTATTTGCACTTGGTCAGATGGCAACTGCTACCGCTTCGCTTGATGAAGAGACCTTCCAGATTCTTGGCGAGGAGCTTGGTTACAAGATTGAAGTTGTTTCTCCAGAGGACGAAGAGCGCGAACTATTCGAAGGCTTTGGTCTTGATGTCTCTACCGATTACGACGATGACGAAGCAGACCTAATTGCTCGTCCTCCAGTTGTAACAGTTATGGGTCACGTTGACCACGGTAAGACTCGCTTGCTTGACAGCATTAGAAACTCAAACGTGATTGCTGGCGAAGCCGGTGGAATTACCCAGCACATCGGTGCATACCAGGTACACGTTGAGCACGAAAAGGTTGATCGTGCAATTACCTTTATTGACACACCGGGTCACGAGGCGTTTACCGCTATGCGTGCACGTGGTGCACAGGTAACCGACGTTGCAATTCTTGTGGTTGCTGCCGATGACGGTGTGATGCCTCAGACAATTGAAGCGTTGAACCACGCTCAGTCTGCAGGCGTACCAATCGTTGTTGCAGTGAACAAGACCGATAAAGAAGGTGCAAACCCAGCCAAGATTCGTCAGCAGCTAACCGAGTTCAACTTGGTCGCTGAAGAATACGGTGGCGATGTAATGTTCGTTGACGTATCCGCTTTGACCGGTAAGGGCATCAAGGAACTTCTAGATGCAGTTTTGTTGACTGCGGATGCTGCACTTGATATGCGCGCTAACCCAAACAAGGACGCTCGTGGTGTTGCCATTGAAGCCAACCTCGATAAGGGTCGAGGATCGGTTGCTACCGTTCTGATTCAGTCAGGTACCTTGCGCGTTGGTGACTCAATTGTTGCCGGTGCTGCTCATGGTCGTGTTCGTGCGATGTTTGACGAAAACGGCGTGGCTGTTGAAGAAGCTGTTCCTAGCCGTCCAGTCCAGGTGCTTGGTTTGCAGTCTGTTCCTCGTGCGGGTGACACTTTTGTGGTTACCGAAGACGAGCGCCAGGCCCGCCAGATCGCCGAAAAGCGTGAGGCTGCTGACCGCAACGCTCTGCTTGCTAAGACTCGCAAGCGCGTTAGCCTCGAAGACTTCACCAAGGCTCTCGAAGATGGCAAGGTTGAGGCTCTTAACCTCATCATCAAGGGTGACGTTTCTGGTGCTGTTGAAGCTCTTGAAGACTCATTGCTCAAGATTGAAGTTGACGATTCAGTTCAGTTGCGCATCATCCACCGCGGTGTTGGTGCAATTACTGAGTCTGACGTTAACCTTGCAACCGTTGACTCAGCGATCATTATTGGTTTCAACGTCAAGCCTGATAACAAGGCCAAGGAGCGCGCAGATCGCGAAGGTGTTGACATTCGTCAGTACTCAGTTATCTATGCGGCACTTGATGACATCGAGAAGGCTCTTAAGGGAATGCTTAAGCCTGAGTACGAAGAATTCCAGTTGGGAACCGCAGAGGTTCGCGAGCTGTTCAAGTCTTCAAAGGTTGGAACCATCGCTGGTTCGATCGTTCGCTCTGGTTCAATCAAGCGAAACTCTCAGGCACGCGTACTTCGCGCCGGCAAGGTAATTGTCGACAACGTAAAGATCGAATCGCTGAAGCGCTTCAAGGACGATGCCACCGAAGTCAAGACTGACTTTGAGTGTGGTATTGGTCTGCAGGGATTCAACGAACTTGAGCTTGAAGACATCATCGAGACATTCGAGATGCGCGAAAAGCCTCGCGTTTAATTAGCAAACAGGATTAGGTAATGGTTGACGCAGCCCGCGCTAGAAAACTAGCGGAACGAATTAAGGTTCTTGTAGCCGAGGCGCTTGAGCGCGCGGTCAAGGACCCTGATTTGGGCTTCGTTACCATCACCGACGTCAAAGTAACTCCTGATCTGCAGCACTCGACCATTTACTACACCGTTTATGGAAGTGCCGAAGATAAGCAGCGCAGCACAGAGATCATCGAGCGCAACCGCGGAATTATTCGCCGTGAAGTTGGCCACAAGCTCAACATCCGTTTGACTCCTACAGTCGAATTTGTGCTGGATGAAATTCCTGAGACTGCAGCACACATGAATGACCTGCTGGCTGAGGCTAGAAACCGTGACGCGGAAGTTGCCCGAATTGCGGCAGAGGCTAAATGGGCTGGCGATGAGAATCCTTATAAAGAGCCAAAAATCATCGTTGATCCTCGTGACCTTGAAGAAGACGAAGAAGACTAAATGACTTCGGGGCTAGTGCTTATTGATAAGCCTCAAGGATGGACCAGTCACGATGTGGTCGCCAAACTTCGCTCCATTGCTGGTACCCGCAGGGTAGGTCACGCTGGAACCTTAGATCCAATGGCCACAGGCCTTCTATTAATCGGTATCAATTCCGCAACGAAGCTACTTACTTTTTTGGTCGGCGAAGACAAGACCTATTTCGCGACCATTCGTTTGGGGGCGTCAACGGTTACCGATGACAAAGAATCAGAATTTGTTAGCGTTGCAGAACCTGCACGCGTGAGAGAAATTTCAGCGACTGAAATCGAAACTGCGATTTCCAAACTTCGTGGCAAGATTCAGCAGGTGCCAAGCTCGGTGAGCGCAATCAAAGTTGATGGCCAGCGTGCCTATGCCAAGGTTCGCTCGGGTGATGAGGTTTCCCTCGCAGCCAGGACCGTGACGATTTCAAGATTTGAAATATTGTCGGAGCCAAAAATTGTTGAAGTCGATGGCGCGACTTTCATCGATGTTGATGTTGTGGTTGATTGCTCATCAGGAACGTACATTCGTGCGCTCGCCCGAGACCTAGGTGTTGCACTTGGCGTCGGCGGGCATCTAACCGCTCTTCGGAGAACGCGCATCGGTGCTTACTCAGTTGACCAGGCTCAGTCGCTCGAGGGGCTATCGCCTGAGAAATTGAATGTCTTGAATATTTCTGAGGCTGCCAAACAGCAATTTCATGTTCGTGAACTAAACGAGCAAGACGTAACTGATTTAAGACATGGCAAGCGCCTTAAGGCCAACCAGGAGGGCATGCAGCCATTTGCTGGAATTGATTCAGCAGGTAACTTGGTAGCTATGCTCACAGTTTCTGGAAAAGACGTTAAGTCCTTGGTGGTGTTCAATGATTGATTGGCTCTACAGTGCGCAGCTTTTCATCGCAATCGTGGTTGGGTTGTTCACGCTTTCGCTGGGTTTTGCGAAACGCAAACCAAGTTTCCTAAGCCTCGGCGCTTTAGCCTTAGTTCAACTTGGCTTATTGATTCAGTTGATCGCCAGCACCGCAATGGTCTTCGCAGGGGATAGAGCCAAATTAGATACGGTTGAATTCTTTGCCTATTTGATCGTCGCTTTGTTGGTGCCACTGGGAGCCGCTTTTTGGGCCCTAATTGAGCGAACCCGATGGTCCACCATTGTTATCGCCGTGGGAGCACTAACCGTTGCGGTCATGCTGGTCAGGATGAACCAGATCTGGACTGGCACCTACTGAGCCAAAGGGCAAAATCCGGCTGTTTTGCCTCATTCCCAGCCAATTTGGCCAATGTTGTTCACCTCCCGTTAACCTTCTGAAAAGGTCCTCTTCACCACACCTGCCAAAAATAGGGGCATGTCCGAATTAACCGAGGTAGTCCCGCCGAAGCGCAAGCTGAAGGTCAAAGCTTCCTCGACACCAGACCGTATTTTTTACGGCATTGCCACTGCTGCGGCATACTCGACAATCATTCTTGTAATCGCAATTATGTTTTTTCTTTCGTTGCGAGCCTGGCCAACATTCGAAAAATTCGGATTCGTAAATTTCATTTTTGGTTCTGGCTGGGACAACACTCTAGAGAGCCCATCTTTTGCTATCGGTCCAATGCTTTACGGATCATTCCTCATTGCTGCCTTGGGTGTAATTCTTGCGGTTCCAATGGCAATTTCGATTGCATACTTCATTGAATTCATGGCGCCGAAGCCTCTGGCAAAAACTACAGCTCTATTGGTAGATCTGCTTGCCGCGATTCCATCGGTGGTGATCGGTCTCTGGGGTCTATCTATCTTCAGTCCAGTTGGCGCGCACTGGGGAGAAATGCTTCACGATGCCTTTGGATTCCTGCCGATGTTTGAGAACGACGCAGATAACTTCTTGCGCACGCCGTTTATCGCTGGCTTCATCGTTGCTGTGATGATCGTGCCGATTATTGCTTCGATAACTCGAGAAATTTTCAGCCAGATTGATCAGGACCTAATCAAGGCGTCGCTAGCTTTAGGTGGAAATCGCGAATCAACATTCCGCAAAGTTATTCTGCCAACCGCTGCAGGTGGAATCGTTGGTGGTGTGCTGCTTGCACTTGGTCGCGCACTGGGTGAGACGGTTGCAATTTTCTTCGTGCTCAACCTGGTCTTCGACGAAGTCAACTGGTTCAGGATTGTGCTGCCTGAGGGCGGAGCAATTGCTTCTTTGATTCTTTCCAAGTTTGCCGAGGCAACCGCTGATGAAGTTTCTGCCTTGCTTGCCGCCGGCGTGGTCTTGTTTGCCTTCACATTGCTAATTAACTCAATTGCTTCGTTCATCGTCGTAAAGGCTCAACCATGGAGAAAGTAATGGCAGTAGACCTGACTCCAGTTGAGCGTCCAAAGTCGGCAGCTCCTTGGACAAAAATCAGCGCGCAGTCAAAAACCCTGATGTTTTTGGCAAGCA
Organism: Actinomycetota bacterium; assembly: GCA_041179005.1. Taxonomy (GTDB): domain Bacteria; phylum Actinomycetota; class Actinomycetes; order Actinomycetales; family Microbacteriaceae; genus Rhodoluna. The sequence continues at coordinate 1,965 of JBEGUG010000016.1, read as the reverse complement.
CCGTTCCGGCGGTAATTTACCTTGCTCTTCTCGTTGTAAACAACTTCGATTTCATGAGCTCTCTACTAGTCGTGTTCTTGCCAATGCAGACTGTTGCATCAGCTCTGGTTGGCTTGAAAATTTATGGCCGTCGCGGAATCCTTGACGGGCTGCTAGTAGTTGCAACCCTGTTCCTGGGCTCGTTTGTCTTTGTGCTTTTGGTATCGGTACTTTGGTCTGTTGTTCAGGCAGGTTTCGCCACCCTTAGTCCACAGTTCATCTACCAGAACGACGTCTACGTGACACCAACCACCGGCCTAGAGATTGGTGGTGTGGGCCACGCAATTCTTGGAACACTTTTGGTAGTTGGCTTGAGCACCATCATTACGGTTCCGCTCGCCCTAGCCACGGCTGTTTACCTGACTGAAACTAGAGGCAAGAGTCGTGGATTGATTCGAACATTGCTTCAGGCAATGTCGGGACTTCCATCGGTGGTTACCGGTTTGTTCATTTACTCGATGTTGATCCTCAGCGGATTCACTTCCTACGCTGGCTGGACGGGTTCGCTAGCTTTGATCCCACTCATGTTGCCTACCGTTTCTCGTGTGGCCGAAGAAGCTTTGCGACTGGTTCCAGCTGAACTTAGAAATGGTGCCTTAGGTCTTGGTGCTTCCGCTTGGAGCGCTTTCTCAATGGTGACTTTGCCTGCTGCTAAATCAGGTCTAGTCACTGCGGTCCTGCTTGGAGTTGCCCGCATCATCGGAGAGACTGCCCCATTACTACTAACGACTTCGCTGGCCAACAAAACAAACTTGAACCTAGTCGAAGGTGGCATTTCAACACTTCCGACTTATCTCTACGGCTACGTGAGCCTTGGTTATGACACCAGTATCCAGCGCGCCTGGGGTGCAGCACTTGTACTTCTAATGCTGGTGGGAATCTTGTTCGTTGCCGCCCGCGTTGCATCAAGCACTAAATCAGCTAAGAAAAGAAAGTAGTTAGCATGTCTACTGCAAAGTTCTATCTAGAGTCAAAGGACATTAACGTCTGGTTTGGCGAACGTCACGTACTTAAGAACGTGTCATTGCAGTTTCCGGCCAATGAAGTGACCGCGCTGATTGGTCCTTCTGGTTGCGGCAAGTCAACATTCATTCGCACCCTCAACCGTATGCACGAGCTGATTCCTGGTGCCGGCCTATCTGGCAGCGTATATCTTGATGGCAATGACATCTATGACCAAGAAGTAGACCCAACCACAGTCCGCTTGCGAGTTGGAATGGTGTTCCAAAAGCCAAACCCGTTCCCAACCATGTCAATCAAAGAGAACGTGATTTCAGGACTAAAGCTTTCTGGACGCAAGGCTGAAATTTCGGACGATTTGGTCGAGTCATCGCTCCAGCGAGCATCGATGTGGACCGAAGTTAAGGATCGTCTTGGCGAGCCTGCACTATCGCTTTCGGGTGGCCAGCAGCAGCGCCTTTGTATTGCAAGATCTCTGGCCATGAACCCAGAGGTGTTGTTAATGGATGAGCCGTGCTCGGCGCTTGACCCTGGATCTACCCGCCGCATCGAGGAGACAATCCTTGAGCTCAAGGAATCTATGTCAATTGTTATCGTGACCCACAATATGCAGCAGGCTCAGCGCGTTGCTGACAAGACCGCCTTCTTCCTGGCTGAAGACGGCAACCCAGGCCGGGTAGTGGAATTTGGCGATACCGAGGATGTCTTCAATAAGCCGGTAGACCCACGCACAAATGACTACGTAAACGGTCACTTCGGATAACCAAACGTTAACCTTTGCTTCGCCTGACGTTTGGAAGGTTAAGCAACTTCGTTTACTTGAAAACGCTGTAATCAAAGTGTTATAAAGCAGAACTTAACCAAGGAGAAAAATTCAATGCGTAAAGTAAGCGGAATTATCGCTGCAGCAGCACTAGTAGCCTCAGTTGCTCTAGTTGGCCCAGCGGCAAACGCTGGCGAGACAAT
>JBEGUG010000015.1:0-9461 GCA_041179005.1 Actinomycetota bacterium | reverse complement strand
GGGAGACCGTCTGTCGGCCGACTAATACGGTCATGGCCTAAGACTACGTGCCAAAGAGGCAATAACCCTGCGGAACGGCTGTGAATGACCTATTTCTTCTTTTTTGCGTGATATCCCTCAGCAATTTGCTGAAGTTTGGTGTCCACGAGCAACTTAATAATCTTTTTCGTTAGTGGCTTTTCCTCAGTGAAATGAAGAGCGCTCAAGGTTTGCGAATAGCCCTCAAGGTCTTTCTTCAACAGACCTAAGGTTGCTCCAGCAAATGGGTAGTAACTGCAGAAGTTTTTGTTGGCTGCAAAACCACCAACAACTTTTCCGTCTACTTTGAAGCACGGTAATCCGTAGCTGATTGCCTCTTCGGCATCTGGCAATAACTTACGCATTTCTTTGCGCAGCTCTTCAAGCAATTTGCGTTGCCCCGCCGGAACCTTCTTCAAATAGTCGTCAATTACCGTCATTTTTTACTGCCAGCGAATCATTCCGATAATTCCAGCGGTTGCGTAAAAGAACTGGAGCAGCAGTATCCCGCGGTGCTTTCCCCGATATGCCCAGATACCAATCAGGGCTGAGGAAGTAAGCAGCAGGGCGAAACCCAGAAACTCTAAGCCGGTGTTTGAAGCGACTAGCAGCGAATAAATGATTGCTGTGGCAACGCCGAGCCACTCAAAAATTCTTTGAGATGTCATTTGGCAAGAAACTTTTCCAGGTTGTCAAAATAGCTGACCATGCCCTGTCGAGACATTTCGGCCTGTTCGGCAGGCATCTCGCCAAACTGTGTGAACTTGCACCAAGATTTGCCACCGCGATCTTCAAAATCAATCACAATCGTGTGTGCTGGAGTGTTGTCGTCTCGCGCCTCAAATTCTTTTTCATCTTGGCTGTAGCAGAGGGTGTGAACTAATTTCTTGTTCTCTTCGACTTCGCTGTAGCGACCCCAGAAATAAGCGTTGAAACCGTGAGCGGTTACATCAACACCGATGGCCCAGCGACCACCAACCACATTCTCAGAAACAGCCGAGCCTGGTACCACCGATAAATCAGTTGGGCTGTACCACTGTTCTAGTTTTTCGGTTGAAGTCCATGCTGACCAAAGCTCATCAATTGATACCGCGTATTCGCGTTCGACAAAATAAAGTTCTGTGTCAGCCATCATTTACCTATACGTTGAAACGGAATTCGACCACGTCGCCATCTTTCATGACGTAGTCCTTACCTTCCATGCGCACTTTGCCGGCAGCCTTGGCATCGGCCATTGTTCCCGCTGCAATTAGATCGTCGTAAGAAACAATTTCAGCCTTAATAAATCCACGTTGAAAATCAGTGTGGATTACACCGGCAGCCTGAGGTGCGGTCCAACCTTTGTGAATGGTCCAGGCGCGAGCCTCTTTAGGTCCAACGGTTAGGTAGGTCTGCAGGCCGAGGGTGTCGAATCCGATTCGAGCAAGCTGATCCAAACCAGATTCGTCTTGACCGAGTGAAGCCAAAAGCTCGTTTGCTTCTTCGACTGAAAGATCAATCAGTTCTGATTCAACCTTGGCATCCAAGAACACTGCCTCGGCAGGCGCAACAAGGTCGGCCAGAGCCTTCTTCTTTGAGGCATCGGTCAATATCGATTCATCGACGTTGAAAACGTAAATGATTGGCTTTGCGGTCAAAAGACCAAGCTCTTTGATTGGGGTTAGGTCAACATCTGAAGATGAGATTGGCTGACCAGCGTTCAATACGGCGAGCGCAGAATCGATGGTTTCCAACGCGGCCGGCTCCATCTTCTTGCCCTTAACTTCTTTTTCAATTCTTGGGCGTGACTTTTCTAGGGTTTCCATGTCGGCCAAAATCAACTCGGTGTTGATTGTCTCGATGTCACTCGCAGCGTCAACCTTGCCGTCAACGTGAACCACGTCGCCATCGACGAATCCGCGAACCACCTGGGCAATTGCATCTGCTTCACGGATGTTTGCCAAGAACTTGTTGCCGAGGCCTTCACCAACCGATGCTCCGCGCACGATACCCGCAATGTCGACGAATGACACCGGGGCAGGTAGTAGGCGCTCTGATCCATACATGTCGGCAAGCTTCTGCAGACGAGGGTCTGGCAAGTTGACCACACCCACGTTTGGTTCGATAGTTGCGAACGGGTAGTTCGCAGCTAGAACGTTGTTTTTGGTGAGTGCATTAAAGAGGGTCGACTTACCTACGTTAGGTAGTCCCACGATTCCGATTGTTAGAGCCACGAGGGTCAAGTCTAGACTGGGCGCGTGCCAATTGACTTCACCGCTATCGACTTTGAGACCGCTAACGGCTCCCCTGCCAGCCCCTGCGCTGTTGGCATGGTTCGAGTGCGTGACGGCAAGATAAGCGAAAATCTGGCCTTTCTTATTCAGCCTCCCGTTCCAAACGATTGGTTCCACGCTGGCAACATCAAGGTGCATGGAATTCGCCCAAGCGATGTGGATGGTGCAGCTACCGCTTCCGAGGCCATCGCACTCATGCTGTCCTTCATTGGTGAAGACGTGCTGATCGCCCACAATGCACCTTTTGATATGGGAGTACTCAGGTCCACGGCGGCACACATCGGTGTTGAATTGCCGCAGCTCAACTACGCCTGTTCGCTGGCCATTTCGCGCAAGACCTACAACCTGGATTCGTATCGCTTGAATTCGGTGGCCTACGCGATTGGGCACGAGGAATTTGATCACCACGACGCTTTAGCTGACAGCGATGCCTGCGCACGGATTATTTTGCACGCGGCTGATAGACACGGAGTTGAGACGCTCGCAGAGTTGCTAACTGCCACCAAGCAGACGCTGAAGCCGCTCCACACCTAAGCCAAAGCGCTAATTTGTCTGACCCCGATGGGATACTCGGGGCATGGACATTTTTGCGGTTTTAGCTGGTGGATTATTGGTTGGCCTGTTGTTGGGCGCAATCGTCGGCTACTTGTTTGCCGATTCGCGATCCCGCAAGCGCGCTGCCGATGACGCCTCAGCGGCTATGCAGCAGCAGGGTGCAGAGAATAAATTGCTTGAGGCAATTGCGCCGGTGCGTTTTCACCTTGAGCAGATGCAGCAGGTGGTCACTCGGCTTGAGAAAGATCGCACAGAACAATTTGGAACTATCCAGGAGCAGCTGAAAAACGCCATTGACTCCGATGCCGCCTTGCGCAAGCAGACTCAAGCGCTTTCTCAGGCGCTGTCATCAAACAACATCCGCGGCGTTTGGGGCGAGACGCAACTTCGCAAGCTCGTTGAATTGGCTGGACTAATAAAGCACGCCGACTTCAATGAGCAGGCAAGCTTCAGCACCGATACCGGTTCCGGTCGCGCCGACATGGTGATTAATCTGCCGGGCGGAAAATCTCTTGCGATTGATTCCAAGGTGCCATTCAATTCCTATCAAGAGGCATCAACCATTTCTGATCTGGCTAGCGGAGAAGAGCTGGCAAGGCGAAACCGATTGATTGACGAGCACGTAAAGGCCGTCAAGGGTCACGTTGATGCGCTTTCGTCAAAGTCTTACTGGACCGGTTTGAATGCATCGCCTGATTTTGTAATTGCTTTCGTGCCAAGCGAGTCACTGCTGTCTGCTGCCCTTGACGCAGATCCGGCACTCCTGGAATATGCGTTCAAGAAAAACGTTGCTCTGGCCTCTCCTGTGAGTTTGTTCTCGGTTTTGAAAACCATCAACTACATCTGGCGTCAAAACGTTGACGAAACTCAAGTCAGAACCATGATTAAACTCGGCAAAGAACTTTACGAGCGCGTAGGTAAGGTCGCGGAACACGCTGACAAACTTGGGCGCTCGATTACGGCCACCGTAAAGGATTACAACACCTTCGTTTCAAGTCTTGAGACCAGGGTTTTGGTCACTGCTCGAAAGCTCAATGATTTGGATGAAAATGCCCTTGGAACTGAGGAAATTCAGTCGCCAAAAGAGCTAGATTCCGCTCCACAGAGCCTCACTGCCAGCGAGCTCACAAAGTAGCCATTCGGTATACTTTTTGGAGCGCTCGACAACGAAGTTTGAAGCCTATTTCCCGCAAATCTAGGAGCACTTCATGTCAAGCAAGTCACCGGTAGTCACTCTGACTCCAGCCCCAACTCTTGACCGTACCTACTATGTTCACGACCTCGTAGAGGGTGGCGTAAACCGCGCGGATGGCGTAGCCGAAGAACTAGCCGGCAAAGGAATTAACGTAACCAAAGGGTTGAACCTAGTCGGCATGGCCGCACCCGGTGTTGTACCAATTGGAAACTCAGACCCAAGCGTTCTAAAGCGCACCGGTCACTCAGAATCTCTGATACCACTTTGGATTGATGGCACGCTTCGTGTTTCAACAACCATGGTTATCAAAGACGGCCCAACCACCAAAGTTAACGAAGCCCCTCGCCCACTGAGCGCAGAGGACTGGCAAGCCGTTATTGACTTGACTATGAAGACTGTCAAAGAAAATGACGCAAAGTGGCTGGTGATTGCAGGTGCATTACCAATCGATAAATCAACTGGCAAGTATGTTGACCTGCAGCCAATTTTTGACGCCACCAAAGCAGTTGGTTGCCGCGTTGCTCTTGATACTTCAGGTGAAGCTCTTGGTTACTGGGCTAAGCAGGGTGCTGCCAGCATCATGAAGCCAAACGCCGAAGAGCTTGCCTCTGCAGTTGGTCGTTCACTTCTTACCAACGGTGACGTCATTGAAGCCGCACGCGAGCTATGTGCAAACGGTGTTGAATGTGTTCTTGCGAGCTTGGGCGCCGATGGAATGATTGCAGTTACCCATGATCACTCTTGGCACGCAAAGACTTCAAAAATTAAAGTAATCAACACCGTTGGTGCTGGCGATGCAACCCTGGCGGGTTTTCTCTCTGCTGTTGCCGCTGAAACACAGCAGGAAGCAGAAGCTCAGTCTGGCGTTGGCTTTGATGTTGCAAAGGGTGTTTCTGCTGCTGTGCAGTGGGGTGCAGTTGCTGTTCAGCAACCAACCTCGGGTTTGCAGAACCTAGATGGTATGCCAGAGGTGTTCTTAGTTGAGAATCCAGACCCAAGCACACCGCTTGATGAGCCTGCGCACATCTAAATTTTTAAGTTGGCTAAATTTTTAGCCTTCGCGGCTAACTCGCACATCAACCAGCAATCCTTCGCCAATATTGCTGTCCAGCACAAAACTCTGCACGCGAATCTCGTCATCATCTTCCTGCACGCCTTGAGCGAGAATCCCATCGGTGATGCCGGTCAGCACAAAAATTAATTTGTCTCCGGAAACCAATTCCTCAAGTTCAAATTTTCGCTCGATGTCGTAATTGGCTGCCAGCGCTCGCTCAATCTGATCGGGGTCCTGCGGAGCAAATCGCGTTTGCATAAATCCACCCAGAATACGAATTGCAACCGCCGTGGCAACTCCCTCTGGAGAACCGCCAAGGCCAAGGAGTAAGTCAACTCCGCTATCCGGAACGGCGGCGGCCACCGCCATCGCGATGTCTCCCTCATCAAAACTCACCCAGGTTGCGCCGGTGGCTTCTACTTCTTTAATGAGTTCAGCATTGTTTTGCTTGTTGATTACTGCAACGCGAAGATCGGTGACGGGTTTGTCGAGAGCCATCGCCAAACGGTTAATGTTTTCTGCCGGGGTTGCATCCAAATCAAGCAGACCAACGCCAGCTCTACCGCTGACAATTTTGGACATGTAATAAACCTCTTTGGCCTCAAGCATTGCGCCGCGCTCGGCTGCCGCCATCACTGAAACCGCTCCCGGTGTCGCCGCGGCTGCTAGGGCTGTGCCATCAACCGGATCAACGGCAATATCCCACTCGACCGGCTGGCCACCACCGATGATTTCGCCGTTGTAGAGCATTGGAGCTTCATCTTTTTCACCTTCGCCGATCACGACGATGCCGCCGAAGTCAGCTCCCCTGAGGGCATGACGCATGGCGTCTACGGCAGCGCCGTCGACCGCTAATTTGTCATCCGAGCCCACGAGATGCCAGCAACCTGCGGTTGCAGCAACGGTTGCCGAAAGAATGTCCATGGTTGGCTGATTCGCATTGTGCAAACTGGCTTCTTGCCTGGGCATCGCGGCCTTTCCTGAAGCGGTGAAACCTGCTTCCTTGCTAACATCATAGGTAATCCACCGTCGGCCTTAGGAGTTAAGCCATGCCTGTTGCATCACCAGACCAATACCTAGAAATGCTAGATCGCGCTAAGAAGCAAGGATTTGCTTACCCAGCGATCAACGTTTCTAGCTCACAGACATTGAATGCTGCACTGGCTGGACTTGCCGAAGCCGGATCAGACGGAATTATTCAGGTCACCACCGGTGGTGGCGACTACTGGTCAGGGCCAACCATCAAGAACATGGCATCGGGTGCCGCGGCTATGGCTGCATTTGCTCGCGAGGTTGCAAAGAACTATGGCATCACGATTGCCCTACACACCGACCACTGTGCGAAAGACCAGCTAGACAAGTTGGTACGACCTTTGATTGCAATTTCACAGGAGCGCGTTAAGGCTGGTCAGGATCCTCTGTTCAACTCTCACATGTGGGATGGTTCAGCAGTTCCAATGGCAGAGAACCTTCAGATTGCAAAAGAGATGCTGAAGCTAACCAATGGAATTGGTGCGGTGCTGGAGATTGAAGTTGGGGTTGTTGGCGGCGAAGAAGACGGCGTTGAAGGCGGAATGGGTGAACACCTTTACACCACTCCGGCCGATGGCTTGCAGACCGCAGAGGCACTTGGGCTTGGCGAAAACGGCCGCTACATGGTTGCTCTTACTTTTGGAAACGTTCACGGTGTTTACAAGCCGGGCAACGTAAAGCTTCGCCCAGAATTACTTGGCGAAATCCAGAAAGCCGTTGGCGACAAGTACGGCAAGGACAAGCCGTTTGACCTTGTCTTCCACGGTGGTTCAGGATCAACTCCTGAAGAAATTTCTGAGGCTGTGAGCCACGGTGTGATCAAGATGAACATTGACACCGATCTTCAGTACGCATTCACCCGTCCAATCGCGGATCACATGCTGAAGAACTATGACGGCGTGCTTAAGGTTGACGGCGAAGTTGGAAACAAGAAGGCTTACGACCCACGCGCTTGGGGTAAGTCAGCTGAAGCTGGCATGTCTGCTCGCGTTGTTGAAGCCGCACAGGAACTTGGTTCAGCCGGAAAGTCAATGAGCCTCTAAAGATTCAATAGAATTTCTAGCATGAACGAAAGAAGCCCGTTGTATGACAACGGGCTTCCTCGTTTTAAGGGTGAGTACCTTGATGAAGAGATGCATGGGTACTGGGAGTTTTTCAGAAAAGATGGGACGCTGATGCGCTCAGGATCTTTTGATCGAGGCACGCAGGTTGGAATTTGGACAACCTACGATCAACAGGGTCATCCATACAAGGAAACAAAGTTTAAGGACGCATGATCTGGTCTAACCAGAATGATTAGCGCTTGATTTTGTTGCTGGTGTCTTCGCCAGCGGCCTTAAGTTCTTTACGCAGTTCAGCAGGTAGTGAGAACTGAACATCTTCTTCAGCTGTCTGGACTGTGCGAACGTCGCCAAAACCGCGAACAGCAAGATACTCAAGTACCTCATCGACTAGCTCTTCGGGTACTGAAGCGCCAGAAGAAACGCCAACGGTTTCAACACCCTCAAACCAGGCCTCGTCAATTTCACTCGCGAAGTCAACGCGGTAGGCAGCCTTTGCTCCAGCTTCCAGTGCAACCTCAACCAGACGAACTGTGTTTGAAGAGTTTGCTGAACCAACCACAATTACCAAATCTGAATCCACGCCAATCTTCTTGATAGCAACCTGGCGGTTCTGGGTTGCGTAGCAAATATCGTCGCTCGGTGGGTTTTGCAAAGTGGGGTGCTTTTCGCGAAGCTTCAAAACTGTTTCCATGGTTTCATCAACCGAGAGCGTTGTCTGAGACAACCAGATCAGTTTCTTTGGGTCACGCACTCGAGCATTTGCAATACTGTCTTCTTTATCGATCAACTGCACAACATCTGGGGCTTCTCCGGCTGTGCCCTCTACTTCTTCGTGACCTTCGTGACCAATTAGCAAAATGTCATAGTCTTCCGCTGCAAAGCGCTGCACCTCACGGTGAACCTTGGTGACCAACGGGCAGGTTGCGTCAATGGTGTTTAGGTCTCGGGCCTCGGCGGCGGCAACAACGGCTGGCGAAACGCCGTGGGCTGAGAAAACTAGTACGGAACCGCGCGGAACCTCATCGACTTCTTCCACAAAGATGGCGCCGCGCTTTTCGAGTGATGACACCACGTGCTTGTTGTGCACAATCTGCTTACGAACGTAGACCGGGGACCCGTAGTGATCTAGGGCCTTTTCAACCGCAATTACGGCTCGGTCAACCCCGGCACAGTAGCCTCTTGGGGCAGCCAGCAGGACCTTCTTGGCAGCGGTATTCTTGATGTCAGTCACCCCTCAATGATAAACGGCACATTGGCGGATTGTGGTGGCAAAGAGCTGGAGGCGTAATGAGCGAAGACGAACTCGCTGGCGCATCAAAGGTCAGCTCAGAGCTCTCCCCCTGGCCAGTATCAAGGCTTTCAGTCACTTTAAAGGAGTGGATCGAGCGCCTTGGTGTTCTCTGGATTGAAGGCGAACTTGCCTCAATTAAAATCGGCCCCTCAAACATGTTCGGCGAGTTGCGCGATTTGCAAATCGAAAACAGCGTCTCCATTCACTCTTGGAATGTCGCAAAGATTCCAGCAGACCTAAAACAGGGTGATCGAGTTTTGGCTTTGATCAAGCCGGCATTTTGGCCAAAAGGCGGAAAACTCACCATGCAGGTCATGGAGATGCGCAAAGTTGGTCTTGGTGAATTGCTTGAACGCATTGAAAGATTGCGTGCGCAGCTGACCGTTGAAGGTCTCACCTCAATCGAGCGTAAACAGCCACTGCCATTTCTGCCGAACAAAATTGGCCTCATCACCGGTAAAGATTCCGATGCCGAGAAGGACGTGCTGCAAAACGCCAAGTTGCGCTGGCCAGACGTTCAATTTCGCGTAATTCACACTTTGGTTCAGGGCGAGAAGGCTGCACCCGAAGTAATTGCCGCAATCAAGACTTTGGATGAGGATCCAGAGGTTGATGTGATCATCATCGCTCGTGGCGGAGGTTCATTCCTTGACCTGATGGTGTTTAGCGACGAAGCCCTGGTGCGCGCTGCCGCAAATGCCAAGACTCCAATCGTCTCTGCCATCGGCCACGAAAACGATCGTCCAGTGCTTGACGATGTAGCAGACCTAAGAGCATCAACCCCCACCGATGCAGCCAAGCGCGTTGTCCCCGACGTAGCGGACGAAAAGCACAAATTGGAACAACTTCGTCAACGACTTTTCCTAAGGGTCGATACCTTTGTTTCCAATCAACTGGCAATGATCGAACAAATTCGTTCTCGACCAATCTTGGCCAATCCATATACTTTCATTGAAGTTCTTGAGGCCGATGTGGAGCG
>JBEGUG010000014.1:0-10930 GCA_041179005.1 Actinomycetota bacterium | reverse complement strand
AAAAAGACTGCAACCAGAGCTAAGAAAGTTGTTAAAGATGCCACAGAGCGTCTAAAAAACGACGAAGATTAGTAAAGAATGCAGCCGGGGGAGTTAGCTCAGCTGGTTAGAGCAGCGGACTCATAATCCGTCGGTCACGGGTTCAAGTCCCGTACTCCCCACCAGCTTTACCCTTGGGTTTGACCCTTAGGATTGTGGAACGAGGAAAGGGCACCATGGCTGATCAGCTTGGTAAAGACGACGTAGTCGCCGTCCCGCTTCGTCACCCTTGGCGCTGGGTTTCAGCCGTTATTTTGGTCGTCCTGCTGGGCTTGTTTATTTATTCACTCTGGGCCTCACCAAATATCAATCACGACGTAATAAGTAAGTACATATTCAACGGCAAAGTCATAGCCGCTGCTGGGCTTACCGTCACGCTAACCGTTGTTTCAATGATCATTGGCACAATTCTCGCGATTGCATTGGCCATCATGCGTCTTTCAAAAAACCCGGTCTTGAAGATTGTTTCAACTGGTTATGTCGGCTTCTTCAGAGGAACACCACTTTTGCTTCAGATCGTCTTCTGGGGTTACCTGGGAATCATCTACCCAACAATCGACATTGGGATACCTTTCACCGACATGATTTGGTGGTCTGAGAAGACATCGCTTGTATTCACATCGATAATTGCCGGAATCATTGCCCTGTCACTTAATGAAGCTGCCTATGCCGCAGAAATCGTTAGAGCTGGAATTCTTTCAGTGGATGCTGGGCAGGCAGAGGCAGCTAAGTCGCTTGGTATGAGTTCTGGGTACACGCTTAGAAAAATCGTCCTTCCTCAAGCCATGCGAGTGATCATTCCTCCGATGGGAAATGAATTCATATCCATGTTGAAGAACACCTCGCTTTTACAGGTGGTTGCGGTGATGGAGCTCTATGCCCGCACATCTCAAATTTCTTCTCAGAACCTTGCACAGGTAGAACTTTTGGTTGTTGCTGGCTTCTGGTACTTATTGATGACCACGGTTTTGTCAGTACCGCAGAGCTACCTCGAAAAGAAGTATGGTCGCGGCTTCAGCGTTGCGACACAGAAGTCTCGTTGGTTGAGAATCGGAAGTAAAGGAAACGTATGAGCAAGCCGTTGATGGTAGACGCTCGTGCCGTTCGCAAGAGCTTTGGTCCAAATGAAGTACTAAAGGGAATTACGCTGCAGGTGGAGCAGGGGCAAGTTCTTTGCCTACTTGGCCCGTCAGGTTCCGGAAAGTCAACATTCCTGCGATGCATCAATCATCTTGAAACCATCAACGGCGGAAGGCTGTATGTTGAGGGTGAATTGATGGGTTTCCGTGAAGGTGCCGACGCAATTTACGAAATGAAACCGAATGCTATCGCCAAGCAACGCAGCGAAATTGGCATGGTTTTCCAGCGTTTTAATCTTTTCCCTCATTTGACCTCAATTGAGAATGTAATCGAAGCCCCCATCGGTGTTAAGAAACTTTCAAAGGCAGACGCCACCAAGAAAGCTCTTGAACTGCTCGCATCGGTTGGACTTAGCGACAAGGCAGATCATTACCCATCACAACTATCAGGCGGACAGCAACAGCGTGTGGCGATAGCAAGAGCTTTGGCCATGGAGCCGAAACTAATGCTGTTTGACGAACCCACATCTGCGCTTGATCCTGAATTGGTTGGCGACGTTCTTGACGTTATGCGAAATCTTGCCAAGAGCGGTATGACCATGATTGTTGTCACTCATGAAATTGGTTTCGCTCGCGAAGTCGCCGATCGAGTTGTATTCATGGACTCAGGTGTGGTCGTAGAAGAGGGGACACCGGCACAGGTGCTAGATAGGCCTCAAAACGAACGAACCAAGGCTTTCATCAGCAGCGTTCTCTAGTCACCACGTTCATCTCTCTATTTCTAAGCCATAAAGATTGCCATGAGTTCCGGGCATCTAGGCCATGGTTCAACTAGGCTCGACTTGTAAATCCCGATAGGAGAACAAATTGAGCATTTCTAAATTTGCCGGCCTGGCAATGTTGGCCACAGTAAGCGTTTTCGCACTAACCGGTTGTGCAGCAGGTACGCCTGCAGCTGAAACCCCAGCAGGAACCATCGCAATCGATGAAGCTGCAGCAGCACTACTTCCAGAAGAATTCAAGGATGGCGTGAGCGTAGCCTCAGACATTCCTTACGCACCAATGGAGCTGTTCGACGAGAACGACAACCCAACTGGTTTTGACTACGACCTTTCGCAGGCAATCGCTGCAAAGCTAGGCACTACTTTCACTTTCAACGACCAGGACTGGGATGGCATTATCCCTTCACTACAGTCGGGTACCCACGACATCATCATGTCTGGAATGAACGACACCATTGAGCGTCAAGAAGTTCTTGATTTCGTTGATTACTTCAGCGCTGGATTTGCCGTTGTTGTTGCAAAGGGTAACCCAGAGGGCATCAGCTCATTCGCCGACCTTTGTGGCAAGACTGTTGCAATCCAGACAGCAACCGCACAGATTGACTTGATTAACGCTGTGAACCCTAGCTGTTCAAAGAAGATCGAGATTTTGGAATTCCCAAGCGATGGTGACGCTCAGAACGCAATCCGCGCTGGCAAGGCAGTCGCCGGAGTAAACGACGGTCAGGTTGCGGCATACACCGCTCAGACCGCTGGAGATGGTGAATACTTCGAGATCGTTGCACCTGCTGACGCTCCAGAGGGTTACACATCTGTGCTAACTGGTATTGGAGTTCTGAAGGCTAACTCAGGTCTAACTAAAGCTATTCAGGCAGCGGTTCAGTCACTGATAGCTGACGGCACCTACACAACTCTTCTTGAGAAGTGGAACCTAGCTGCTTTCGCAGTACCAGAGGCAACTATCAACGGAACCAAGAAGTAATTCAAAGGATTTCGGGGACAGGCTTAGGCCTGTCCCCGTTTTTCATTTAATCTGAAAGAATCGAAGCATGTCATCAGAGCTGCAAATCGTTGAGGTGGAATCCACTCAACAGGCTGAAGAAATGGCAGCCTTTTTCAAAACAATCTGGACCGATGGCGACGAAGTTGTGCCTTTTGACTTGATTCTTGCCGCGGTACACGTTGGTGGTTATGCGGCGCTGGCAAAGCAGGGCGGGGTCGCTGTGGGGGCATCTTTTGGTTTTCTAGGCGATTACGCGTCTCACAAGATTCTGCACTCACATGTAACTGCGGCAAGTGTTCCCGGCGTTGGCTACAAGTTGAAGCAACATCAATTTGCCTGGGCTCAGGAAAGAGAAATTGCCGGCATAACCTGGACATTTGATCCACTGGTCAGACGAAACTGTGTTTTTAACTTTGCGAAACTCGGCGCGGTAGCAATCGAATACCAACCAAATTTCTACGGAACAATGACCGATGCCATAAATGCGGGGGATGATTCGGACAGATTGTTTACTTACTGGCCAGTTCAGGATCAGGTTTCAGATACGCCAACTGAAACCAGTGTGGTTGCTCTAAAGAACGACTCTGGTAGGCCAAAGGTGCAAAAATTTGATTCCAGCAGAGCTTTTTGGGTTGAACTCCCTGAGAACATCGAATCACTGCGCAAAAGTGACCTTGCCTTGGCTCGAGAGTGGCGCAAGGCCGTTCGCGAGGTCTTGAAACCGGCGCTCGATGATGGCTGGTTTGTTGCGGCGGTGAATGCAGATCGTACAGCCATTCTTGTTGAGCCAGCAACGTCTGCCTACGAATTTTCAGAAGAATAGAAAGTACAAATGAAACTCGAAGCTGTAGAACTAATTCGCCTAAATGTGCCGCTGAAGTCTGCCTTCAGAACATCTTTTAGCTCGGTCAACATGCATGAGGTTGTCTGGGTGCATGCGATTACTGACCAGGGCGAGGGTTGGGCGGAATGCGGTGCCAATGATCGCCCTGACTACTCAAGTGAATACCACACTGGCGCAATGGCGGTCTTGAAAGAGTTCATGCTGCCGGACTTGTTCAAGCTTGGAAATGATTTGAGTGCAGAAGCCGTTGCCCCAACTTTGCACTGGATCAAGCAGCACCGCATGGCAAAGGCTGCGATCGAGACTGCACTACTGGATGCACAATTGCGCGGTTCCAACACATCTTTTGCCTCTTACTTTGGTTCAACGAGAGATAAGGTTCCTGCGGGCGTTTCCGTAGGAATCATGGATTCTCTGCCAGAACTAATGGGATATGTTGAAGGCTATTTGAACGAGGGCTACGTTCGCATCAAGTTGAAGATTGAACCAGGCTGGGATTATGAACCTGTGAAACTCGTTCGAGAAACCTATGGCCCTGATTTGCTTCTTCAGGTAGATGCCAATACGGCGTATACCCGTGAGGATTTTGATTTACTAAAGCGTCTCGATGAGTTCAATCTGTTGCTGATCGAGCAGCCAATCTTTGAAGAAGACCTTCTTGGTCACGCGAAGTTAGCCCAATACATTGAAACCCCAGTTTGCCTTGACGAAACAATCATCTCGGCAGACATTGCACGTGACGCAATTGAACTTGGGGCAACTCAGATTATTAACATCAAGCCCTCCCGCGTTGGTGGCTATTTAGAGTCAGTAAAGATTCACGACATTTCGGTGGCCAACAACATCCCGGTTTGGTGTGGAGGCATGCTTGAAACTGGAATTGGCCGTGCCGCGAACTTGGCTTTAGCGGCTATGCCTGGATTTACTTTGCCGGGGGATACCTCAGCGTCATCGCGCTATTTCGAAACAGATCTAACCGAACCTTTTGTGTTGGTCGATGGTCACATCAGTGTGCCTACCGGGCCTGGAATTGGCGTGGACCCTATTCCAGAAATCATCGATCGCTTCGCTGTCTCGCGCGAATGGATTAAAGGCTAGTTACTAGCCCCGTTCTTTTCTTTGAAGTAACAGGTAGGGCACAGTGACTCGTATGTCACGTGCACACCGTCAATGGCAACTTGCTCGCCATCGAAAACAAACTGATCATCCATTTTTCTTGCGTTGAACATGGCTTTACGGCCACAGCGACAAATAGTTTTTAGTTCCTCAAGACTGTGGGCAATTTCAAGAAGTCGCAAACTACCAGGGAATCCATTGGTCAAAAAGTCCGTGCGAATTCCATAGGCCAAAACTGGCACATCATCCAGCACTGCAATCTCAAGCGCCTGATCCACTTGGTCTCGGGTTAGAAACTGGGCCTCGTCAATAAGAAGGCAAGCGATGTTGTTGCCAGAGGCTTCTTTGAATTTACGAACTCTAGACGCAAATTCGGTTCTCAGATTTAGTTCTGGTGTAATTAGGAAGTCGACGTTTCGGTCAACTCCTAAGCGGCTAGTAATTGCCATTTCGCCTTTAACATCGATAGCCGGCTTGGCCAGAAGTACATGTTGTGCGCGCTCTTCGTAATTGTGAGCGGCCTGAAGAAGGGCAGTGCTCTTGCCACTGTTCATGGCTCCGTGACGGAAGTAAAGCTTGCTCACGGAGGCCTAAGCTTCGTAGCTGCGGAAGGCAATAACGGCGTTGTGACCGCCGAAACCAAATGATGTGCTGATTGCCAGAACAGGTCCAGCTGGAAGTTGCCGTGGTGAAGTAACAACATCTAAAGGAATCGCAGGATCTTGATTCTCAAGATTGATTGTTGGCGGAGCGGTGCGTTCTGCAAGTGCCAAAACAGTGAAGATTGCTTCGATGGCACCCGCACCACCGAGCAGGTGACCGGTAGAAGACTTTGTAGCTGATACCGCGATCTTTGGAAGGTGATCACCAAAGACTCTAAGCAGCGCCGTGTACTCCGCGATGTCGCCAACCGGGGTAGAGGTAGCGTGTGCGTTGATGTGAACAACATCTTCAGGCTTTGCATTCGCTTGCTTTAGTGCAGCTGATACAGCGCGGGCCGCACCGGTTCCTTCAGGATCTGGAGCGGTGATGTGGTGCGCGTCAGAAGTTACAGCGCCGCCAACCAGCTCTGCATAAATCTTTGCACCGCGAGCAACAGCGTGTTCTAAGGTTTCGATTACTAAGGCGCCAGCGCCTTCACCCATAACGAATCCATCGCGATCAACGTCGTAAGGACGAGAAGCTTTTGCTGGCTCGTCATTTCTGCGAGACAAAGCATGCATTGCCGCGAATGCAGCAAGTGGCAAAGGGTGGATACCGGCTTCACAACCGCCGGCAACAACAACATCGATTTCACCGGTTCTTAGGCGTGCGATTGCGTTAGCAACTGCCTCGGTGCTCGAAGCACAGGCTGAAACGGCGGTTCGTACTCCACCGCGAGCGGCGATGTCCATACCGATCGCCGCTGCTGGCCCGTTCGGCATCAGCATTGGAATAGTCATTGGTAGAACTCGGCGCGGGCCCTTTTCCTTGAGCGCGTCATAGGCATCAAGAAGAGTCCAAACGCCACCGATACCGGTTGCGTATTCAACCGCAAGTCTTTCTGGGGCGACCTCTGGTTTCCCAGCGTCGGCCCAGGCTTCACGGGCAGCAATAAGAGCAAATTGACTCGAAGGGTCTAGGCGCTTGATCTCCTGGGGAGACAGCACTTCGGCTGCGTTTACTTTGGCTTGACCCGCAAAAGTTACTGGGAGTTCGTGTTGAGCTACCCAATCCTTTTCAATCTTGCTGATACCTGATTCTCCGGCTAGCAATGCTTTCCAAGTGGAACGCGCATCACCACCGAGCGGGGTGGTAGCCCCAACTCCGGTGACAACGATTCTTTGAGTCAAAGTGAATAATCCTTTGGATTACTGAGCGTTTGTGATGAAGTTGACGGCATCGCCAACGGTAACTAGGTTCTTTACTTCTTCATCTGGAATCTTCACGCCGAACTTGTCTTCTGCGTTTACCACGATGGTCATCATTGAAATTGAGTCAATGTCTAGATCGTCGGTGAATGACTTGTCTAGCTGAACTGCATCTGCAGCAATACCGGTTTCGTCGTTTACGATCTCAGCAAGACCAGACAGAACTTCGCTCTGTGAAAGTGCCATTTTGTTTCTCCTTAGGGGTTGTTTGACCGAGGTTAAGTTTAGGGCAGGACTACTACTTGAGCCCCGAAGGCAAGGCCAGCGCCAAAGCCGATTTCCAGAGCCAAACCACCAGATTTGACCTCTCCCGAGGCCAATAGGGCGTGCATCGCCAATGGAATGGATGCGGCCGATGTATTTCCGGTAGTGACAATGTCACGCGCAATGACAACGTGCTCAGGAACTTCTAATTGCTTTGCAAGTTCGTCGATAATTCGAATGTTTGCTTGGTGGGTTACCAGAGCACTCAGGTCATCCGCTGTGATGCCGGCGACTTCGAGTGCTTCGCGAGCAACCTTAACCATTTCCCAGACAGCCCACTTAAAGACCGTGAGTCCTTCCTGGCGAAGAGTCGGCCACTTGTGTTCACCGTCGCGGAAATCCAATAGTGATGCGTCCATACCAACCGCATCCCAGTGCGAACCATCAGAACCCCACACCGATGGGCTGATGCCAGGTGTGTCAGAAGGGCCCACGATTGCGGCTCCCGCTCCATCTCCGAGCAGGAACGAGATTGTTCTATCGGTTGGGTCAATAAAGTCTGAAAGCTTTTCGCCACCAACCACCAAAACATATTTAGCAACGCCTGATCTAACCAGCGCGTCGGCTTGAGCGATTCCGTAGCAGTAGCCCGCGCAGGCTGCAGAAATGTCGTAAGCAGGTGCAGGATTTGCGCCAACCTTTTCGGCCAAAAGTGTTGCAGCCGAAGGAGTCTGGAAAGGGTGAGTGATGGTTGAGAAAATAACCGCTCCAATTTCTGAAGGGCTTATGCCAGCTTTTTTGATTGCTTCGTTTGAGGCCTCAACCGCCATGTCCATCAGTGAAACGTTTTTGCTCGCACGGCGACGTGTGATGATTCCGGTGCGCTGCCTAATCCACTCATCGCTGGAATCGATTGGCCCCGCGATGTCATCGTTAGTCACCGTCAGGTCGCCGCGAGATGCGCCAAGAGAGTAGATACGAGAGAACTTGACTGTCTCGTACTGCTTTAGAACGGGTTGTGACATCTTGCCTCTCCTGCGGATACGTATAAATTTACCGTCGAAAATCTATCGGTGGTTGTCGATAAGCGACAAAGCCGCATCTAGATTTTCTGGGGTCTTCACAGCGAGGGTCTCGATTCCAGGCATAGCGCGCTTGGCAAGGCCAACTAGAGTTCCTGCTGGGGCAAGTTCTATAACCGCAGTAACGCCGGCTTCAACCATTGACTGCATGCACAGATCCCAGCGAACCGGAGAAGAAACCTGCTGAACCATTAGCTCAACGAATTCGGCCCCTGAAGAAATCTCTCGACCGCCGTTGTTGCTCCACAGTTTCATCTTTGGGTCTGAGTAATCAATAGTCGCTGCATAGTCGCCAAGGGTTGCCACGGCGGGTTTCATAAAACGAGTGTGGAATGCTCCAGCCACCTGAAGTGGGATGACTCTGGTTCCCTCAAGCGGGCTGGCCTGGAGTTCGGCAATGGCTGCGGCACTGCCAGCAGCAACAATTTGACCAGAGCCGTTGTAGTTTGCTGGTTCAAGATCTAATTCTTTGAGTTTTGCTTCCACTTCATCTTGCGCCCCGCCAAGAATAGCCGCCATAGAAGTTGTCTCAAGTGCGGCTGCTCGGGCCATTGCTTGACCACGTTCATTTACAAATTTGATTCCTGTTTCAGTATCAAAAATTCCAGAAACAATTGCTGCTGTGATTTCGCCGACCGAGTGCCCGGAAACCCCAGCAATCCCAGCATCTGCTGCCGACTGCCCGTTTAGTAATTGCGCAAGCGTTGCTACACCAGCAGCCACAATCAGTGGCTGAGCAATTGCGGTGTCGCGAATTGTGTCGGCATCACTATTGGTTCCGTGCTGAATCAGGTCAACACCTGATGCAGTCTGCATGGCTTGAATCGACGCACTAAAAGTTGGCAACTCTAACCAAGGCTTCAGAAATCCCGGTGCCTGTGAACCTTGACCAGGACAAACAACAACAATCATCTTTTTTACTTTCGTTTTCTAACTTCGGTTTCGCTCATTGATCCCAAGACCATTGCAACCTGCAAAACAAAAGCTTCACGTGAACCGGTTGCATCCCAGCCAATGATTTCTGAAATTCTTTTCAGGCGATAGCGAACGGTGTTGGCATGCACGAAGAGTTCGCGAGCGGTTGATTCGAGTGAGCGACCCGTTTCAAGGTAACTGGTGAGGGTCTCAAGGAGCTCAGGGGAGTTCGCTGAAAGGGGGCGATAAATAGTTTCAACCAAAGTTTGCTTGGCTAGCATGTCGCCAGCGAGCGAGCGCTCAGCGAGCAGGTCATCGGCATTAATTGGGCGCGCTGGTTTTTGCCAGGCTTTTACAACTGCAAACCCAGCGAGAGCGGCTTTTGCTGAACGAGTTGCCTCGGCAACAGATTGAACCTCAGGGCCAATCACTAACGGGCCTGCACCAAAGAAGTCATCAAGTTCTTGGGCAATCTTCAAGAGAGTAGGTTTGTCGGCCTCTGTGTTTTTCTCATCTTCAATTCGACCAACCACAACAATCAAACGATTCCCATGAACACCAATAAGTACATCGGTGTGGTTTTTTCTTGCGACTCTGCGAAGGCCATCTTGATCAACTGTGTCTGCTGCGACGCCGATAAAAGCTGCAACAGTGCCGCCGGCTCGCCAGCCCAGTGCAGCAATTCTTGAAGCAAGTTCCTCTTCGTTGTCGCCGCTCAGAATTGAGTCGACCACCAGCGCCTCAAGTCGCGAGTCCCACAGGCCTCTCGCCTCGGCAGCGCGGGCGTAAACGTCTGCAGCGGAGAAAGCAATCTCACGAGAATAAAGAAGCACTGCCTCGCGAAGACTCTCATCTTCCTGAACCACGCGATCTTCTACCACCTGCACGACAACGCGAATTAGTTGCAGAGTCTCTTGAAGCGAAATTGATCGAAGCAATTCACGAGGTGCCACGCCAAAAACATCTGCGGCAATCCAAGGCTGAGATTTTGGATCCTTGTACCAAGACACGAAGGAGGTGATACCCGCTTGTGCAACTAAACCAACCGATGACCTGCGCGAAGCAGGCATTGCACGATACCAAGGCAGCAAATCATCCAGACGCTTTAGCGTCGTGGTTGCTAGTTCACCCGATATCGACTTAAGCCAGTCGAGGGTGGCTTGTTTAGTTCTCGCCACCGGTTGATCCAGATGTTCCTGCAGTTACATCGAGTAAACGGTACTTATCGATTGCTTGCTGTGGAGCGCTTGGTTCAATCTCACCGCGCGCAACCAATTGCTCGAGAACTCGAACGACGATTGATGGACCATCGATCTTGAAGTGACGACGAGCAGCTGCGCGAGTGTCAGAGAATCCAAAACCATCTGCACCAAGGGTTGCGTAGTCACCTGGCACCCAAGCGCGAATTTGATCCTGCACGGCGTGCATGAAGTCGCTAACACCAAGGAACGGTCCTTCTGAGTTCTTTAGTTTTGCGGTTAGGTAAGCATCAGGAATCTCATAGTTAGGATTCAAGAATTTTGCTTCATCGCGAAGCAAACCATCACGACGCAATTCACTCCAAGATGTCACAGACCAAATATCTGCTGAAACGCCCCAGTCATTTTGCAACAGCTGTTGTGCTTCGTAGGCCCATGGAACTGCAACGCCCGATGCAAGAATCTGTGCTTTACGTCCAGGATTTGCATTCAAGCTCACTCGGTGAATACCGCGAACAATTCCATCGACGTCTACATTTTCTGGTTCAGCCGGCTGAACGTAAGGTTCGTTATAAACGGTTAGGTAATAGATGCAGTTCGGGTCTTGGTGCTGACCACCGTACATGCGCTCAATACCGCTCTTGACGATGTGCGCAATTTCGTAGCCGTATGCCGGGTCAAAACTGATCACAGCGTTGTTTGTAGAGGCGATTAGCGGAGAGTGACCATCAGCGTGCTGCAGACCCTCACCGGTAAG
>JBEGUG010000013.1:0-14817 GCA_041179005.1 Actinomycetota bacterium | reverse complement strand
AGAGGAAAAGACTGGTACATCTTCAGAGGTGGCGCTTCTGTGGCCACTTGAAACAAGTGATGTACTGCAAACGACTACTGTCACATTTCTGTAACGCTATAAGCCTAACTTGGCGGGGTCTGTTTGGCTAGACCCAATTTAAACGGCGATGGCCGCTCCCAAAACCGTGTATCCCCCGCGATTTTCCAGCTGCCAGGTGAAAGCCACCTCGTCCAGGATGCTGGACCCGTAGCCCGCGACAACCTCATCGCCAAGCGGCTGGCCGTCATTAGTGACCGTGATGCCCAGCAGATTAGGGCCGGTTTGCTCCAGGGCAATCACCACATGCTCGGCCTTGCCGTGCTTGGCCGCATTGCTCACAGCCTCGCGAACCACCTCGGCCGCACAGGCTGATGCCACCGGATTTGCCTCCAGCTTTTCCTGAATTTCAACACCGATGTTTGGCAGCTCAATCTCAAGCGCTCCATCCCAGACAGTTTTGATCTGTTCAAGAACTTCAGCAAAATTTTCGGCACCGTCAGTGGATTCCAACTTATTAATTGCAGCCGAAATGTCAGCTTGAACAGCCGCTACTTCTTCAGGGCTTGGGGTGTCGGTTTTTGCCAATCTAATTGCCGATGCATAAAGTGCAGACTGTACCGAGCCGTGCAAAATCGATGCGATGCGTCTTCTGTTCAACCAGACCTCTTGCCGCAACTGCGAGTTCATGATGGCAAGGTCGGAAACTACGTTGGTCATCTCGCGCTCAGCATCACGTCTTTGAGTGCGCAAAAACTGCATGTAAAAAGAAACCAACGTGATTACTATCTGGGCCGAAATAGATTGGATGTAGAGAGTTGGCGTAAGAACAAAGCCCA
Organism: Actinomycetota bacterium; assembly: GCA_041179005.1. Lineage (GTDB taxonomy): Bacteria > Actinomycetota > Actinomycetes > Actinomycetales > Microbacteriaceae > Rhodoluna. The sequence goes on along the minus strand of JBEGUG010000013.1, from coordinate 13,960 downwards.
TTAATGCAAGAGCAGAGTTAGCAATAATCCCCGACGATATGGCCACCATAATCGAAAACAAAAAAGCCAGCACAAACGGAACCCAGACATTCTTTAGCATCAACTGGAAAGCTTTGTAGCTAAGGAAAATAACAACGAGGCTAACTACGCTGGTTAGCAGCACAGCATCTGGAAAAGTAATTACGTTTGACGCAATTGCAATTGAAGCGGTTCCAAAAAATGCAATCTCTGGAACAATCATCGAACCCGCAGAAAGCCTGCTTGGAAACCTGCTCTTGGAGTAAGCACCAGATGCCCTGCGACTAATTTGAATGACCTGATTGTCAACTTGCGCGCTGCTACCAATGTCGCGACTTAGCGGGCGCACCACCGTGTCAACCAAATCCGTTAACTTCGCCGAAATAGTCTTTGAAGAACTTTCCAACTGAGATTGAATTTCTTGGACGGCAGGTTCAAGAGCCATCTGCACGCGGCGCAATAAATCAGCTCGTTGCAATCTGATACGCTCACGTATTCCACCGCGAAGTTCATCTAGTTCCGCTTTTTCAGCTTCCAATTCCGCGAGGGTGTTTTCGTGACGCATACGCGAGGCGTTGAAAATCGCCAGCACAGCGATCGTTCCGTAAACGTAGAGCGGCCCACCCAAAATTCGATACCAAAGCTCCGCCTCGGGCATTACCCCTAGGGCAGCGCCAGTTAGGTAAACAGCTAGGCCCCTTATCAGTCCAGAGAAAAGATAAGCGATGGATGTGAGAAGTATTTTGGGTTTGCGACCTGGGGTTGAGGGCAAGACAGTGGCTCTAAAGCCCAGCAGCACCAACACGGTGACTAGGTATCCCACGGTAGCGATGATCAACCAGTCAACAATCGTTCCCGAAAGGCGTGCAGGGCTACTTGCAATAATCAGGGCAAAAGAAAGTGGTGCAAACTGCAGCAGCACACGATTGCTAAGTGCGATTGGACCAGCGGCATTATTGATTGCATCGCGAAGGCTGGTCTTTGGAGTGACAAACCGTTCAGCCATCAGATATCCGAAAGAGATTTTCCAGATGCACGCAGGTATGTTGCAGCTGCTTCAACTCTGGCGTTACCTTCTGCTTGGACATCAATGTCCAATGCCTGAAAAATTCGGCTGATGATTCCTTCAACTGCGCGAACGGTTGTGCCGCGCTTGTCTGCGATTTGTGAATTGGTGTAACCCATTGCTAACAACTGCAACACCGATATTTGCTTTTTTGACAAATCGCTTAGCGGACGCTTCTCATCTAAATCGTGACGATATTCGTTTGCGATTGAATCATGTAGCACGGCTTCTAGCGCGTGAACCAGTTCATTGGAATCAACGAGTTGTGATTTGCGCAAGTAAGAAATGTTGCTTGGCAGATCTTTGGTCTCGCGACCGGCGAATCTTGCATCTGGCAAGTTAGTTAGGAAGACGATTCCAACATCGGGTGAGTTCTTGTGAAGTGATTCGGCAAAATCAAATCCGTTGGGGCCTGGGCCAAGCTCAACATCTAGGACAACTGCATCGGGGTCAGCCACTTTGAAGACTCGTGCCGCGTCGGCTGCATTAGCTGCAGTAGTTACTTGGAAACCGCTGGACTCTAAAGTCTTGGCAATTAGGTCGCGAAGAAGTGATTCGTCTTCAACGACAACTACGTGGCGGTTATACATGGTGTGGAGTTTTTAGATGAGTCCGCGCTTGGCAAGCGCTGCATGAAGATCTGCGTCTGAGGGCTCAACCATGTGCTCACCATCTTTGAAGAGCACTACCGGAATGTTCTTGCGACCGGCGATTGCTTCTGATTCGGCAGCCAGCTCTGCGCTCTGCTCCACGTCTTTCATTTCAAACTCAACGCCAAGAGTGTTTAGCAATGATTTTGAGCGACGGCAATCGCTGCACCAGTCGGCACCGTAGAAAGTTACTTCAGCCATTTGATTAGCCCTATCTGAGTCTTGAGTTATCCGGAATGAACAATGTCTCTCCGTCAAATGTAATACCTGTCAGGTCACGCACAACTATGTCTGCCTCTGAGGCAAGGGCTCGCTCGCTCACACCTATTACTAAGCCAACCCCGGCTTCAATCGCTGCCTCTACCCCGGCGATGGCGTCTTCAAAAACCACGCAGTCGGCTGGGTCAAAACCTAGGCGCTCGGCGCCCAGTAAATAAGGGTCCGGATGTGGCTTGCCACGCTTTACGTCGTTACCGGTGACCAGCTCGGCCGGAACTGGCAACCCTGCGGCTTGAAGCCGTGCAGTGCCCAGATTCACATTCGCCGAGGTGCACACTGTCCAGGTACCTGGCTTTAGTGAATGAAGCAACTCAACTGATCCAGCCAGCGGAACGGTCTCGTTTGCTGTCTGCTGTTCTAGTTCATTGATACGGTCATTGGCCACTTCAAATAGTTCAGGCGAAACGTATTCGCGCACCTTGTCTTCTGCGCGCACGCCGGCGTTCTCTGGCACATCCCATTCAAAGTGCGGTGCGTATTCCTGCGACCAGATTTTCCAGGCCACACCTGATGCCTCATGCGAATCTACAAGTACGCCGTCGTTATCGAACAATAACCCCGATGCAAAATACTTCAAACTACTTTGCCTTCTTCGTTGAAACAGCCTCACGGTGGCGTTCGGTGATCGTGACGTAGATTCCCACGACAGCTATCGCCAGCAAAACCTTTGCTGGTGCAAACTCTTGTATCAACCAAGTCCAAGACAAGTTTGAGACTGAAGCAACAGAGTTACACTCAACGCCTTCACAATTCACTGGCGGCTGACTCCAGGATTGCAATTTAGAAATTGCTTCGGCCCCGAATGTGAAAGCCATGATGGTTACCGTTGCGCCAAAAATAATTGACAGCACGAAGTTCAGGTTAGATGCACCAACGGTTAGCGCGGTACGAGGCTTTGGCATTTCAGGTTTTGCAGCTTTTGCCTTGTTTGCGAAGCGAGTTCCAAAAACTACACCAGCTGCAACGATGGCGATAATGATCACCCAAACCCAAACCTGAAGATTTGTTTTGGTCACGTCGTAGACGCCAAGACCAAAGATGATTGCTGCTGCGGTTGCAAGAATTGGAACTGCATAACCAAGTCCAAGTGCGCGCTGCGATTCGCTCATTTTTGATTTGCTGCCATCGGTGTTCTTTTTGTCATGGTGCTCAAACACAAAGGCCGCAAGCAACACGTAGACGACCAATGCGGTCGCAAGAAGAATAGGAATGTAGACGCTGGCGATTCTGAGCGCGATATTGTCGGCGCGGCCAGAGTAAGCATTGAATGCGCCAAGGAAGTTACCGATCGCAAAAATGGCGCCAGAGGCTAGGCCAATGATGATGCCCAAGGTGGCGAATCGCTGAGCGGCGCGAGCCAGGGTATTTGCCTCGCCCATTTCGCGACGCGCCTGAATTGCCCAGCGCTGGCCAATTAGCGAGGCAATCGAAGCCGCGGCAATACCCAGCAGGAATAGGTAAGGGGCCACCTGAAAGACCTCGTTGGTCTCAATGATGTTGCCCATCGAGTCATAGCTAGGTAGCGGCACATAGAGATTAGCCAAGGTGGCCAACATGAAAGTCAGCCAGGCTGCCATCAAACCAATCAGTGGAAGGGCGATTGCTTTATTTGCCAGAGGGATTCTTTTCATATAACAAGACTATCCCTCTAAACTTTTGCCATGATCCTTGTAATTGGCGAAGCCCTGATTGACCTAATTGAAAACCGATACCAATCGGGATCATTCAACGCCATTGTGGGCGGCGCAAATGCCAACGTCTCTATTGCACTTGCCAGACGAGGAACTCCACAGCAATTTCTGGCGAGATTATCGGGCGATGGTTTTGGAAAACTGATTCGCGAAAAGCTTGTTGCCAATCACGTTGGATTGGACTATGCCGTAGCAGCAAATGAGCAAACCACTATGGTGACTGTTTCGATTGATGCAAGCGGTACACCTTCCTATTCCTTCTATGTAAATGGCACTGCCGACTGGGGTTGGACACCTAACGAATTACCGAGCGACGCCGCACTCGAAAACATGCACGCAACCGCAATTCAATTTGGTTGCCTGACCATGGCAATGGGTCCTGGAAATCTTGTAATCGAGGACTGGGCTCGCGAGCACTACAAGCAGAATTCCGTGACCATCAGTCACGACATCAATATGCGTCCTGCTCTTGGATTCGAGCGCAATCACGAGCGCTTGCGAGTTGAGCGAATCAACGACATTTCGCACATCATCAAGGCCTCCGATGAAGATATTCACTGGCTGTATGACATGGCCGATGGTGAAGATGTTGACAAGGTTGTTTGGAAGTGGATTGGCGATTCTGCTCGTCACGTATTTATTACTCGCGGCGGCGAAGGTGTATCGGTGTATCGCTTGGCGGCCGATGGTTCACGAACTCGCTTTGATGTTGAGTCGCGAAAAATCAACGTAGTTGACACCGTGGGTGCGGGCGATACTTTCTGCGCCAACCTGCTTGGGCAACTATCAGATGTTGACGCGCTGGGTGCTGATCCGTTTGACCGCCTGCAGAACTTGAGCGATGAGGTGCTACGCGAATTTGTTTGGACCGCTGGCATTGCAGCATCAATCACCTGTGAGCGCGCCGGGGCCGAGCCGCCAACCAAGGCCGATCTAGATGCGGTGTTAGCAACCCTTTAGTTCCACTGGCAATACTGCCTCGGCCAAAATGTCAGTGGGCCGTGCGAGAATCTCCCCATAAAGAAAACAGCTGGGCGACCAGCTCTAACAAAATCTTGGAGAGATCCGCATGTATAAGTTAAATGATGAAACCGCAAAAAATCCCAAAGAAGTAGTTTGGGCCTTCAATACTCGCGACCTAATGCGAGCGTCCACCTGTGATCACTGCATCAAGCTGGCGATTGCCAAAGAACTAGACATGCCTGGCGTTCGCGCTCTGCTTGATCCTTACGCGCTTGAGGGCAAGACCTTGGCCATGGCCTACGGTGACAAGTTTGAATCCGAGATTGAAGAAGAGCTTCGTGCTTCTCTGAACCCCGATGACTTCAAGCGACCTGAAGGTAAAGATACGTTCGGCGAAACCGTGGAACTAATGCACGCCGGTGTGCCCGTGATTTACCAGGGTGCGCTTCGTCACCGCGCGGGTCTCGCCGAGTTCACTGGTCGTCCTGACTTTTTGGTCCGCGGAGACTACGACCTTGAATTTGTAAAGGGCAAACTCGTTGCCAAGCCTGCTGCGGATCGCACAGTCGTAAATAATGAGCACGGCAAAATTGGCTACATCGCCTGGGATGCCAAGCTAGCCAGCTCTGCCAAGCCGCACTACCTATTGCAGGTTGCCCTTTACGTTGAAGCGCTAGATGCGCTTGGGCTGAAAGCAAACGCAATGCACGGATTGATTCTTGGATCGCGCACGTTGGAAATTTTCGAAGAGGGAGAGATTGTTCCGGCAATGCGCCAGGCTCGCTCCTACCTAGAGGCTGCGTTTGAGAAGGTTGCATCGGGTGATTTGAGTGACTTCGAGATGAAGCACCTGAGTCTGCACTGTGATGTGCAGAGCACCTGTGCAATTTGCGAATACCCCGATTTGTGCGACCATAATCGTAAAGAGATTGATCACCTGGTTCAGATTGCCGGTATCAATAAGTCGCAGATTGAAAAACTCAAGAAAGCCGGCATCACCACTATGGCGGGGCTGGCTTCGGCAACCGATGATGCTAGACCAAGTGATTTCGTGCCAGGCAGCTTCGATAAATTGCGCAAGCAGGCAAAGCTGCAGACGGCGTTCAGGGAAACTGGTAAGCACGAGTACCTAGTTGTTGATGATCCTGAAATCGGTGTCTTGCCTCCGGCATCGGCCAACGACATTTTCTTTGATATGGAAGGGTTTCCCTACTTTGAAGAAAAGGGCGGGCTTGAATATCTATTCGGAGCAATTACAAGGGATAAAAAGTTTCACGCCTTCTGGGCACACGATCGCGAACAAGAGGCAAAAGCGTTTAGCGATTTTGTGAAGTTTGCCTACGACGCATTGCAGGCAGATCCAACCGCTCACGTTTATCACTACGCGCCGTACGAAGTTACTGCGCTAAACAAATTGGCCACGCGTCACGGCGTAATGGAAAAAGAAGTTGACTGGCTAATCACCGAGGGCAAAATGATTGACCTCTATAAAGTGGTCAAGGGATCCATCATGGTTAGCCAGCCAAGCTACTCCATCAAGAAGCTAGAGGCCTTCTACGAGTTTGATCGCAAGAGCACAGTTGTTGATGCTGGCTCAAGCATCGAAGAGTATGACTACTACCGTCAGCTATTAGAGCAAGAGCCCGCAGAAGCTGCCCGCGTATTGCAGACCATCTCCGATTACAACGAAGACGACTGCATCTCAACGCTGGCTCTTTACGAATGGCTCTCGAGCATGCCGGGTGCCCACAGCAAATACGTTGAACACCGCCAGGCGGTCGATAGAAAAAAAGCTGAGTGGGCCGCTGACCCAGAAGACCAAGACAGCGCAACCAACAAGGCCGAGCGCGAACTAGCGGAACTGCAGCGTGCAACAAATCACATGGCAAAAGCAGTTGCCGACTGGCGTTGGGGTGAATCGGCTGAAGCCGACTACCGAGCCAAAATCTGGCAGGCGCTGATGCATTCCGTGCTCTATTACAAGCGCGAAGAAGTGATTACCTTCCGCGAAAGACACCTAAGGCGCGAGGCTGTAGACGAAACCCTGCACGCAGATCGCAAAGCCTTGGTGGTTAGCGGCTGCCAGCGTGAGGCCAGTGGTTTTGATGGCATGCACCTGAACCCAACAGTAAAAATCACTCTTGACTACAGCTACGAGCTAGACCCTGGGCAAACTCTGATGCTCAAGCCAGGCACCGCTATTTACGTACGGTTTAGTTATGGCGCTAATCAGAACGAATTAGATAAGGGAACGCTGGTTGCCATCGATGGCAACCGTATCTCGTTCAAGCGAATCACCACGATTGCTAACGCCAATTTTGAGCCCAATGCAATTTTTGAAGATCTATTCATTAGATCTGGTGGCAAGCAGGAGGCTGTTCGTGAAAACGCACTCGGTCTGGCGAATGAGTGGGTCTCCCCTATGTTTGAGGCGCCAAACGGAAACGCCACCCTTGACCTACTCATGCGTAACCCGCCAGCACTCATCGATGATGGAAAGCTGCTGGAAGCAAAAGGTGACGATTACCTACCCGCTGTGATTGATGCGGTTTCACGATTGCACCGATCAGTATTGGCGATTCAGGGCCCACCCGGCTCAGGCAAGACCTACCTAGGTTCGCGCGCAATTGCACACCTAGTTTCTCAAGGCAAAAAGATTGCGGTGGTTGCTAACTCACACTCAGCCGTTGAGAACCTTCTGGCTGGCTGTGTGGATGCCGGAGTAAGCGCATCAGCAATTGCCAAGCAACCTAAGAAGGAAGACAAAACTCCTCGCGAGTGGGTGACGCCATCGGGTTATTCAGTCATGAAGAACTGGCGAGCCAAGCAAACCGGTGGCTACGTTATTGGCGGCACAGCATGGACCTTCTGCAGCACGATTGTTCTTGAAGAAGAATTTGATTACATCTTCATCGATGAGGCGGCTCAGTTCTCACTGGTTGACGCAATTGCTGTTGGTGGTGGCTCAACCAATATGGTGCTGCTTGGTGATCCAATGCAGTTGACTCAGGTTGTGCAGGCGGTTCACCCCGGTGGAGTCGATAACTCGGCACTCGGCCACTACATGGGTGAGCAGCAAATTCTTGATGGTGAGCACGGCTATTTTGTTGAGGTCACCCGCCGTATGCACCCAAGCGTGAATGCGCCGGTGTCTTGGTTGTCGTATCAAAACCGTTTGCACTCACACCCCGATACCTCGGCACAGCAGGTCAGCGGCCTAGCGCCAGGATTTGAGCTGCACCCGGTTGCACACATTGGTAATGCTTCTTATTCGATGGAAGAAGTTGAGGCCGTGCTTGCGCTAACAAGGCGTCACCTTGAATTTGTAAGCCAAGACGAGGTTTTGATTGTTGCCCCTTATAACGCGCAGGTTGATTCAATTCGCACAGCTCTAGATGAGTCAGGCTTCACCGAGGTGCAGGTTGGCACAGTAGATAAGTTTCAGGGGCGTGAGGCACACATCGTGATTATTTCGCTTGCGGCCTCGAGCGCCGATGATGCACCGCGCGGACTGGAATTCCTGCTTGATCGCAACCGCCTAAACGTTGCGCTTTCGAGGGCAAAGACCAATAGCTATTTGGTTTATAGCCCCGAGCTAATTCGCACGCGCTTCAAAAACGTTGAAGACGTAAAGGCGATTAGTCGCTTGGCTGGTCTTTTGGAGTTTGCGAAGAACTAGCAGAAGTGCCGCCCGTCTGAACGACGGCGTTCTGATCATCTAGGGACTGGCCAACACCTGCATGCGCAGCAGCGATTGCTCGCTTACCCGCCGGCAATAGTGCTGCTGCAGATGCCGCAACCACCATCGCTATTCCACAAATAATGAACAGGGTCTCAATGGGAATAACGTCAGCAAGTGGTCCAAGCACTGCCATGCCTACTGGCATAGCCAAAGCAATAACGATGCCTACGAATCCAAACACGCGACCCTGACGCTCCGGTTCTACGGTTTCCTGCAGCATGGTCATCGCCGAAGTGTAGAACGAAGGAACTGCAACACCGATCACAAAGAACAGAATGCAGAACACGATTAGGTTCGTGCTGAGCCCCATCCCAATGGTCACAAAGCCAAAGAAAATCGAAACACCAATAATCATGGCGATTCGATTCACTTTCTTAGCAAACAGTGCAAGCAGTGCACCACCGAGTGCCATGCCCAGGCTAAAAGTCACTTCAGCAACGGTCAGCTTCCAAACTTCTGTTCCAAAGTTTCTGGCAATGAAAAGCGGAGAAAGGTTTGATGGTGCAACCGCCAGCAGGAAAACAACGGCAAAAACAACCATGACCCAGCGCACAAGGTCGTGAGTAAAGATGTAATTTAGACCGTCTTTCAGATCTGCAAAGTACGAAGGTTTCTCATCGGATTTCACGCGGTCAAGCGAAGGAACCTTGATCAAGGCCAACATTCCAACACCGATAATGGCGGTGAATACGTCAACGAAGAAAATCGAAACAATCGAGAAGCTCGCGTAGACAGCCGCTGCAACGACCGGGGCTACCAAGCCCATGATTGACTGAATCGTTGAGTTGATGCCATTGATCTGCATCAACTTATCCGATGGCACAATTTGCGGAATCATCGCCGAAACTGCTGGCATCTGCACACCGGCACCAATTGATCGCACAGCCATCACAAGGAAAATCAACCACAGGTCGTCAACACCTGAAAGCATCAGCAGCGCCAGGCCAAGTGTTGATAGTGCAATCGCAGAGTCCGAGACAATAATCATTAGCCTTCGGTTCACGCGGTCTGCCCAGACTCCGGCGAAAATCGAAACAATTGCCTGCGGTACGAAACCAAAAATTACTGCCAGTGCAAGCACCAAACCAGATTTGGTGGTTAGGGTCAGGTGCCAAAGAATTGCGTACTGAACAAGGAACGAACCAAACATCGATATGGTTTGGCCCGTCATGAAGATTGCTACGCGCTTTTTCCAGCCCGGCATATTGGCACTGGCTAGCGCCGTTGAACCTGCCTCAGTAGCTGCATCCGCTGCCTGCACTTTTGACTCCATAGAACTATTCCTTTGGTAATACTTTTAGCGTCTGCAACGTTGGGTCTGCCACGAAGGCAATCCGCACGCCCATATCTCTAGCTTCAAAAAGTGCGCTCAATGCAGCTTGGGTAATTCTCTCACCCGGTGACAAAACAGGTACTCCAGGTGGGTAGGGGCAAATCATTTCGGCAGACACTCGGCCCACGGCGTCAACAGCCTGAACAACCTCATAGTCAGAGAAGAATGCCTCGCGCGGAGTAACCACAACCTCAGGCTCAATTGAGAATGCGGGCAAAATTTCTATGGCACGCGGCTCTCCCCTGTGCTGCTCAACCGAGGCAATGATCTTCTTCACCAAGTCATTGATGCGATCCGGTGTGTCAGCGAAAGTGATCATTGGAATCAGGATGTCGCGGTTTGCCATTTCAACATCGATGTTGGCAGCCAGCAAATCAGCCTCGACCTTGTTTCCGTCTGCCCCGCAACCGGATAGCAAAATAACCAGCTTCAAGGGGTCAATGTATTCACCATCAATCACATCGATACCGGCAGCAACCAGTGAGGCGCGGCCGCGTTCGGTTGCTTCAATCACTGGACCAATTAGTTCTTCACCGTGACGTTCAAGCAGTGCACGAGCGGCATCGATTGAAGCCAAAATTCGCCCAGACATAGAAGTTGTCTGAGTTGAATCAAACATCTTGTTGAAGCGAGCAAGGTCAACGTATTCATCACGCACCAAAACAAATGATGCCTGCGAATATGAAGGAAGAGTCTTGTGTGCCGAGGTCACCACAATATCGGCGCCTTCGGCGATTGGGTGATTTGGTAACTCCGGATGAAAACCGTAGTGCGCAGCCCAGGCGGCATCAACCACTAACGGAATGCCAGCGTCGTGACAAACTTTCGAAAGGCGCGGAATATTTGACATCGTGCCAACGTATGAAGGCTCACCAATCAAGACGGCTTTTGCATCGGGGTTGGCAGCAATGGTTTCGGCCAAGCGAGTTGACGGCAGATATTCCGGCAAACCGGTAGCCGCGTTAATTTCTGGGCGAATCCAAATCGGAATCACACCGGCATAAACCAAGCCAACTAAAACTGACTTGTGCAGTGTGCGCGAGACGATGACTTTGTCGCCGGGTGAGGCAACCGCCATCACGGCTGCGTGATTGGAACCGGATGATCCGTTTACGCCAAAGCGGCAAAGTTCAGCGCCCCAAAGTTTGGCCGCAAGTGCCTCAGCTTCAAGAATGAGCGAGGGAGAAATTCTGTGGGGATGGTTGCCAGGTAGAACTGGAATGTCACCATCAACGATTGCACCGGTTAGGTCAGTGCGGCCCTTGTGTCCTGGAATCTGAAAAGGAGATCTGTCTGTCTCCATATCGCGGATCCAAGCGTCTAGCAGGGGTGCGCTTGAGCGCAAACCCATTGGGTCTTTCGTATCAAGAAGTGTGGCTGCGCCAAATGCGTGCTGTGGCAATATCCCGCCTTTCGGTTCGTTCGGCTTTTAGCCTAGTTAGATTCACCCCGATGACAAAGGGACCAGGTCTCACGACCTGATCCCTTCATCGTAATTCTGTTTTTGTTTTTTAGAACTCAACCTTGGTCACGTTGGTGTCTAGCAAGATGCCAGGACCGAATGTGGTTGAAAGTGCACCCTTGATTAGGTAGCGGCCCTTTGATGATGAAGGCTTCAAACGAAGAATTTCATCCATCGCGGTTGCTAGGTTGTCACCCAGCTGCTCCTTGGTGAAAGATGCCTTACCAATGATGAAGTGAAGGTTTGACTGCTTGTCAATGCGGAACTCGATACGTCCACCCTTGATGTCGTTTACAGCCTTCGCTACGTCTGGAGTTACGGTTCCGGTCTTTGGGTTTGGCATTAGGTTGCGAGGACCAAGTACCTTACCTAGACGACCCACCTTACCCATAAGTTCAGGAGTCGATACGGCTGAGTCGAAGTCTGTCCAACCTGCAGCTACCTTTTCGATAAGTTCGTCTCCACCAACTTCGTCAGCGCCTGCAGCCTTAGCTGCATCTGCTGCAGCACCGGTTGCGAATACGATAACGCGTGCAGTCTTACCAGTTCCGTGTGGAAGTGAAACAGTTCCACGGATCATCTGATCTGCCTTGCGAGGGTCAACACCGAGCTTGAATGCAGCCTCGATGGTTGAGTCGAACTTCTTTGAACCAGTCTCGCGAATGATCGCTACTGCTTCAGCTGGAGTGTATAGCTTGCCTTCTTCGATGAGTTTGGCGGCTGCTATATAAGCCTTTGAGCGCTTTGCCATGCTGTTGTTCCTTTTCTAATTGGTCACAGTTGTGGTCAACGTACCGCGCACGGTACTCCCACGACTTAGTGGATGAGGTTATTAAGCCTCGGTGGTGATTCCCATTGAGCGTGCAGTACCAGCGATGATCTTTGCAGCTGCATCGACATCGTTAGCGTTTAGGTCTGCCATCTTCTGCTCGGCAATCTTGTAAAGCGCGTCCTTAGACAAGGTTGCAACCTTCACGGTGTGAGGTGTTGACGAACCCTTTGCTACGCCAGCTGCCTTCTTGATTAGCTCAGCTGCTGGTGGAGTCTTTAGAACGAATGTGAATGAACGGTCTTCGTAAACAGTAATTTCTACTGGGATTACGTTGCCCTTCTGGTCTGCAGTTGCGTTGTTGTACGCGGTGCAGAACTCCATGATGTTCACGCCGTGCTGACCAAGAGCTGGACCAATAGGTGGAGCTGGGTTAGCAGCGCCTGCCTGGATCTGCAGCTTGATCATTCCGGTGATCTTTTTGCTCGGTGCCATTTGATTTTTCCTTTTGTTTGTTTGGAAACTTTGTAAAAACTAGTTCAGTGCGCCAACCTGCTCGAAGCCAAGCTCAACAGGAGTCTCGCGCTCGAACAGTGAAACAAGAACAGTAAGCTTGCCGCTTTCTGGCTTGATCTCTGAGATGGTTCCAGGAAGACCAGCGAATGATCCGTCCTTGATCATGATGCTCTCGCCAACCTTGAAGTTGATGTTGACAGGAATTGCCTTTGCCTTGCCCTTGACAGCAACGCCACCCTTTGAAGCAGCCTTTGCAGCAGCCTCTTCTGGCAGAACAAACATTGACTTCAACATGTTGAAAGCTTCTTCAGCACGAAGTGGGGTTGGGTTCTGTGAGTTACCAACGAAGCCGGTTACAGCTGGAGTGTGGCGAACAAGCGACCATGACTCTTCGTTCATTTCCATGCGGATCAAAACGTAGCCAGGAATGCGAACCTTGGTCACCAACTTGCGCTGACCGTTCTTGATTTCGATTGACTCTTCCATTGGAACTTCAATCTGGAAGATGTCATCTCCACCTTCGATTGCAAGCTTGCGGTTTTCGATGTTCTGCTTAACACGCTTCTCGTAACCTGCGTAAGAGTGAATTACGTACCACTTACCTGGCTGGCGACGAAGCTCAGCCTTGAACTCGCGGTAGGGGTCATCTGATCCACCTTCAGAAACTTCAGCATCAACAGCTGCTGCCTCTTCTTTAGCTTCAACGATCGCTTCTTCAAGCTCTAGGTCCTGCTCTAGTTCTGCAGCAGCGTCCTGAGCCAAGTCGGCAAGGTCAGCATCGGCATCGGCGATTACCGCGTCAGCGACAACGTCTTGAACCTCGGCTACAGCCTCTAGTTCTTCGCGTTCTGTTTCACTCACTTGATGTGTCCTTACTAATTAAGCGGTTGGGGTGAAGATGAAAACAACACCCTGGTAAAAAAGCCAGTCGAACAAAGAAATAATCGCCATTACAACTACAACGAAAGCCAATACAACGCCGGTGTAGTTACGAAGCTCTGCCCAAGTTGGCTTGGTGACCTTCTTCAACTCACCCACAACCTGCTTGAAGAACAAGACGATGCGTGCGATGAAGTTTCGGCTTGATGCCTTATCGGCTTTAGCCTTTTCGACTACATCTTCTGAGACTTGCTCTAGCTCTTCAGCCATGCTCATTCCTTCTTCTTCGTTTGATGACGCTGGTACTACTTGCAGGGCGGACAGGACTCGAACCTGCAACCCTCGGTTTTGGAGACCGATGCTCTACCAATTGAGCCACCACCCTTTGAGGGAAAATCCAACAACACGAGCGGCAGTCATCCGGGCGTCAAAAAATTAGATAAATCTAAGAATTGATTAATTTGCCAGATTAGGCTTCCTGAGTTGTCAAACTCACTTCCTAAAGGATACCCGCTGTTTCCCAGTAATGCAAAGGGGCATCTGCTTGCTAACCTTTATACATGCCCGAATTCCCTCGCATTTCAAAGCGCAT
>JBEGUG010000012.1:0-10959 GCA_041179005.1 Actinomycetota bacterium | reverse complement strand
TACAGCGATGGCATTGCGCTGCAGGTTGTTGAAATGGTTTCACAAAACATTGTGACCGCCTGCACCAAGGGCGATGACATTGAAGCTCGTTCACAGATGTTGCTTGCCTCACACATCGCCGGTGTTGGTTTCTCTCACACCGGTCTAGGTCTTGTGCACGGCATTGGTCACGCACTCGGTGGTCAGTTCAACATTCCTCACGGTGTTGCGCTGTGCCTAGTGCTTGAAGAAGTTTTGAAGTACAACCTGCCTCACCGCGGTGCTCGATTTGCTCGTTTGGCCTTTGCGCTTGGTGTTGGTGAGACTTCAAAGTCTGATGCTCAGAATGCGGACGCGGCTATTGCTCGCATTGCCGAATTAGTTGAGTTGGTGGGCCTTAAGGGCAAGCTGTCCGACTTTGGTATTAGCAAGGACCACCTGGGATCTCTGGCCAATGATGCTGTTGCAGATGCGGTAACCTTAAATAACCCAGTTGAACCAACTCGCGACGACGTTGTCGCAATTATGGAGAAAACACTATGAGCATCACAGCAGCAGATGAAGCACGCGTATTAGCCGCAGTCCCAAAGGGCATTTACATCAATGGTGAATGGCGTGATTCAGGCGATAAGTCAGTTATCGATGTAATTGACCCAGCAACCGGCAAGGTTCTTGTTCAGGTTGCCAACGCAACTGCTGCTGATGGCCAGGATGCACTAGCCGCAGCTCACGCTGCTCAGGCTGAGTGGGCGAAGACCTCACCTCGCTACCGCGCCGAGATTCTGCGCAAAGCTTTCGACAAGGTCACCGAGATGGCCGATGATTTTGCACTTTTGATGTCTCTTGAAATGGGTAAGCCAGTTGCTGAGGCAAAGGGTGAAGTTGCCTACGGTGCTGAGTTCCTTCGTTGGTTCAGCGAAGAGACCAGCCACCAGTCGGGTCGTTTCTCAACTGCTCCCGATGGCAAGATGCGCATCATGGTGCAGAAGCGTCCAGTAGGCCCAAGCCTTTTCATTACTCCTTGGAACTTCCCGCTAGCAATGGCTACCCGCAAGATTGCTCCGGCAATTGCAGCCGGTTGCACCATGATCATTAAGCCGGCGGCACTAACTCCGCTAGCAACTCTGATGTTTGCAAAGGTGCTTGAAGACTGTGGTCTACCAAAGGGTGTGCTGAACGTTATTCAGACTCAGCAGGCTGGCGCAGTAACCGGGCCACTAATTAAGGACTCACGTCTTCGTAAACTTTCATTCACCGGTTCAACCGGAATCGGCCGCCGTCTAATTGCAGACTCAGCAGAGCAGGTGCTTCGCGTTTCAATGGAACTTGGTGGCAACGCCCCAATCATCATCTTTGAAGATGCAGATATGGAGAAGGCGCTAACCGGAACCATGCTTGCCAAGCTTCGCAACATGGGTGAGGCCTGCACCGCAGCGAACCGCGTGCTTGTGCACGAGAGCATTGCCGAGGAATTCTCAACCAAGCTTGCAGCCAAGATGGCCGCACTAAAGGTTGCGCGTGGAACTGAAGATGGCGCAAACATCGGTCCAATGGTCGACGAGAAGAGCCGCGTAAGCATTCACGAATTAGTTCAGGATGCGGTTGACAAGGGTGCAACAGCACTTATCGGTGGTTCAATTCCTTCAGGTGAGGGTTACTTCTACCCACCAACAGTTTTGACTTCAATTCCTAAGAACGCACGTATCTTGAAAGAAGAAGTGTTTGGCCCAGTTGCGCCAATCATTACTTTCAAGAACGAGGCGGAAGCAATTGCTCTTGCTAACGACACCGAGTTTGGTTTGGTTGCCTACGCATTCACCAAGGATCTAAACCGTGGTCTTCGTCTTGCTGAATCTCTTGAGGTTGGCATGTTTGGTTTGAACACAGGAATTGTTTCAAACCCAGCAGCACCTTTCGGTGGAGTCAAGGCATCGGGTATGGGTCGTGAGGGCGGTAAGGAAGGTATTGAGGAATACCTTGAGACCGTCTACATCGGTATTGCGGACCCGTTCGACGAGTAGTCACTCCCTCCTCTTTAGAAGAGGTGCTGATTAATCATCTGTTGATTTAGGCGAATTTGACCGTCAACAATTTTGCCTAGGCTTCTATGAACAGGCTGAAGGTACTTAGCCGTAGATACAAGCCAGATGGGTACTTTTGGGTACTTAGCCTTTACGGCGCTGATCGCGCCCCTCATATCACTGTCAGCAGAAAAAAGTAGAACCTTATCGCAAGCTTCTTCAAATACCTTGGCGACCAAAGTTGACGCAAGGTTTACATCGGTTTCTTTCTCAACGTGACTAATCTTCACAAGCCCACATCGGGGGCACTCTTGTGACCTTGGACGAAACCGCCCCAAGACAACTCTTACACCGGTCGACCTAAGGTTTTCAAGATACGATTCCTGATTACTTATCGTTTGCTTGTTTAGATGAGTAATCAAAGAAGAGAAATAGTCGATACCTACAATCTGCTCATGCTGTCGCCTAATCAGTCGATTTGCCAACGCATGAATGTTGATGTCTGTCATCGTGGGGTTCAGATCACTGATTGCGTGGAATAAGTTGAATCCATCGACGAGAACTAGAACGCGCTTCATGGAACCCCTTTAAGGCCAAAACCCGGTGACCTTGGTCACCGGGCGGGCTTGGGTCTGAGCCAAGCGCATGGTTATAAGTTATCAAATCATCTCGCCTACATCAAACATAAAAGCGATGAGAAGCTGAATTTGTGGATAACTTACTTTGTGGGAGCGGCCTAGATTCCGCTACCTAAAGACTTCTTACCCAAAGAAGTTTTCTTCTTGGCAATTCGGTTGTCGTTGATGGCATCCATCAGCGCAAACATCACACCAGAAACCACGAAGGTTAGGTGAATGATGATTCGCCAGATTGTTCCATCGCCAACCTTTTGCTGCGGGTCAACAGATAGCTCAATGAAGTCTTTGAGTAGCTCAATAACTGAGATCGCAACCAGCGAACCAATCAACTTGATCTTTAGACCAGAGAAGTCAACGCTTCCCATCCAGTAAGGGCGGTCAACGGACTTCTCAGCCACTTCAATCTTTGAAACGAAGTTCTCGTAGCCGGCGAACAGCACAATCAAAATCAGGTTGGCCAGCAGCACCAGGTCAAGCAGAGCCAAGAGATCCAGCACAAAGGTGTCTCCACCCTTATCAACCATCACGTGCTCAAGCATGTGCCAAAACTCAATGCCGAACTTGATTACCAGAACAACCAATACACCTACTAGCCCAATGTAAAGCGGGGCCAGCAACCAGCGTGACCAGAAGATACCTTTTTCAATTGCTGCTGAGGTGCGGCTCATAATTCCTCCATTGGAATACTTGTTTCATCAAGCCTAAGTTAGCCTTGCAGTATGAGCCTGAAAGAAGCCCGCGACACAACCCAGCACGTTAGGACTAACGACTAAACTAAAGACTTTGCTGAATTTAGGGCATCCTGACGCTGGCCTTACTAAGAAAATCTACGCCCCCAACGTAAAAGGCCTGAAGGTACGAATCCAGCCTCCAAAATCAACCCCCCAATGCCCGAATGCCCATACGGCTAAGCTTTACTTATCACAGGATGGGGGTCCTAATGAAAACAAAGCATGGCCTTATTGGCCTTCTAAGTGTGTTTCTGTTGGCAGGTTGTAGTTCAAATGTGGGCGGAGCGTTTTCGGAGTTTTCACAGAATGATCTCCAGGCTTGCGAAGATTTTTACTACACGACCAATCCATACGATGGCGCAAATGAGAGCCTGTGGGATTATGACGCTTTCGATTCATACAAATCAGATGTTGAGAACGCCTTTTGGTACGCGGACCACGAAGATTTGATCTATTACTCGGACGAGCTGGCCAATCACGTTGGTGACGTTCTAGACGAACTTGACTACGAGTCTTCGAAAGAAGACGTCGAATATGAAGCAGAAGACATCGACAGCGCAGTATATGACTTGGAGCATGCCTGCTCTTTGGTTACCGGCTAGAGTTAGGCTCAATTCCAGGGGGAACAATGCTTGATCTACAGCAAATCGCAAACACTTATGCAGTATGGGTAGCGGTGCTAATTGTCGTTCACGTAATTTGTGCACCATTTATTGCAACGGCAGCGAGGCGTAAAAATCGCAGTTTTGGCTCCTTCTTAGTCCTGGCGATATTGCTCGGTCCACTAATTACCGGTCTCGAAGTCGCAAAATTGCCTTTCGATGATAATGACGAGCAAGCTCCACAGAACAAGAACCCTTTATCAATTAGAAAGTTTCTAGGCCTCTAGATCATAGAAAAACATGTCATTTATTGAACCTTGGTCAAATAAGACAAAAATAAGCAGCAGTGCGTTTGAACCCTATAATCTGTCTGAAAATGATTTGGATGAAGGGTTAGATTGGGATGACCTTGATGAACTAGAAAACACTGACCCCAACACAAAACCGGATGTCTCCATTTACGAACCAATAACATTTGAGGAAATCCTTGAATCGCCAATTGGTTACGCTGGCGAAGTAGATTGGAGCGATTTCAAACCAACAATAAAACAACGCTGCATAGATTTTATCGGGCTGTGGGTAAAAGATATCCAAGATGACTTTGAGACTTCACCTGTGTTGAGTGATGAAATCAATGAGACACTACTTAAGAACCTAAAGCAATTGTTGGTAAGCCATTTATCAACCTTTGCAGAAATCACGGACTTTTGTGCCTGGCTTTCAGAAGCCTACGAACGACTTGAAGTGATGCAAAATAAGCGTGATATTGCAATGATGGCAAAACTTTTTCCAGATAGCTGGGCTCAAAAAGAACTAAAGCTCAAGATTGATGAGCTGAGCAAAGAAATAGAAGACTTTGAGAATGAATGGGAAATTCTAGAAAAAATTTACGAGTATGAAGAGTTCCTTCTGGATACTTATGTCAATACGGTTGTTGCGGCACAAAAACGAATCGACAAGTACAGAGAAAAGAAACTAAGTATTGGGATTTTTGGACCCAAGCCAGAATCTCGTCAAATAAAGAACTCTTATGATTTCGAACACTACTGCAGAGATTGGCTTGTTTACCTAGGGGTCAGAAATGCCTTGGTCTCGAGTAAAACCCAAGACGGTGGCGCAGACATCATTTCAGATGAATATGTAGCACAAGTAAAGCTCTACAACGGACCCATTCCTGTCTCTCAAATTCGAGATTTGCTAGGGACGTCAATAGATTTTGGAAAAAAACCCATCTTCTTTGCATCAATGTCATATTCAAAGGGGTCAATCGAATTTGCTGACAGAAATGACATTCCCCTAATCATCGTTGATGCCTATAACGGCAAAATTACCGGTGGAAACGTACATGGCTCAAGGTTGATTCAATCCGGTGCGAGACAAGGATGATCAAACAATCTCTTTCTTTGATAACGGCCATGAATCGGTCACTAGCATGGACCTAGGGGGATAAATGGAACTGCTGGGATTACTTGGACTTGTAAATCTATTCTTGAGTTTTGTTGCTGGTTGGATTGCCAGGAATAAGGGTAGAAGTGCCATTGGCTACTTCCTGTTTAGTTTCTTTCTAACTTTCCTGCTTGCGGTCTTAGTTCTTATTGCCGTGCCACCTCTAAAGCCAGTGACAACCTCCCAAACCAGAGAATGTCCATTTTGTAAAGAATCAATTCTGAACCACGCCTTGGTTTGTAAACACTGCGGGCGGGATGTAGAGCCTGTACAAAGTGCCCCGTTTGTTTCTGATGTTGAAATGGCTGCGAGCTACAAATCAAATAAGTGGCTTAATCTTGGCGGCATTTTCATGCTTGCGGGGGCCCTTTTGATCTGGGTCTGGTGGTCTGGTAGATCTGAGGACATCCCTATTTATGGCCGCGTGATTATCCTTTGTGTTGAAGTTGCTGTATTTGTTTTCGGTGCCTTCCTGTATGCAAAAGGCATCAGAGAGCAAAATAAAGCCAAGAGAGACTAACCGAACTTATGTTTAATAGTGGCTATGCAGTGTGGGGAGACAATGTGAACTGTCAAGAATGCCGGATGCCTAACCAGGTGTGGGCAAGTCACTGCTCTGCGTGTGGAGTAAAACTTATTGCGAGTGAAGATGCGGGCTCAGAAGACTCAGTGCGAACCCCGATGAAATTGCATGAAATCAGCCCTTCTAACCCACTTGAAGTAAAGGGCTATAACGGCCAAATTCTTTTTGATGGAAAGTTGATAGCAATCTCACGCAAAGGGGCCGTGGGGTTCTTGACTCAAGGACTGAAAGGTACAAAAGAGATTCCACTCCGAGCTATCTCATCCATCCAGTTAAAGAAGGCGGGAATGCTCACCAATGGCTACATTCAGTTTGCTACTGGTGCCGGTGAAAGTAAGGGTGGAATTCAAGCCGCTGTGAAAGATGAAAATAGTGTTATTTTCACCATTGATTCAAATGATGAGTTTGCGGAGCTAAAGGACCTACTTACTCAAGCGATTCATGAGCCCGGCTCATCAGGCAACTCATCGAAATCCACTGCATCAAGTGCAGAGCAGCTTGAAAAGCTCGCCAAATTGCTCGAGCAAGGATTATTGACCAAAGCTGAATTCATGGCTGAGAAAAAGAGAATTCTCGGCTAGTTCGAGCCAGTTACTCATACGGAGGAAAAATGATTTGCAACAAGTGCTCGGCGAAAAATGATGAAACTCATAACTTTTGCAATCAGTGCGGCAATCGATTAGAGAAACCGAAAAAAGAATCTCCAATTAAGGAGGTGGAATCAAGCCAAGACTCAAGTTCAAAACTAGATTTGGGTGGAGTTCAGTACGGCAAAGTTTATGTGGGATTTGCACTTGTCTTGCTAGTAATTCTTGGGACGGCTTTTTCGAGTATTTCTTCTCCTGGTACCCTAAACGGCGACCCAGCACCGAGTGCTTCACCCCGAGTTGTGCCATCTGATGTTCTTTCCGAAGATGAGATTTTGGCTCTCTCCAAAGAAATGTGCACTTCTGTGAATCAATCTTTATCAAGTGAGATTGAAGTCGAGAAGATATTGGCAGTTGTAAAGAAGAACGCAAGTAGTGTTGCGAAAGCTTCTAAGGATGCGTGGTCTTCCCTCGAATGGAAAGATGAGAACCCGTCTTGGTTTTCAGGAGAGTCTTACTCTGACCAGGTGAACGCAAACATTAAGGTCACAATTGCCTCGAATACAGAACGGCTAGTAAAGCCCTTATTAGACGCTGAAGAGTTCGAAGGCTACATGCGAAGTAAAAGCCACTGGACATACTTGCTATTTCAACCCGTTGTCTATGCTTGTGGGCTTACGAAGACCCTAGAAACGCTGGATGATTATGATTCCAACTTGCGGACAATTGCAAGCCAAGCGGAGAACCTCCCTTGGTATCCAAAAGGGTTTACCGAGATTCCGAGGTATCCAGGCTTCGCCCTAGGCAAAGCCAATGGTTCATGTAGTTACTCATTCGGAAGCTGTGCAATCTTCAACATTGTTTCTCAAACAGCCTGCCCAACCTCACTTTATGTCGAAGCCAACGGTTTGAACGGCGATGTTGTCACTTCTTGGGGCAACGACACTGCGAGAGTAGCAGCGGGTCAAGTAGCTCGAATTGAAATTACGTTCTCAGAAAATGTCGACACTTGGGAAATGACCAACATAAATTGTTATTAGAGCTAGCCTCTCTAGTTTTCTTCTAGAGGGGGGTGGGGTAAATCCTAGGAGACTGAGGTTCTATGGCACCCCGCCCACAAGCAGCTATAAACAACCGCAGTTCAGGTTTTTCTGGAACATGTCCTATAGCGTCATTCTCTAAGTGCAGCCAGCGTGGACTCAATTTTCTTGATGACTTCATTATCAGAGACGCCTTCTCCAGAAAACGTTTCAGAGTTCCCTCCCATTCGGCCCATTTCAGCCTTTCCAAGATATTCGGGGAGAGCAAGCTCTTTTCTTAACCAACGAAATAGCTGTGTTTCTGCACCAAGAATGTTGGAACCATCTTCATCTTCAAATGTCGCAATTGTCATCCAGCCAAGTTCTGTGAATCCCTTGAGGCGGTCAAACTTACTCTTAAGGTTTGTGATCCCAATCTTTCGGGCTCCAAAGCCTTCGTGTCGAATGAAGTAGAGCATTCCAGGACTGGTTTGGTCGTATCCAAGCTGTGCACACTTTGGGCAACCTACACCGCGACTTCTGACCTGTACTCCCTGTTTCCACTCATGGTTTTTTTCGTCGATCCACCAAGCCTGGTAGTCACTTCCAAGCATCACTTCAGACGGGCCTCTGTCATTGAGTTTGGGGTGCCATTCGGCAGCAATATCTGCCCTAAGGGTCAGCAGGTCTGTTTCCCCAGGTACAACTACATTCCCACTGCATCTATTGCAGCCGTATAGAAGAGATGACTTGATTTGTTGCTCATACTCGTGTCCTGAATCGCAGATAAACCATGCCTTTGTATGGGATCCAACGGTCACGTCGGATGGGGTAAGTTTCCCATTCTTATGAGGGTGCCACTTTTTGGCAAGTCCGGGATTAGTAGTGCCAAGGTCATTGATTCCCTTTGCAAGAATTCGTTTAGAGCATATTGGGCAGCCCAAATTTAGGCGTGTCTTGGAATTGACTGCCATTTCGTATTCATGTTCAAAGTCGCACTTAAACCAGGCTTTCCGTGGCGTTCCCGCATGAACCTCTCTGCTTGTCAGTGGCAGATTTTTCTCTGAAAAGTACCTTGCGACCTCAGGATGAGTCGTTTCTAAGTCATTTGACCCAGCGATGATTACCTTGCCATCGCAAACCGGACAGCCAGAACCTTTGGCTCTTCGTGAAATCGGGGCTTGCCAAGAGTGACTGCATTTACCCGTCCACCAAATCATTTTGTTTGACCCTGCAGAGAATTCTGTCGGTCTAAGTTTCCCGTTCTTCATCGGGTCAAATGCACGTGCGAGATCCGGGTGGGTGGTCGCTAAATCATTCACTCCAACGGCAACTTTATTTCCTGAGCATATTGGACAGCCACGGCCTCGAGTGCGGTGCCCAATTGATGCCTCCCATGAATGGCCACATGGGCCCAACCACCAAACCTTCTTATCCGAACCAGAAGAGAAATCTGCTGGACTTAGACCGTGATTTCTTTCTAGGTCAAACTCTGCCGCAAGCACTGGAAATTCATCAGCTAGCGTTCCGCGTCTCCCCATAGATTAAGGCTACAAGGCAAGTGATTGTGCTCAGAGCTTTGCTCAGAGGTTTGACTGAAACAGCCCGAAATTCACTGACACAACCTAACCTCTGAAATCCGCTAATCTAAAAGCAACTAGGTTAGTTTGTGTTCACTCTGGGGTTACTACGGATCAGAAGGTTCGTTATCTAAAGCGTCCACCGAGCTCCTCCAGATAGCAAATGACCTGAGATCAACCCAGCCCAGATCCGACCTTATTTTTCGCAGGCGATGCCGTCTTTGTCGCGGTCCATTGCCTTTAGGGTCTTATAGAGCTTGGCGTCAACGGTGGGTTGATTCTTTGTCTTGCCACCCGAATTAACTGTGTCGACGCTTTTTGATACGCCACCCTTATGTACCTTGTTGACAGCGGTGCAGTTCTTGAACTTGGCTGCGTCAGCAGGCATAGCTCCCGATAATACAAGTGAGAGTGCAAGCGTGATTGCGGTGATTGATTTCTTCATTACGCCCCCCAATTAGTAATTACGAATTAGCCAAACAGCTCAGCCAAAGTACCCACATGAGCACCACGCAGATCATTGAGCTGCCAGGTAGCAACATCCTGAATTTCTAGTTCGCCTGAGTTATCTGTGACACCAATGCGAAGCACCGGAATACCGCGTGCTTCACACAGGCCAACAAACTTCACGTCATCCTCGCGTCCAACAGACACTAGAACACGACCGGTTGATTCCGAGAACAGGGCTGCTGTGCGGTCCACGCCATCGCGCTCTTGAATCTCATCAAGCCAGATGCGAGCACCCATGTTGAAACGAAGTACGCTCTCAACAACTGCCTGAGCCAAACCAGCCTCAGATAGGTCGTGAGCTGAAGCCAATAGGCCCTGCTCGCTGGCAGCATTTAGTGCCTCGGCAAGTTGCTTCTCAAAAGCTAGATCAACAACTGGTGGCTTGCCACCCAGGTGAGAGTGGACAACCTCAGACCAAACGGAACCATCTAGCTCATCTTTGGTGGTGCCAAGTAGGTAGATGTTGTGACCCTCGTCCTGCCATCCAGAAGGAATTCTTCTTGCAACATCATCAATCACACCAAGCACACCAACCACTGGAGTTGGGTGAATAGCTACATCACCGGTTTGGTTGTAGAACGAAACGTTTCCTCCAGTAACTGGAATACCAAGTTCTAGACAGCCATCTGCAAGACCTGCGGTTGCCTGCTTGAACTGCCACATTACTTCTGGGTTTTCAGGTGAACCAAAGTTCAAACAGTTTGTAACTGCAACGGGTACCGAGCCAGATACTGCAACGTTGCGATATGCCTCGGCAAGGGCAAGCTTTGCACCTTCGTATGGGTCCAAGAAACAGTAACGACCGTTTGCATCTGTTGCCAGTGCAATACCAAGACCTGAGGTTTCGCTAACGCGAATCATGCCTGAGTCATCTGGCTGAGCTAGTGCGGTGTTACCGCCAACGTAGCGGTCGTACTGATCAGTGATGAACTTCTTGCTGGCCTGGTTAGGTGAAGAAACAATCTGCACCAACTGCGCGGCAAGTTCTGATGAGTTTTCGTTCTGACGCTTCAACCCACTTGTGTTGTCTTTGTTTAGTGCGTCTTGGTAAGCAGGGTAAGCAACTGGGCGCTCGTAGACAGGACCGTCGTGGGCAACGGTGCGCGGTGGAACGTTCACGATTTCTTCGTGACCCCAGTTGATGTAGAGACGATCCTCTTTGATTACTTCACCAATGACTGAGAATTCAACTTCCCACTTATCAACGATGGCCTTGAACTTCTTGAAGTCTTTCTTAGGAACGATGCCCATCATGCGCTCTTG
>JBEGUG010000011.1:0-3075 GCA_041179005.1 Actinomycetota bacterium | reverse complement strand
TTCTTCGTGAAGTGATGGACGCTGTGCAATTAGCACTATGGTTCCTTTCAGCTAGATATCCGCTATTTGATATCTATTTGTTGGGGCCTAAGCAGTGGCCACTGCTCAGGTTTGTTGCGAGATGAAGCTTGGTAATTCGCCCGAAGGCAAATGAAATTCGTTATACGCGGCGACGCTTTGGAGGGCGGCAACCGTTGTGTGGCTGTGGAGTCACGTCAGAGATTGAACCAACCTCAAGACCTGCAGCCTGCAGTGAACGGATTGCAGTTTCGCGACCAGAGCCTGGGCCCTTTACGAAAACGTCAACCTTCTTTAGGCCGTGCTCCTGCGCCTTGCGAGCTGCTGCTTCTGCTGCTAGCTGCGCTGCGAAAGGAGTTGACTTACGTGAACCCTTGAAGCCAACATCACCAGATGATGACCATGAGATAACTGCACCGGTGGTGTCAGTGATCGAAATGATTGTGTTGTTGAAGGTCGACTTGATGTGTGCCTGACCAACAGCAATATTCTTTTTGTCTTTCTTACGAGGCTTGCGGGCTCCCGCTGCTGCCTTAGGTGCTGCCATGAGATTTCTCCTAGATTCTTAAAGTTTGTGGGGGCTCTCGATTAACGAGCAGCCTTCTTCTTGCCGGCTACGGTACGCTTTGGACCCTTGCGAGTGCGTGCGTTTGTCTTGGTGCGCTGGCCACGAACTGGAAGACCCTTACGGTGGCGGATGCCCTCGTATGAACCAATCTCAACCTTGCGGCGAATGTCTGCGGTCACATCACGGCGAAGGTCACCCTCAACTTTGAAGTTACCTTCGATGTGGTCACGAATTGCAACCAGCTGATCGTCGGTTAGGTCCTTAACGCGGATGTTCTTGTCAATTTTTGTCTCAGTCAAAATCTTTACTGAGCGAGTACGGCCAATTCCGTAAATGTAGGTAAGTGCGATTTCGACGCGCTTCGCGTCTGGAATATCGGCTCCGGCAACACGTGCCATGGGATTTCTCCTTGTTGTTAGAAGGTCTGCAGCATCACATCCGAATCTCACGATTGGGCTCCGGCCTTCTCCGGAGGTGAAGTTTCTTTTTACGGAAACTTTGTGACGCCTTATGTTTTGTAGCTATTTAGTTTTAAATCTTTGATGCTGGTGGAACTTGTGGTGCGTGGATTAACCTTGACGCTGCTTGTGACGCGGGTTGTCGCAGATAATCATGACGCGACCGTGGCGACGAATGACTTTGCACTTATCGCAAATCTTCTTAACGCTTGGGTTAACCTTCATGAGTTTTTTCCTTTTTATTTGTAGCGATAAATGATGCGACCACGGCTCAAGTCATAGGTGCTCAACTCCACAATCACGCGGTCCTCTGGGAGGATACGGATGTAGTGCTGGCGCATCTTGCCTGAGATGTGGGCTAGTACCTTGTGACCGTTGTCTAGTTCCACGCGAAAAAACGCGTTTGGTAGAGCTTCGACGACCGAACCTTCGATCTCGATGACACCGTCTTTACTGGCCATAACTCACTTATCTACTTCAAGTTTTTTCGGCCCACCGCACGCAAAAAGAACTACCTAAAAGGTGGGATTTGCGGTTAGAAACACCGAGTTCCAATCCTACGGAATTAGGGCCGATATTGCTAATTAAGTTTTCCAGAGAACCGCATGGCAGAGCCGTTTCAGGCCTAAACCAGAGGTACTGGAACCACTCCAAAGGGAGCCAAACCAGCAACTCCCCCATCAAAGGCGGTCAAAACCCAGATTCCGCGATCGTGAACCGCTACCGAGTGCTCCCAGTGGCTGGCATCTGATGAATCCTTGGTCGAAACGGTCCAACCGTCACCCAAAACCTTGGTTTCGGCTGATCCGGCGGTGACCATCGGCTCAATCGCAACAACTAGCCCTGGAACCACTTTTGGCCCATTTCCACGAACCCGATAGTTGTAAACCGGCGGATCCTCGTGCATTGAGCGGCCAATTCCGTGGCCAACGTATTCTTCGAGAATTCCGTAGTCGATGCCGTCTTTTTTACCCTGCGCTTCGATGTAGTCCTGGATGGCCTCGCCGACCTGGTTCAGGTGCTTGGCCTTGGCCAAAGCTGCGATTCCAGCCCAAAGTGAGCCCTCGGTGACATCGGATAGTTTTTGGCGACGGCTGAGGGTTTCCTCGCTGATTTCACCGGGCACGATCACAGTCATAGCGCTGTCGCCATTCCATTCGCCGATTTCAGCTCCGCAGTCGATCGAGACAATGTCGCCGGCCTGCAGAATTCGATTTGCAGCTGGAATGCCGTGCACAACCTCTTCATTTATCGACGAGCAAATTGTGTGGCTGTAGCCAGGTACCAATTGAAAGTTTGAGTGGCCGCCGAGAGAGTTGATTTTGTCATCGGCAATCTTGTCTAGCTCAAGAGTTGAAACTCCTGGCTTGATTGCAGCGCGAACTGCTTTGAGTGCTTCGGCGGTAGCAAGACCCGCCTCGCGCATAAGAATTATTTGCTCGTTGGTTTTTAGTTCAAATCCGTGACGAGGCATTATTTATAAAAGGGAGTTAGTTCGACGTTTTTAGTTCGAGTTGCCACGAGCGTTTAGCGCCTCAAGAATGCGGCCGGTAACTTCATCAACTTCACCCAGTCCGTCAACGGTTACCAAAAGTCCACGGCTAGCGTAAACAGAAGTTAGCGGAGCAGTTTGCTCTTCGTAAACCTCAAGACGACGACGAATAACATCTTCGGTGTCATCAGCGCGACCCTGTTCGATTGCGCGGTTCAAAAGACGACGAACAACTTCATCGGTGTCTGCGGTTAATTGCACAACCACGTCAAGCTTGTTGCCGGCTGCTTCAAGAATTGAATCAAGTTCTGCAACCTGCTCGGCGGTGCGAGGGTAACCATCAAGCAGGAAACCCTCTTTTGCATCAGCCTGAGAAAGACGATCGCGAACTAAATCGTTAGTTAGAGAATCTGGCACGTACTCGCCGCGATCCATGAATGCCTTCGCCTGCTTGCCAAGCTCGGTTTCATTCTTTACGTTGTGACGAAAGATGTCTCCGGTTGAAATCGCAGGGATCTTGTAGGCAGCAGAAAGTTTTA
>JBEGUG010000010.1:0-4344 GCA_041179005.1 Actinomycetota bacterium | reverse complement strand
GAAACGCCTGGTTACATTCCGAACCCAGAAGCTAAGACCTCCTGCGCCGATGGTACTGCAAGGGTGACCTTGTGGGAGAGTAGGACACCGCCGGACTTAATTTAACAAAATGGCCACCTTTCGAGGTGGCCATTTTGGTTTAACTAACTTTCCGTTAGTTGATTTGGCATTTGTAGAATGCTTACAGGAGATAAATATGCGTGAACGTGATTCAGGAGAAGGTTCCGGCCGTGGAGGCCGTGACCGTCGTCAGGATGCACCGAGTGGTCGAGGTGTTCGACCAAATTCTGGTGGTTCACGCCCAGCTTGGCAGGAGCGCGTAGCCAGACCGATTGACTACGACAAGCCAAAGAGCCCAATCATTCCAGATGAGATTACTGAAAAGGATCTTGAGCTTGGCATCCGTGTTCAGCTGAAGACGCTGACCGCTGAAAATGCCGAGAAGGTAGCCCGCCACTTGGCGATGGTAAGTATCTTGCACGATCAAGATCCAGAACTAGCCCACCAGCACGCTTTGGCAGCTGCCGAACGTGCCGGTCGCATTGCAATGGTTCGCGAAACCGTTGGCGTGACCGCATACGGCATCGGGGATTATGCACTTTCGCTGCGTGAACTTCTTACCTACCGCAGAATTTCAGGTTCAAACGACCAGGTTCCGCTAATGGTTGACTGTGAGCGCGGACTTGGCCGCCCGGAGCGAGGCTTGGAACTTGGCCGCGAGGTTGACCGCACTAAGTTGACACCCCAGGTTCGCGTGAATCTTGCGATTGTTATGTCGGGTGCTCGGTTGGACCTGGGCCAAAATGATTTGGCGCTTGCCGAATTACAAATTCCAGAGCTAAACCCAGAAAAAGTCTTTGACTATTCTGCACCGCTATTCCACGCCTATGCGGAAACTCTTGAAGTCTTGGGCAAGGCCGAGGAGTCTAAGCGCTGGCGCAAGCTAGCCGAGCGCGCCGAGCAGGCCTACTCAGGCTTCAACCAGCCAGAAGACGAAGTATTTTCTGTGCTTGAGGAAATCGAGATTCCAGAATTTGTTGAAAAACCTGTAGAACGTGAAGCATGGAAGAGAGAACTACGAAATGACCGATAAGTCAAACGATGACAAGACCCCGGCTGACAAGAAACCGGCTGACGAGAACTCTGGCGTGGAAAAGAAACGCCCGTCGCTCGATGAGATTCGCAAGTCACGCAATACCTTTGGTGCCAATGGAACATTCGGTGGCGGCAAGATCGGTGGCGGAAACAGTCGCGGTAAAGGCGGCGGTTTGACGCGTCCGGGTGGAAGCGCGCGCGGTCGCTAAGTCGACGCACGATTTGAATTCTGCTGTCTTCGGTAAAAATGTTCGGTAAAAAAAGCGCAACCATTTGGGGTAAGTACGACACCCTACTTTGCGACCTCGACGGCGTAATTTACGAAGGCACCGATGCCATCGTTGACGCCGTTGGAAGCATCAATGCCTTCATGTCTAGTGGGCTAACGGTTGGCTATGTAACCAATAATTCTTCAAGGAAGCCTGAGACAATTGCCGCACAGTTGGCGAGCTTTGGTATTCAGACGGATTCCGAGAACATCATCGGTTCGGCTAAGACCGGGGTGGATATTCTTGCCACACTAATTCCAGCCGGCGCAAAAGTTTTGGTGGTTGGCGGAGAGGGCTTGCGTTCACGAGTAGTTGAAGCTGGGTTTGAGTTAGTCAAATCATCGGACGATAAACCAGCGGGCGTAATTCAAGGATTTGACCCAAGTGTTGCCTGGACCGATTTGGCCGAGGCGGCTTATTCAATCACCAATGGCGCTAAGTGGGTCGCCACCAATCAGGATTGGACCATTCCGCGCGAAAAGGGAATTGCTCCGGGAAACGGAACTTTAGTTTCGGCCGTGCACACCGCAGTTGGACAGTTGCCGATAGTTGCAGGAAAGCCTGAGGTCGCGATTTACAAAACGGCCACGGACCACTTTGGTTCCAAGCAACCTATTTTTGTGGGCGACCGGATTGACACCGATATTCGCGGGGCGAACCGTGCGGGGATCCCATCGGTGTTGGTGATGACCGGAATCAGCACTCGCAAAGAAGTTTTGGGCGTCAAAAAAGAAGACCAGCCGACTTTCATCATTGGAACGATGGCAGAACTCTTGGCCGAATACGACGAGCCAAAAAAGACCAAGCGCGGATACTCCTGCAAGGGCGCAGAGGTTGAATTGCTTGGCAATAAAGTCTTGGTAACTCAGGGTGATCCAAAAAGCATGGGGGCTTTGAGGGCTGCCTGTGCGGTAATTTACAATTCCGATACTCCGATTTATGGGCTGGACGTAGAACCCGCCCTTTACGAATAGGCTTGAGGCATGTCTGAAGATCTAACCCAGCAGGTAAAAGAAGAAGTCGCTCGCGTATCGGCTTTGCCACTTGAAGAGCAGCCTTCTGCTTTCGCGGCGATTCGCGATCAGCTTGAGCGTGCTTTGAACTCGGACGAATCCGATTCGGGCCAGCAGGGCAGCAACTCAAACCAAGGCGAATAAGTGCGCATCGACGCAATCACAATCTTTCCGGATTATTTCAATGCCCTGGACCTTTCCCTACTTGGCAAGGCTCGCGAGAAAAATCTAATTGACCTGCACGTTCGCGATCTTCGAGACTTCACTTTTGATAAACACAAAACCGTAGACGATAGCCCCTACGGTGGCGGAGCCGGAATGCTAATGAAGCCTGAACCTTGGGGGTTAGCATTTGATGAAATTCTTCCGGCCGATGGAAACTGCACGGTAATTTTCACCTCTCCTGCGGGCGAGCAATTCAAGCAGGCTACCGCACATGAATTGGCCGAGCTCGATCACATTGTTTTTGCCTGTGGCAGATACGAGGGCATCGATCAGCGAGTTGTTGATTATGCGCAGACCAAAGCAAATGTGCGACTCATCAGTCTTGGTGACTATGTCTTGAACGGTGGCGAGGTTGCCGCACTGGCGATGGTTGAGGCGATTGCTCGACTAATTCCAGGCGTAATCGGAAATGCGGAAAGCTTGATTGAAGAATCGCACTCCGATGGATTGCTCGAGTATCCGAGCTACACCAAGCCGGCATCTTGGCGTGGTCTTGATGTGCCAGAGGTTTTGACCAGTGGAAACCATGCAGCCATTGCCGCTTGGCGCCACGAGCAGCAGGTAGAGCGCACCAAACGAGTACGCCCAGACCTACTTTCCGACTAAATACACCTCTTATAAGAGGTACGGCATCGGGGTTGGGGCCGTCGAAGCCGAATGCGGGTTGCCCACTCAGGCATTTGGCGGGTAAACTTATCAGGTTGTCTGGCTAACACGCTCTGCCGCAGGGGAGAACAGCCAAATAGGACAGCAAACCATCAATTACTTACCCGTTGTTGACCTGCGCGCAGTAACAGAAGGCGATACAAAAATGCACATTTTAGACTCAGTAGACGCAGCGTCTCTTCGCTCAGATATTCCTGAGTTCCGCGTTGGTGACACCGTGAACGTTC
Source organism: Actinomycetota bacterium (assembly GCA_041179005.1). GTDB lineage: Bacteria > Actinomycetota > Actinomycetes > Actinomycetales > Microbacteriaceae > Rhodoluna. The sequence continues at coordinate 849 of JBEGUG010000010.1, read as the reverse complement.
ACGTAAACATCATCGAAGGTAACCGCAGCCGTGTTCAGGTTTTCAAGGGAATCGTAATTCGTCGTTCAGGCGAGTCAGTTCGCGAAACTTTCACAGTTCGTAAGATTTCATTCCAGGTTGGCGTTGAGCGTACTTTCCCAGTTCACTCACCAGTAATCGACAAGATCGAAGTTGTAACCCGCGGTGCTGTTCGCCGCGCGAAGCTTTACTTCCTACGCGATCTACGCGGCAAGAAGGCAAAGATCCAGGAAAAGCGCGACAACGCTTAAATCTGGACGTCAATCCAGTTTTTAGCATCTAGCCTTAAAGCATGACAGACCTAGGGCAGTTTCCAAGCCCACAAAGAAAAGCACCACGCAGCCGCAGCAAGTGGCGTCGTTTCAGAAAAAACATTTTTGTTTCTCTGTTTATTGACCTATTTGTTATTGCCGGTACCGCGTTGGTGCTTTCTCTTTTAATCAAGACTTTCTTGGTTCGGTCATTCTTTATTCCATCGGGCTCAATGATGGAAACTTTGCAAATCGATGACCGCATCATCGTGAATCAACTTTCTCCAGATCTGATTCCAATCGAGCGCGGCGACGTGGTTGTCTTCAAGGATCCAGGCGGTTGGCTTGGGGAGACAACCAATACCGAACTTGACCCAATTACCGCGGCCACCGATTGGGTGTTGTCAGCTTTTGGAGTAACCGCCCCGGACAGTAGTCAGCACTTGGTGAAGCGCGTTATCGGTGTTGAAGGCGATCAGGTTATTTGCTGCGATGCGGATGGAAAAATAACTGTCAACGGTCAGGCGATCACAGAAACATATTTACAAACCGACAAAGCGCCTTCGACCATGAACTTTGA
>JBEGUG010000009.1:0-9690 GCA_041179005.1 Actinomycetota bacterium | reverse complement strand
CGCGACATCGGTGGAATTATCGTTGTGGACTTTATCGACATGGTTTTGGAATCCAACCGTGATTTGGTTCAGCGCCGTCTTATGGAATGCCTAAGTCGTGACCGCACCAAGCACCAGGTGGCCGAGGTTACCTCTCTTGGTTTGGTTCAGATGACTCGCAAGAAGCTCGGAATTGGGCTACTTGAGGCATTTAGTGAGCCTTGCGAGGCCTGTGCTAGCCGCGGCGTGATTGTTCACCACGAACCGATCATGCGTTCAAAGAACAGCGCACCAGATGACCAAAAGTCTCAAAACCAGGGTCAGTCGAAGCGCAAGAACCGTGATCGCAACCAAAAGCAGGAGACTGTGAAGGTTGTTACCGCCGAACGAGCCCAAGAAATCAACAACGTGATGACTCAAATCGCTGCGTCAACCGTTGCGGCCCACGAGGCGGCAGGTGAAAGCTCACCGATCACACTTCCAGCAGCCAAAAAGGGTGAAAACCTGCTTGAGGCTGTATTAGATGCACTTCCGGAGCCAAAAGCGCCTGGGCAGGGGCGTCGCAAGCCTCGTCGGGCAACCAGTGGCGGAAATGTGTCTGCCGGCTAGGAAATTACTGGCAAAAACGGTTTGACCCCAGCAAATTGGCAATGTAGACTCAATCTCTGTTGCCTGCTGGCATTTCCGCAAGAGCAACAAAATAAGACTTTCGAACAAAGGGTAGATCTGTGGTTTACGCAGTAGTCCGCGCAGGCGGCCGTCAAGAGAAGGTGTCAGTAGGCACCATTGTGACTCTGGACCGTATTAAGGCTGACGCCAACGGCAAGATTGAGCTTCCAGCTCTTCTTCTAGTTGATGGCGACAAGGTCACAACCGATGCAGCAGCGCTTGCAAAGGTAAAGGTCACCGCTGAAGTTCTAAACGACCTACGTGGTCCAAAGATCATCATCCAGAAGTACAAGAACAAGACCGGTTACAAGAAGCGTCAGGGTTTCCGTGCAGACCTTACACGCGTTCAGGTCAAAGAGATTAAGTAAAGGACTGACTCAAAATGGCTTCCAAAAAAGGTGTTAGTTCCACCCGTAACGGCCGCGACTCAAACGCACAGCGCCTAGGTGTTAAGCGATACGCAGGTCAAGAAGTAAACGCAGGCGAAATCATTGTTCGTCAGCGCGGCACTCACTTCCACCCAGGTGCAAACATCGGCAAGGGTAAGGATGACACCCTTTTCGCACTTGCAGCTGGCAAGGTTGAGTTCGGCACCAAGGGTGGCCGTCGCGTTGTCAACATCGTTGAGGCCGCTTAAGGTTCAATAAAACTTTCTGGGAGGCGAGCCTTTGGCTCGCCTTTCCTGTTTCTGAAACAAATCCAAACGAAAAAACGAGGAGGGGAACATGATTCAATTCGTTGATCAAGTGACACTTCACGTACGCGCCGGCGACGGCGGCGATGGTTGTGTTTCCGTTCACCGCGAGAAATTTAAACCACTCGGCGGACCTGATGGTGCCGATGGCGGTAAGGGTGGAAGCGTTTCGTTGATCTCTGATCCGAACGTAACTACTCTGCTGGATTTTCACTTTCACCCACACCGCCAAGGTGGCGATGGTGGCGATGGCGCCGGTGATTACCGTAACGGTTTCCACGGTGACAGCGTTCAACTTCCTGTTCCAGTTGGCACAGTGGTTAAGGATGCCAGCGGAAAATTCATTGCCGATCTAGATGAGCCGGGCATGGAACTTGTCATCGCCGAAGGTGGCATGGGTGGTCTAGGTAACGCTGCTCTTTCAAGCACCAAGCGAAAAGCACCGGGTTTTGCACTCTTTGGTGTGCCGGGATGGCGCGGCGACATAATTCTTGAGCTCAAGACCGTTGCAGATGTTGCACTGGTTGGATATCCATCGGCTGGAAAATCTTCTCTGATTGCTGCCTTGAGCGCAGCTCGTCCAAAGATTGCCGATTATCCGTTCACGACTCTGCACCCAAATCTGGGTGTTGTTCAGGCTGGCGACACAAGATTCACAATCGCCGATGTGCCAGGACTTATTGAAGGTGCGAGCGAAGGTCGCGGGCTTGGTCTTGAGTTCCTTCGCCACGTTGAGCGCTGCGCAGCTTTGCTGCACGTGATTGACTGTGCAACTCTTGAACCAAATCGCGATCCAATCACCGACTTGGAAAAGATCCTGAAGGAACTCGATGCCTATGAGGTGCCAGAGGGTCAGGTTCCGCTAACCCAGCGCCCACAACTTATCGCTCTCAACAAGGCCGATGTTCCAGATGCTTTGGAGTTGGCGGAATTCATCAAGCCGGACCTTGAGGCTAGAGGCTATCGAGTGTTCGTTATCTCTGCGGTAAGTCACGCGGGCCTTCGCGAACTGAATTTTGCATTGGCTCAGTTGGTCGATGATGCCCGCAAGGCAAGAGAAACCGAACCACCAAAGCCACGCATTCAATTGATGCAGCAAAAGCGTGACGAGAACAAATTTGAGATTAAAAAGGAAAACGTTGGCGATGAGGAGATCTTCAGAATCCTCGGCGTCAAGCCTGAACGTTGGGTACAGCAGACAAACTTTGCCAATGAGGAAGCGATTGGTTACCTTGCCGATCGCCTCGCAAAAATTGGGCTCGAGGACCAGTTGTTCAAGGCCGGTGCTCAAGCTGGTTCAACAGTGGTCATCGGTCCTGGTCAAGGTATTGTCTTTGACTGGGAGCCAACGATAGCCTCAGCAGGGGAGCTAATCGCCGGCCCTCGCGGTACCGATGCTCGCATGGACCAACGCGAACGTCGCACCACAAAGGAACGTCGAGCAACATACAAAGAGCGCATGGATGCCAAGGCAGCTTTGCGTGAGGAAATGGCAAAAGAAGGCAAGGCCGGTATCTGGTCAACGCCTGAAGATTTCGAAAAGGAAGGCTAAGTGGCACTTAGAGACAGAAGCGAATTGGCTAATGCCAAGCGAGTCGTCGTTAAGGTTGGCTCGTCCTCAATTAGCGGCGCGAACGAGAGCAAGATTGAGCTTTTAGTAGATGCGCTTGCTAAATCTCACGGTCGCGGTGTTGAGGTAATTCTGGTTTCATCAGGAGCCATCGCTACTGGTCTGCCATTACTCGGCATGGAAACAAAGCCAGATGATTTGGCCACTTCACAAGCATTAGCTTCGGTTGGTCAAAGTCGTTTAATTTCTCGCTACCAGCAGAGTCTTGAGCGTTTTGGAATTGTTGCGGGACAGGTCCTACTTACTTCTGGGGATCTAGAAGCTGCCGAGACACGTGAAAATGCCAAGCGTGCCATGGACAAGTTGGTTTCGCTGCGAGTGCTGCCAATCGTGAATGAGAACGACACTGTGGCAACACAGGAAATTCGTTTCGGTGACAACGACAGACTTGCTGCTCTTGTGGCGGTGTTAGTTGAAGCTGATGCCCTGATATTGCTGAGCGATGTTGACGCACTCTATGACATGCCGCCAACCAAGGCTGGCGCCAAAAGAATTGACACGGTTAAATTTGGTGAAGATCTATCCAACGTTGAAATAGGTGGAAGCAGCACCAACGTAGGTACTGGCGGAGCCGTTACCAAAGTCTCTGCAGCGAAGGTAGCTACCGAATCTGGAGTTGCGGTATTGCTAACCAACACCGATCAGGTTTCGCTCGCGCTAGATGGCGCTGAAGTTGGTACGTGGTTCGAAGCTGGCACAAACTAGGAGGCAATTATGACAACTGCACTCGACAAGATTAAGTTGGCCAAGTCGGCAGCAAGTTCGTTAGCTCAGGCTCCGACCGCTCGCAAGGATGAAGCACTAAAGCAGATTGCACTGCTACTCAACGCTCGTGCTGACGAAATTATTGCGGCAAACAACATTGACATTGCCAATGGTCAAGCAGATTCAATGACTGAGAGCCTTCAGGACAGACTTCGACTAAACCATGACCGCATCGCAGCAATTGCAGAAGCGGCGTTAAAGATAGTTAGCTTGCCAGATCCAATTGGCGATGTAATTCGCGGAATGTCATTGCCTAATGCTCTGAAACTTACCCAGATCAGAGTTCCACTTGGACTCATCGGTGTTATTTATGAGGCACGGCCTAACGTGACCATAGATATTGCCGTGCTTGCAATCAAGAGCGGCAATGCTGTTGTCTTGCGCGGCGGACGCGCTGCCGAGAACACCAATCGCGTGTTGGTTCAATTGCTTCAGGATGCCCTAGCCATTGCAGGTATTGATTCTGATGCAGTTCAAACCGTGGACGAGTTTGGTCGCGATGGCGGCACCGTAATGATGCAAGCAGTAGGGCTAATTGATGTTTTGATTCCACGCGGCGGCGCAGGGCTTATTCAACAGGTAGTTCAGGAAGCCAAGGTTCCGGTTATTCAAACGGGTGACGGTGTGGTGCACATTTACATCGACGAATCTGCTCGTCTGGATTGGTCCGTGGATATCGTTCACAACGCCAAGGTTCAACGTCCGAGCGTATGCAACGCCGCGGAGACCCTTTTAATTCACGAATCAGCAGTTGAGCGTATTTTGCCTGCGGTTCTCGACAAGCTTTCTGAGTCGGGAGTGACCATTCACGGCGATGAAGCCACTCAGGCTAGCTTTTTTGCTGCAGTACCTGCCACAGAAGAGGATTGGGCAACCGAGTACCACGACCTTGATATTTCGGTAAAGGTTGTGAAAGACCTAGATGAGGCACTGGTACACATTGCCAAGTACTCCACCAAGCACACGGAATCCATCATCACTGAGAATGTTGAAAACGCGGATCGCTTCTTGGCAGAGGTGGATGCCTCGACCGTGATGGTCAACGCCTCAACTAGGTTTACTGATGGCGGGGAGTTTGGTTTTGGAGCTGAAGTCGGAATTTCAACTCAAAAATTGCACGCGCGTGGGCCAATGGGCCTTCCAGAACTGACCACCACCAAGTGGTTAGTGCGCGGATCTGGGCAAGTGAGGGCATAATCTGCCCAAAACTCAAGGATGTCTAGGTTATTCTTGAGATAGTTCTTAGGAGAAATAATGAACGCAATTCTTATGTCAGCCGCCGAAGGCGAACACGAAGCTTTCGTGCAACTTCCGTTTCCAGCTTTTTACTTTGGTGTAATCGCTATGGGAGTGTTCATCTTGATGGGCTTCATCACTTGGTCGTACCGCGACGTAGCTAACCGCCACGAGCACAAGGTAGACGACTCAAAGTCACACCACTAGGACCTAAAAGGTCATCACTCGCATGGGCAAAATTCGTCTTGGCGTGATGGGTGGCACATTTGACCCTATTCACTATGGTCACTTGGTGGCCGCCAGCGAAGCAGCTGCAAACTTTCAGTTAGACAAAGTTATTTTTGTGCCTACGGGCGAACCATGGCAAAAGCAGGAGATAACTGCCGCCGAACACCGATACAAAATGACCCAACTTGCAATTGCTGGTAATTCAAATTTTGAAATCAGCGATGTAGACATCAAACGCTCTGGACCTACCTACACCGTGGATACCCTGCGCGAGCTCAGCGAGCTATTTCCTGAAGCGGATTTGTATTTCATTACGGGTGCTGACGCAATCTCTCAGATACTGACCTGGAAAGATGTAGAGAAAATTTGGACTCTGGCCAAATTCGTTGGAGTTTCGCGTCCAGGACATGACCTTGAGGTTCCAAAATCCCCACACGGAGCCGTTTCACTGCTTGAAATTCCAGCTTTGGCTATCTCTTCTACCGACATTCGTGGCAGAGTTAAGGCTGGAAAACCTATCGATTATCTATTGCCAGACACGGTCATTGAATACATCGAGACAAACAATCTTTATCAGGGGAATAAATGACCGAGGCACAGTTTCAGTCGCGCCGCGAGTTGCGTGATGCTGAGTCGACTTCAGCAACACCTGGTCAATCCCAAGATCTGAATTTTCCTCCGTTGACTCGCAGTCAACTTATTGCAATGGGCAGAATCACAGACGAGACCGCAGATCTTGATACAGCAAGTGTTTCAACTCAGGTTCACTCAGTAGATGTCTCTAGCATTTCTATTCCACAAATCTCAACCACCGGCGTCGTTAATCCTTATGCACCGGTCATAACCAAGACTGTGCAAGCCACTCGAGTGCAAGCGGCTCCAGTGCAAGCTACTCCAGTTCAGCCAGCATCGATTCAAGAAGTGCCGATTCAAGAGGTGCCGATCCAGGCCGCTCCAATTCAGTCAGCGCCAATTCAAGCGGTACCAATTCAGCCGATGCCGATTGCGCAAGCTCCAGTTGCACCGGCATCTGTCGTTCCGGTTTACGAGCCTGTACTCGGTGAAGCGGAAGAACCGATTACTTCGCAAATGCAACTTTTTGAGGTTTCACCAAATCTAAACGTTGAACCGCAGACCGCGTCCATAATCATTGATAACTTCGAACCCCTAGACAACATTTCAATTGCAATTTCAGAAACAGGTGAGCTTCTGAAAACCGGTTCAATTGAATTGCCAAACTTTGGCACCAATACTGGTGAGATTGCCACAATCTTAGATGCCGCTCAAGTTGATGAGGCAATTAGTCAAGACAGCATTAGCGGCTACGTGTCAACAATTGCACCGCTTCGCGCAAGTGGTGTCGTCAACACCGCTGGAAAGATTGGCATCATGCCAACCAAGAGCGCAAAGGGGCAGGGTGCAGGTTATGCGGTGCTCACTCTTTCTATTCTTATGATCGCCGTCGGCGGTTTGGTCTTGGCAGCGTTTATGCTTGGATTCTTGAAATAACAAAAAGGACAAATTGACCGCAACTCAAAAAGCAATTCAGGTAGCAAACATCGCAGCCGCCGCCGCAGCAGACAAATTGGCTGAGAACCTGATTGCGTTAGATGTAACGGATCCAATGCCGCTAACTGACATCTTCTTATTGGCATCCGGCCGTAATGAACGACAGGTTGCCTCGATCGCTGATGAAATTGAATTCAAACTTCTTGAAGCTGGTGTCAAATACCTGAGGCGCGAGGGCAAAGAAACTGGTCGCTGGATTCTTTTGGATTTTGGCGATGTTGTCTGCCACATCATGCACGAAGAAGACCGCATGTACTACTCTCTAGAGCGACTTTGGAAAGACTGCCCGGTGGTAAAACTTGATGCAGTTTCAGCTGCTTAGTTTGTTGTAAACTTTAGAAGTCGCTTCGGCGATGAACGGGCCTATGGCGCAGCTGGTAGCGCACCTGCATGGCATGCAGGGGGTCAGGGGTTCAAATCCCCTTAGGTCCACAAGCCAAAAACACCTTTCCACTGGGAGGGTGTTTTTGCTTTAAAGATCAATCTCGATGCGCTTGATGCGAGAGGTAAAGCCGGAAACTATTTGCACCTTGGATTTTGAGACTTCAAAGTGCTTGGCCAGCAGAGTGATCAGTCCCTCATTTGCGGCACCATCCACCGCTCGTTCTAGAAGAAATACGGTGAGCGCACCATCGGGGTCCTGAACCACCAAAGGGCCCTTCTTAGAGCCTGGTTTGACCGTTACTGTAACTCGCACAAAACAAACTTAGACTGAATACATGACTAAGACCTACCGCGGATACACTCTTGAACAAGTTGCCAAGACTATTGATCATTCAATCTTGAAGCCAGATTTCACCTACGCAGATGTCGAGGCGGGGGCAGCTCTAGCTCTGAAGTTCAATACCGCCTCGTACTGCATTAGACCAATGGATGTGGCGGCCGCGGCAAAGGTCCTTGCTGGCAGCACAGTGAATGTCTGCACAGTCATCGGGTTTCCGCACGGCTCTACCACAAGCGCAACCAAAGTTTTTGAAACTAACGACGCTATTGCTAACGGAGCAACCGAGATCGACATGGTGCTCAATGTCTCAGCGCTGCTTTCGGGTGACTTTGACTATGTTGAAAAAGACATCCGAGGCGTTGTTGAAGCGGCGCACTCAAAGGGAGCGAGCGTAAAGGTTATTTTTGAGACAGCTTTCTTGAATGATGAGCAAATCATCAAGGCTTGTGAGTTGACCGAATCGGCCAGAGCGGACTACGTAAAGACTTCTACCGGCTTTGCAAGCGAGGGTGCTACCACTCACAACGTTGCGTTGATGAAGAAAACTGTGGGGGATCGCCTGAAGGTTAAGTCTTCCGGCGGTGTAAGAACTCTTGATCAATTGATTGACTACATGGACCTTGGTGTAACCAGATCAGGTTGCTCAGCAACCGCACAGGTGCTTGAAGAGTTTGTTTCAAAAGCCAACTAGGGTTGCAAATCTATTGAAAGCTACTGACCTCTCGAGGCCGCACGTATGGCGACCTGCGCCTGAGCCGAATTCGGCAAAGACCATTCTGTTGCTGCACGGTTCCGGAGCTGATGAATTCGATTTGCTTCCGCTTGGCAAAGCCCTTGATTCATCGGCGAATCTGCTTTCGCCACGTGGGTTAGTAAAGGTTGACGGTGCGAACCGATTTTTTCTTCGCCACGATGATGGCACATTTGATGAGGAAGCTATTGTTCGAAACTCAGCCGAGTTAGCCGAATTTCTTTGGGTGGCGGCCGGTGAATATGGTTTTGATTCAGAGAATGTATTCGTGGCTGGTTTCTCAAACGGCGCAAATGCTGCTGGTGCGTTACTTCTGCTGCAACCGGATTCTGTGCAGGGAGTGGCAGCCTTCGGCACCACTAAATCCTTTATCAAGACACCATTCGTTAAGTCCCCACCAGATTTGACTGGCAAGAAGGTCTGGATTGCTAACGGTGCCACCGATGACTACTCGCCAGCCGACCGCACAGCGGCCATGATCGCCGAGTTTGAGGCCCTTGGCGCCTCGGTAAAGTACTTTTTGCACCCCGGCGGCCACACGATTGTCATGGACCACATCCAGCAAATTCACAGCGATCTTGCTTAGAATCGCCTAAGCAATTCATCTAATCGAAAGGTTCAAACGTGGCTATTTCGCACAACCCAATCTTCAACCAGGCTATGTCTACCGGTGTAGAGGTAGCTCGCATCGATCAGTCTGCAGTTGACGCTGAGTTTGCAAAGATAACTTCTACCCCAAAGATGACCGTTGAGGGCACCGCTGGAAAAGTCTTTGGAATGTTCCTTGTTCTATTGGCAACTGCCGGAGTGACTTGGTTCTTTGGTCTAACCGGACTGATGTTCCCAGCCATGCTTGTTGGTTTGGGTCTTGGTCTTTGGGCAACCTTTGGTAAGAAAGTCCGCCCGGGAGTTGTAATTGCCTACGCCGCAGTTGAGGGAGTTTTCCTTGGCGGCATAACCCTTCTTTTTGAAACCATGTATCCGGGAATTGCGCAGCAGGCTGTGCTGGCAACTCTTTGCACCGCAGGTGCGATGTTCGCTGCTTACCGTTTTGGTTGGATCAAGGTAAACGCTCGCTTTACCCGAGTAATGACCTTCGCGCTAATTGGCTACATGGCATTTGCCGTAATCAACCTTGGCGTTGGCCTGTTCACCAACTCGGCTGGCGCATACGGCAGCAGCTTTGGTTGGCTTATCGCTCTTGCCGGTGTTGGCCTTGCGGCTTTCACACTGAACCTAGATTTCGAAGCAATCGTGGTTGGCTCTCGCGAAGGCCTGCCAGTTGAGAATGAGTGGCGTGCAGCTTTTGGTTTGGTTTCTTCGCTGATCTGGCTATACGTAGAGATTCTGCGTTTGCTTGCGATTTTCAACCGCGACTAACCACTGATTCCAAAGTTCTTTTAGGTCCCAGGCGTTCTCGGCCATAATCGAGACACCTCGAACGC
>JBEGUG010000008.1:0-16058 GCA_041179005.1 Actinomycetota bacterium | reverse complement strand
CCACACGCATGCCCCAGAAAGGCGGGTTAGGAATGGAATTATCAGTTCTTACATCAGAGCGATCCGGCATTAGATCTGGCTCAGTTCGCACCAATAGGTTCTTCTGGGGAACGAGGCGCTTCTTCAATGCGGGCAGTTGCACCGTGGTGTCCCCGCGCTTGATTCGCACTAGGGCATCCATGAGCTTGAGTCCCTCAAATGCATCTTTGGCATAGCGCACTTCACCGTCGAACATTTCGGCAAGGTCTTGTTCAACGAAACTTCGGGTGAGAGCGGCTCCACCAAGAATGACTGGCCAGCGTTCGGCTACTCCGCGCTGGTTCATCTCTTCAAGGTTTTCGCGCATGATTTGGGTGGACTTAACAAGCAGACCACTCATGCCAATCACATCAACCTGGTGTTCCTCGGCAGCGCGCAAAATTTCATTGATCGGCTGCTTGATACCGATGTTTACTGTCTCGAAACCATTGTTGCTCAAGATGATATCGACAAGGTTCTTTCCAATGTCGTGAACATCGCCGCGAACGGTGGCTAGCAAAATACGACCCTTGCCGCTGTCATCGGTCTTTTCGATAAATGGTTCAAGGTGAGCCACAGCAGCTTTCATTACCTCTGCAGATTGCAGCACGAACGGCAACTGCATTTCACCCTTACCGAAGAGCTCACCAACAACCTGCATACCCTTAAGTAGGTAATCGTTGATGATCGCCAGGGCGGTGTAGCCACCGGCCAGAGCTTCATCGAGATCAGGCTCTAGGCCTTTCTTCTCGCCATCGATAATTCTGCGTTCAAGTCTTTGATCAATTGGCATCAATGCAAGTTCTTCAGCTCGCGATTGACGGCTGGCCGCAGAGTCAACGCCGCTGAAAACATCGAGGAATCTGGTTAGCGGATCAAAAGTTGTGTTGCCATCGGTGTCGTAGGTGCGGCGATCGTAAATCAGATCCAGAGCCGCTTCCAACTGTTCGGCAGGTATCTGGTTGAGCGGCATTATGCGTGCCGAGTGCACAATGGCTGAGGTTAGGCCAACCTGCACGCACTCGTGTAAGAACACTGAATTCAAAACGTGTCTTGCGGCCGGGCTCAGTCCAAATGAAATGTTGGAAATTCCCAGTGTTGTTTGCACACCAGGGAAAGCTTCGTTCAATCTGCGAATCGCTTCAATGGTCTCGATTCCATCGCGACGGGTTTCATCTTGACCGGTAGCAATTGGAAAAGTAAGCGTGTCAACGGTGATGTCAACCAGTCGCATTCCCCATGTGCTGGTTAGGTCGTTGATTAATCTCTCTGCGATGGCGAATTTTGTGTCGGCGGTCCTTGCTTGACCCTCTTCATCGATAGTTAGAGCAACAACTGCGGCGCCGTGTTCGCGGACAATTGGCATAATTTTTGCAAAGCGCGACTTAGGCCCATCGCCATCTTCGTAATTAACGGAGTTGATCATGGCTCGTCCGCCCATGCACTCCAAACCTGCTTCGAGCACAGCTGGCTCGGTTGAATCAAGGACCAGTGGAAGTGTTGTTGCAGTTGCTAGACGACTAACTAACTCGCGTGCATCGCGCACACCATCACGTCCAACGTAGTCAACACACACATCAAGCAGGTGGGCACCTTCTCTAGTTTGTGACCTTGCGATCTCGAGGCACTCTTCCCAGTTTTCGGCAAGCATTGCGTCGCGGAAAGCTTTAGAACCATTTGCATTGGTACGTTCGCCAATCGAAAGATAGGTCATGGTTTGATCAAACGGCTGGTGCTGGTAGAGGCTTGCCAATCCCGGTTCATCGATCAGAGCCGGGCGCTTCGGAATCCTGCCGCTCACGGCCTTAGCAACCTCGGCAATGTGTGCTGGCGTAGTTCCACAGCAGCCACCGACGAGTCCCGCTCCGTACTCGTTCACGAATTGGAGTTGCGAAGTTGCTAGCTCGCTTGCAGTCAATGGGTAGTGCGCGCCGTGTGCTCCCAAAATCGGCAGACCTGCATTAGGCATAACTACCAACGGCAAATCAGAGAACTTTGAAAGATAGCGAAGGTGTTCGCTCATTTCCATCGGTCCGGTAGCGCAGTTCAAACCAATCGCGTCTATGCCCAATGCTGAGAGTGCAGTAAGTGCCGCACCAATCTCAGAACCCAGCAACATTGTTCCGGTTGTTTCGATGGTGACCGAAACCAAAATTGGAATTGAAACCCCAAGCTCCTCCATAGCTCGCTTAGAACCGATGATGGCGCTCTTCGCCTGCAATAGATCTTGTGCAGTCTCAACCAGAATCGCGTCGGCTCCACCGCGAATTAATCCCTTGGCATTGAGTTGGTACGCATCCCTTAGGACCGAAAACTTCTCGTGTCCCAGACTCGGTAACTTCGTGCCCGGACCCATAGAGCCAAGAACCCAGCGCGGCTTTTCATCGGTGTTGAAATCATCGGCAACCTGTCGAGCAACCACTGCGCCTGCATAGGCAAGCTCTTCGATGCGATCCTCAATGCCGTACTCAGCGAGGTTGGCGAAATTGGCACCAAACGTATTGGTTTCGATGGCTTCTGCGCCGCTCTTTAGATACTGAGCGTGAATTCCGGAAATAATGTCAGGTCGGGTAACATTCAGGATCTCGTTACATCCCTCGTGGCCTTGAAATTCATCGAGGGTTGGGTTCGCCTCTTGAATCATGGTTCCCATGGCACCGTCGGCGACGACGACACGAGTCTTAATAGCCTCAATTAGGGCTTGGGAACGAGGGGTAAACATTTGAGTCAAGTCTAACCGAGGGCAACGTAGCGAACGGTCTGGAGGCTTAGGTTAAACTCGTCTGGTGCCTGAAAATCTAATCCGTAAAGCCAATTTGCGAAGCCTTTACTACTCAAGAATCTCCGAAGTGGCTTCGGCTAGAGGCGCCGCTGGCGAACCAACTCTCTCGTTTGAGTTCTTCCCGCCCAAAGACGAAACCAGTGAAGCAAGCCTTTGGATTGCTTTTGAAAAACTAATGGCCGTCTCCCCTGACTATGTTTCGGTCACCTACGGAGCCGGCGGTTCAAACAAAGAACGTTCACTCGCCGTTGTTGATCGCATGGCAAAGAGTGTCCTAACCATTGGCCACCTGACCTGTGTTGGTGCGACCGTTGCCGGGACTCTCGAGATAATCAAGCGTTTTGAGCAACCTGGCGTTGGGGCAATCTTGGCCCTGCGCGGCGATGCTCCAAAAGATGACCCCGATGCACTCTCAAAGGGTGAACTGAAATCAGCGCTAGAGCTAGTTGAGTTAGTTAAGGAATCCACGGAGCTAGAGATTGGCGTTGCGGCTTTCCCAGAAGTTCATCCCGAATCTCCGAACATGGCGCACGATTCAAAGGTGCTTCGACTAAAGCAGAATGCCGGCGCAACTTTTGCTGTTACTCAATTGTTTTTTAGCGTTGAGGCCTACAGGGAACTTTTGACTTCGGCCTCAGCGGCTGGCTGGGATCTTCCGATTGTTCCAGGAGTCATGCCAATCGCAAATGCTAAACAGGTATTACGTATGGCCGAACTCAGTGGAGCAGCAATTCCTGCAGCTTTGCTTCAGAGCCTAGAATCAGCCAAGGACGATGCGGAAGCCCGAGAAATTGGGATGCGCTACTCAACTCAACTGGCAGTTGATCTGCTCGCTGCGGGAGCACCTGGAATTCACATTTTTACGTTGAACCATGACGCGGCAGCCTTAGAGCTTGCGCGTGGTGCAGGGTTTTGTCGCTAGAGAGACCTAGCCTGAATTTATGAACGACCAACTTTCCTTTGAGTTCGACTCTCAACTCCCAGACTGGGCGAAGCAGATTGCTGTCTTTGACCTCGAAACTACCGGCCTTGATCTAACCGATGCTCGTATTGTCACCGCTTGTGCGGTTGAGTTAGATGCCGCAGGAAACGTAGTTGGCGAAAACCTTGAGTGGCTTGCGAATCCCGGCATTGAAATTCCAACTCAGGCAAGCGATGTGCACGGCGTGACTACCGAGATTGCTATCAGAGATGGAAGACCTGCCGCAGAGGTTGTCGCAGAGCTAATCGTTAAGCTTCAGGGCTTTTTTGATCGCGGCTTGCCAGTTGTGGCATACAACGCTCCTTACGATTTCACCATCCTGCACTACGAAGCACTTAGGCACGGTTTGGAGCCATTGAAAATCGGTTCAGTGATTGATCCGCTTGTGATTGATAAATTCAACGATAAATACCGTAAGGGCAAGCGAAGGCTAGAGAACGCCGCTGAGTTCTATAAAGTCCAACTCGATGATGCGCACAACGCCACAGCCGATGCAATCGCAGCAGGCAGAGTTGCTCAAGCAATCGCTGTGCGTTGGGCCAACGAACTACCATCTACCGCTGCCGCATTGCATAATGCGCAAGTTGGTTGGAGTGAAGCCATCGATGCGGATTTTGAGTCCTACATGCGTCGAAGTGTGAATCCAGAATTCACTGCCACCAGAGGTTGGCCGCTTAAACTCTAAATCGTTTTTGGAAGATTTTTGTTTGTGATAACAACTGCCACTTAAAACAAAAAGCCCCGCCGAAGCGGAGCTCTTTGGTCTCAACCTACAGGCCGTGTGGACAACCTGCGGTTCTCGCGGAACTTTCGTTCCGAAGTTTGTTTACGCCTAAGCCAATGCTTTGTCCTTTAGGACTAAGCACCAAAGCCCTTGTAGCGAGCGTTGAATCGCTCAACACGACCGGCAGCATCCATGATGCGCTGCTTACCGGTGTAGAAAGGGTGTGACTCTGATGAGATTTCCACGTCGAAGACTGGGTAGCTGTTGCCATCTTCCCACTCGATTGTCTTGCTGCTAGTAACAGTTGAACGAGTAAGGAACGCCACACCCGATGCCAAGTCGCGGAAAACGACTGACTCGTAAGTTGGGTGAATGTCTGCCTTCATGGGAAAACTCCGTAGTTTAGAAAAATTTTGGGGGTTGTGCCTTGGCGGCACAGTTTTCAAGCATACCAGAGGGTTTTGCTGTTGAAAAGCGCTTTTTGCCTTCTATTTAGCGGGCTCGAACTCGGAATCGGCCCTCGTTGAAGTCAACGTTGAGGCCAAAACTGAATGCTTCAGAGATCTTTTCGGAAGTCAGGGTTTGGTGAATCTCTCCCGCTGCAAAGACCTGGCCCTGGCTTATTACAAGTGCGTGGGTGAAACCGGCCGGTATTTCTTCCAAGTGATGAGTCACCATGACCATGGCTGGCGCTGCGGCAGCCGATGCATATGAGCCAATCAGGTTGATGGTTTGCTCTCTAGCTGCAAGATCAAGGCTGGCAACGGGTTCATCGAGAAGCAGAAGTTCAGGGTCTGGCATTACCGCACGAGCAATTTGTGTGCGCTTTCTCTCACCGTCGCTGAGTGTTCCAAAGGCTCTATCTGCGTATGTATCTAGGTGCCATTCGTTCAGCACTCGGCGAGCTCTGCGCTCGTCGATGTCTTCGTACTTTTCGTTCCAACGTCCGGTTACCGCATAGCTTGCCGTCATAACCGCATTCAAAACGGTTTCAGAGTTTGGAATATGAGCCGCCAGTGCGGAAGATGCAAAACCGATTCGAGTTCTAAGTTCAAAGACATTAATCTCACCCAGGCGCTCTCCCAAAATGGTTGCCTGACCTGATGAGGGGTGAATCTGAGCCGCCGCGACTCTGAGCAGCGTTGTCTTACCAGCGCCATTAGGCCCAACTATTACCCACCGCTGATCGGATTCGACTTGCCAATCTACGTTGTTCAGAATTGCACGGCCGTCACGAACTACCGTGACGTTGTTGAGATCAATGACGCGAGACATGCCTTTAGCCTAGGCGTTCTTGGCTTTGCTTCGCCGAAAGACTCGATAGGTTTAGAACGTGACTAAATTTCTAGTTGTTTTTGACGTTGATTCCACGCTAATTCAAGACGAAGTAATTGAACTTCTCGCAGATGCTGCTGGCCGACGCAAAGAGGTCGCCGAGGTGACCGAAAGGGCTATGGCTGGAGAACTTGATTTCGCCGAGAGCCTGATTCAGAGAGTTGCCACACTAGAAGGGCTTTCGGCCGAGGTGTTTGCCGAAGTGCAATCGAGAATTACCATTACGAATGGCGTCCCAGAAACCATTGAAAAAATTCAAACGTCTGGAGGCAAAGTTGGTGCGGTTTCAGGTGGATTCATTCAACTTCTCGAGCCACTAGCCGAAGAACTGAATTTGGATTTCTGGCGCGCGAACACTCTTGAGGTTATTGACGAAAAGTTGACAGGCAAAGTGGTGGGCGAAATCATCGACCGTAGCGCCAAGGCAAGAGCTCTTGCAGAGTGGTCTGCGGCATCGGGGCTAACTCAGACTGTTGCCGTTGGTGATGGGGCAAACGATCTTGAGATGATGGACGATGCCGGACTGAGTGTTGCCTTCAATGCCAAGCAAATCGTGAGAGAAAAAGCCGATCAGATTATTGAAGGCAATGACATGCGGAAGCTAATTCAAATTCTTGGACTGTAAGCCCGTCAATCTGACTACTTGAAATCTGATGTGTCTCCGACAAGACGAGTGTTGTCGGCCGGCACATCCTCAACCGCTGCGAGAGCTACTTCGGCCGCAAATTCCTGAACGTTATAGAGCTTGCCAGCTCCCTCACGTCTAGCCTCGATTGCTCCGGGGTTTGCTCGCTCAAGCAATGTTGCGGTGATGGTGCCTTCGATCATGTCGCCTGAGACAACAACAAAACCAATCCCTCGGTTCGAGAGAGCCGGGATCATTTCCCTAAGCGCGTCCTCTCCTGCTCGCTTTGATAATGCAACCGGCAGATACTCTGGCATGGTTGGCGTGCTCTTAATGAAGTGAGCCTGGTGACTTGTTACAAAAACAACTCTGGCGCCATCGCTCAAGTAAGGAAGAGCAGTCTCTAGCAGTTTCACTTGTGAGTCGCGATTCAGACGCATTGCATAGTCTTCGCCAAGACCCGCTTCCATGCCTCCCGATGCATTCATGACGAGAATGTCAAGCTGGCCAAATTCAGCCACTGCAAGCTCAAACATTTGCTTTACCGATTGCGCGTCAGTTAGGTCTGCTCCCACGGCAATAGCTTTTCCACCGTTGGCTTTTATGGAGTCGACAATTTTATTTGCGCGAGCTTCTTTGTTTCTATAGTTGACTATTACTGAGGCTCCAGCCTCGGCAAAGTATCCCAGCGTATCTGCACCAATACCTCTTGAAGAACCCGTGACCAGGGCAACTTTTCCTTCAAGTGAAGATGGCTTTAGTGGATTAGACATAACGCTCCGATTGATTGAGAATTGATTAGAAAAAACTAGTGTCCCATTCCAAGGCCACCATCGACCGGAATTACAGCACCTGATATGTAACTAGCTTCGTCGCTGGCAAGCCAACGAACAACTTTTGCCACCTCTTGAGGGTCAGCGAACCTACCGGCAGGAATCCTTTTTTTGTATTCGTCCTGTTGGGCCTCTGGCAACTCAGCTGTCATATCGGTGTCAATGAATCCCGGAGCAACTACGTTTGCAGTAATTCCTCTAGCGCCAAGTTCACGAGTGACCGAACGCGCCATTCCCACCAATGCCGACTTAGCTGCCGAGTAATTGACCTGCCCAGCTGAACCAAGAAGCCCGACTACCGAACCAATCAAGATGACGCGTCCATACTTGGCCTTGATCATTCCCTTGGTGGCTCGCCTTAGAACTCTGAAGACGCCGTTCAGATTGGTGTTGATTACTTCTTCAAATTCTTCATCGGTCATTCGCATCAGCAGTGTGTCGCGAGTAATTCCAGCGTTAGCAACTAAAACTTCAACCGGACCCAGTTTTTCTTCAATCTCGGTGAATGCCTTGTCTAGAGAATCAGCATCGGTTACATCTGCCACAACACTCAATGAACCAGCAGGACCCTGCCCGCTTCTAACAGTCACGGCCACGCGGTGGCCCTGAGCGATGAATTCTTCGGCTATTGACTTACCAATGCCACGATTTCCTCCAGTGATAAGAATTGTTCTTGGAGTACTCATGATTCGGCTCTTTTCTGAGGGTCTCAGGTTGAACAAGGTGTGTAGCAAGGAATAGAAAACAGTATTTTAGGCTTGAACTAAATGAAGTCTAGTCTTTGACTGATAAATACCGACGGGAGAACAGCGACATGGGCAAGCCCCAGAGCCTCACTTCCCTAGATCAATCCCCTGAAGCCGAGCGCAAATCTAGGATGATCAAGTACACCGTGGCAATGACCATTAGGGTAATTTGCATTGTTTTGGCGATGTTGGTCCAGGGCTGGCTTATGTGGGTATTTTTCGCTGGAGCAATCTTTTTGCCATATTTCGCGGTTGTTCTAGCTAACGCAACTGGACCGGGCTCCAAAGACAACAATTTGAATAGGGCTGTTGCGCCTACGCTGGTTATTGAGGCAAGCGCCTTCACAACTGCCAAGAAAGAAGCACGACCAAGTTCGGATGAAGAATAAATGTTCAAGAGCCGGTTGCGCCGCCGAAGCTAAAAACTGGATTTCCTGGCGGAATCCTAAAATTCACACCGATGGACGCACGAAGCTTTGGTCCGCTTGCGATGAGCACAAAAAATTTCTGATTGACTATCTTGATACTCGTGGTTTTTTCCTGAGCGTTTCGGACAGCGAAGACAAATAATGAAATTTATGCAGACATGGAAGCGCTGGATTGTCTGGCTTCTAGTTGCTTCACTTTTTGCCGTTGCCTGCGTGTTCCTATCCCAGTGGCAGTTCAGTAGACGAGCAGAGGCCGTTGCCAAAATTGAGCTGATTGCTTCGAACTTCGATAAACCAGCAGTGGCCATCGCAGAATTAACTGATCTAACAGGCTTTGATTTGGCAAACGAGTGGCGTCCGGTTTCGCTTGAAGGTAAATTTCTCTCGGATAAAGCCGTACTGGTCAGAAATCGTCCATACAACGGCAATGCTGGCTTTCTTCAGGTTGTTCCGTTTCAACTGGTTTCAGGAGAGATTGTGGCAGTTGAGACTGGCTGGTTACCAACCGGTTCGGAAAATGATGAACCAGATGTGATTCCGCTGCCAAGTTCGGAAAGCGTTGAAATCATTGCCAGAATTCGACCAGCCGAACCAACGCTTGATCGTGACGCTCCTCAGGGCCAAATCGCAACCATCAACATCGAGAGCTTGATTTCTAAGGTTCAACTTAGTGAACCGATTTACAAAGCGATTTACGTGCGTCTAGCGGAGAGCTATAACAACTCCGATCTCCCAAGAGTCCAAGCTAAGCCGCAACTGACAGAGGGAAATCACCTGAGTTATGCATTCCAGTGGATACTGTTTGCGCTTATGGCTTTTGGCGCACTGTGGTGGGCAATCTGGCAGGAGCGCCAGATTAAGAAGATGGAATTAGATCCAAACTACAAACCAAAGCGCAGGAAACAAATCGGTGACGACGATAAGGCAGCCGAAGACGGAATTGCTTAACTGAGCTCGATAAGTTCGGCGTAGCCTTCGTTCCAATGGTCTTCATCGCCGTCAGGCAAAATCAAAACGCGTTCTGGATTTAGCGCAAGCACCGCACCAACATCGTGAGAAACCAAAACCACGGCACCCGTGAAGGTGCTGAGTGCTCTGAGGATTTCTTCGCGACTGGCAGGGTCAAGGTTGTTCGTTGGCTCATCTAGCAAAAGCACATTCGCTGACGAGACCACCAAAGACGCCAAGGCCAAACGAGTCTTCTCTCCGCCAGAAAGAACTCCAGCCGGTTTATTCACATCATCGCCGGTGAATAGGAATGAGCCAAGAACTTTTCGCGCGTCGGTGTCAGCAAGTTGAGGCGCCGCTCGCTGCATGTTTTCAAGCACTGAGCGCGCAACATCCAAAGTTTCGTGCTCCTGAGCGAAATAGCCAACCTTTAGGCCATGACCGGCGATGATCTCCCCTGTGTCTGGTTTGTCGATTCCTGCAAGCATTCGAAGCAAGGTGGTCTTACCAGCACCGTTTAGTCCAATGATTACTACCTTCGAACCCTTGTCGATAGCAAGATCAACTGCAGTAAAAATTTCAAGCGAACCGTAGCTCTTGCTGAGGTTTTCTCCCATAAGCGGCGTGCGACCGCAAGGCGCAGGGTCCGGGAATTTTATTTTTGCGACTCGCTCAACTTCACGAACTTCATCAAGAGAGTTGAGTAGCGATTCAGCTCTGCGCACCATTTGTTTTGCGGCTACAGCCTTACTTGCCTTTGCGCCAAACTTAGCCGCTTGAAGCTGGAGCGTGCTGGCCTTCTTTTCAGCAATGGCGCGGTCACGCTTACGACGTTCTTCGTCTGTCTCGCGAGCTTTCTTGTATGCGTTCCAACCCATGTTGTAGATGTCGATAACGGTTCTGTTGCCATCCAGATAGAACACGCGGTTAACCGTTTCTTCAACTAAGTCAACATCGTGGCTAATGACGATTAGCCCGCCCTGATAGGACTTGAGAAAGTCACGCAACCAGGTGACCGAGTCCGCATCGAGGTGGTTCGTAGGTTCATCGAGAATCATGGTTTCGGCGTCGCTGAATAAAATTCGTGCCAACTCGATGCGCCTGCGCTGTCCACCGGAAAGAGTCTTGAGAGGTTGATCCAAAATGTGATCTTTAAGTCCCAGGTTGCTGGCAATGGCCGCAGCCTCTGCCTCGGCCGCGTAGCCGCCCCCGTTTTGGAAACGCTCTTCGAGTTTTGAATAACGAATCATCGCGGCATCAAAGATTTTCTCGTCAATGCTTCCCATGTCTTCGGTGGCTTTAGTCATCTGAGCCATCAGATCGCCAAGCCCTCTGGCATTCAGGATTCTCGTCCGAGCTAATTCCTCCGGGTCCCCTGTCCTTGGGTCCTGCGGAAGATAGCCAATCTCGCCACCTCGCTCAACAGAACCCTGGTCCGGTTGGCCATCGCCGGCAAGAATCTTCGTAAGGGTTGTTTTACCAGCGCCATTGCGACCGACTAGTCCAACCTTGTCACCTTTATCAACCCTGAAGTTGACTCCGGTCATAAGGGTGCGCGCGCCGATGCGGATCTCAAGGTCGCGCACGCTAATCATAGGAATCTCCAAAATATGGGGTGTAAAACTGTCGCTAATTATCTGCGACCCACAAAAGGCCTAGTCTACAATCGACTCAAGTAATAAAGCCCCACACTACAGAGAGACCGTGAATGTCAGTTCTAGCAATCAACCGCAGCACAATCGTCGATCGAGTCATCCCTAGCAGTTTGGCAGCTGATGCTGCTTTAGTGGCCACTGGTGCCGCTCTGACTGCTCTGGCTGCTCAGATATCGATTCCGGCTTCACCGGTTCCATTCACACTGCAGACTCTTGTAGTGCTCCTAGTTGGAGCATCTATGGGTTCCGTTCGTGGCGCACTATCAATGGTGCTCTATGCAACCTTGGGCATCATCGGATTGCCTGTATTTGCTCCGCTGTCAGATGGTTCACACGCAGTAGGTATTCAGGCTGTATTGGGCGCAACTTTTGGTTTTGTGATTGGCTTTGTCGCTGCGGCTTACGTAGTTGGCCTGCTTGCCGAGCGCAACTGGAGCTCTCACTCGGTAAAAATGTTTGCCAGCTACGCGATTGGCTCATTGGTGATTTATGCATTTGGTATTCCAGTATTGGCTGGAGTTGCGTTTGGCGGAAATATTGTTGCCGCCGCAGGAATCATGACACCGTTCTTGGTGTGGGACACCGTAAAGGCAATCATTGCAGCAGCTTTGCTACCTCTTGCTTGGGCCGGAGTTAAAAAGCTAAAAGGCTAAGTTTTCTAGAAAGAAAAATCCCCAACCTAGGTTGGGGATTTTTTTACATCTTAGATTTTTTTACATCTTAGATTGAGAAGCCAATCGCACGCATTTGTTCGCGACCGTCTTCGGTGATTTTCTCTGGACCCCAAGGCGGCATCCATACCCAGTTGATTCGATAAGCCTCAACCACGCCATCAAGCGCTTCACCCGTTTGCTCCTCAAGAACATCGGTTAGCGGGCAGCCTGCTGAAGTCAAGGTCATGTTGATTAGCAGATTGCCATCTTCAGATTTTTGAAGTCCGTAGATAAGTCCAAGATCAACGATGTTGACGCCAATTTCTGGGTCAATAACGTCTTTCAATGCCTCTATGACCTGGTCATAGAGAACTGGATCAAGTTCAGTTGCTGTCATTCGATTAAGCGTTCACGTATCGGTCGTAGCCTTCAGCTTCTAGCTTGTCAGCCAGTTCTGGACCACCCTGCTCAGCAACCTTGCCGGCCACAAAGACGTGAACGAAGTCAGGCTTGATGTACTTCAAGATTCGGGTGTAGTGAGTGATTAGTAACAAACCAAAGTCGTTTGCGTCCTTCGCACGATTTACACCCTCTGAAACAATCTTCAGCGCATCGACGTCAAGACCTGAATCCGTCTCGTCGAGAATTGCAATCTTTGGCTTTAGAAGTTCCATCTGCAAAATCTCGTGACGCTTCTTCTCGCCACCAGAGAAACCTTCGTTTACGTTTCGCTCTGTGAAGGTGCTGTCCATTCTGAGGTTGTCCATTGCACCCTTGACATCCTTAATCCAAGTTCGCAGCGCCGGAGCTTCACCATCGATGGCGGTCTTTGCGGTCCTGAGGAAGTTTGATACAGATACGCCAGGGATTTCTACCGGGTACTGCATCGCTAGGAACAATCCCGCACGAGCACGCTCGTCAACGCTCATGTCAAGCACGTCTTCGCCATCCAGCAAAATCTCACCCTGAGTCACGGTGTACTTTGGGTGACCGGCAATTGTGTAAGCAAGAGTTGATTTACCAGAGCCGTTTGGCCCCATGATCGCGTGGCTCTCGCCGCTCTTGATTACTAGGTCAACACCCTTGAGGATTTCCTTGGTGCCTTGTTCAGTATCAACGGTGACATGTAGGTTCTTGATTTCTAAAGTAGCCATTTGCTTCTCTCTTTTCTAAATTCTTTTTGGGCTGAGACTACTCAGCATCAATCTCAATAAAAATGTCACCGTTATCGATGATTACTTCGTAAACTGCAACCGGTTCAAAGGCAGGCAGTGTCAGCGCCTCGCCGGTTGCAAGTGAAAACTTTGCCCCGTGTGCCCAGCATTCAATAGTTTCGTTGTCAATGAAACCTTCGCTCAGTGAAATTTCACCGTGGGAGCACTTATCGTCTAGCGCACGTATTTCACCGGCCTTGGTCTTCACAACTGCAATGGCTGTCTCGCCGATTTTTACTCGGATAGCCTTGCCCGGCTTGATGTCATCAACAGCACAAATTCGAATAGCCATTAGGAGCCGCTCCTTTCAAGTTCAGCTTCGATTGAATCGGATAGTCGCGTGCGAATCTCCTCATTGTCAATCTGCTGAATAATCTCGTTCAAGAATCCGCGAACAACAAGGCGGCGGGCCTCAAGTTCAGTGATGCCGCGAGCCTGCAAGTAGAAAAGCTGTTCATCATCGAATCGACCGCTCGCAGATGCGTGTCCTGCGCCCTCGATTTTTCCAGTTTCAATTTCAAGGTTTGGGACTGAATCTGCACGCGCTCCATCGGTGAGGAGTAAGTTTCGGTTCAGTTCGTACGTGTCAGTGCCTTCGGCAGCCATGCGGATAAGGACGTCGCCAACCCAAACGGTGTGCGCTTTCTCTCCCTGCAGTGCTCCCTTGTAGGTAACGCGTGACTTGCAGTTTGGTACCGCGTGATCAACGTAAAGTCTGTTCTCCAAGTACTGACCGGCGTCTGCAAAGTAAAGACCCAACATTTCAACATCGCCACCGGGACCGGTGAATTCGGTTGAGCTTGCTACTCGAACGGTCTTGCCGCCAAGGGTAACTACTAGGTGCTTGAGCTTTGAGTTTCTGCCGAGACGAGCCATCTGGGTTGAAGCGTGGACGCTCTCTGAGTTCCAGTCTTGGATTGAAATAACTGTCAGCTGCGCTTCGTCGCCAACCACGATCTCGACGTTTTCGCTGAGCACCGCATCGCCCTTGTGATCAAGAATTACGGTGCTTTCGGCAAACTTCTTGGCGTCGATGATGAGGTGAATTGCGCTTGGTTCAACCGATGACGATTGGATTGAAATTTGAGCTTCGGATTTTTGCTCAGCCTCAAGAGTTACCAAGTAAGCCTGCTTTGCGGATCCCCAAGCTGCTGCGCTCGGACGTTCCTCAGGAATTCCCGCAGACCCAAAAGCTGGGTGGGTGGCGTCGACTAACTCAACGGTCACTCCCTCGCCGTGCGCAATGCTGACTTCGCCTTCAAATTCGCTGAGCGAGTCTTGATCAAGACCCTTTAGTCGTTCTGGTGCAAGGTAGCGCCACTGCTCTTCGCGCGTTGATATTTGTGGAAAATCAGCAACGTTGGTTGAACGGGGACGTTCGTATCGAGTTTGAATCGGAACACCCGCGCCATGGCTGTGCTCCGACAGTCCGTGTTGGGCTGTCTGTGTAGTTGCAGTCATTAACCGACGGCCCCTTCCATCTGCATCTCAATGAGCTTGTTTAGCTCGAGCGCATATTCCATCGGCAATTCTTTTGCAATCGGTTCAATGAAGCCACGAACAATCATCGCCATAGCTTCATCTTCAGGTAGACCGCGTGACTGTAGGTAGAAAAGCTGCTCTTCGCTTACGCGCGAAACAGTTGCCTCGTGCCCCATCGACACATCGTCTTCACGAACATCAACCGCAGGATAGGTATCTGATCTTGAGATTGTGTCTACCAGCAGCGCGTCACAGCGAACGGTGTTTGCTGAGTGGTGAGCGCCAGGCATGACCTTTATCTCACCGCGGTAAGAAGTGCGACCGCCGCCTCGAGCGATTGATTTTGAAATGATTGATGAGCTTGTGTACGGAGCCATGTGAATCATTTTTGCGCCAGCGTCTTGGTGCTGACCTTCACCTGCGAAAGCAACCGATAGTGTTTCGCCGCGGGCGTGCTCTCCGGCAAGAATTACCGCTGGGTACTTCATGGTTACCTTTGACCCGATGTTCCCATCGATCCATTCCATGGTTGCACCCTCGTGTGCGATTGCGCGCTTGGTCACCAGATTGTAGACGTTGTTTGACCAGTTCTGAATTGTTGTGTATCGAACGCGAGCGTTCTTCTTCACGATGATTTCAACTACGGCAGAGTGCAGTGAGTCTGAGTTGTAAATCGGTGCGGTGCAACCCTCGATGTAGTGCACGTAAGAGCCCTCATCAGCGATGATAAGGGTTCTCTCGAACTGACCCATGTTTTCGGTGTTGATTCGGAAGTAGGCCTGAAGAGGAATTTCTACGTGAACACCCTTTGGTACGTAGACGAACGAACCACCGGACCAAACGGCCGTGTTCAGAGCAGCGAACTTGTTGTCACCCGCTGGAATAACGGTGCCGAAGTATTCCTGGAAGATTTCAGGGTGCTCTTTGAGGGCTGTATCGGTGTCAAGGAAAATTACGCCTTGTTTTTCAAGCTCTTCGTTGATCTGGTGGTAAACCACTTCAGATTCGTACTGCGCAGCAACACCTGAAACCAAACGGTTTCGCTCTGCCTCTGGGATACCCAGCTTCTCATAGGTGTTCTTGATTTCATCTGGAAGTTCTTCCCAGGTTGCGGCTTGACGCTCGGTAGAACGAACGAAGTATTTGATGTTGTCGAAGTCAATTCCCGATAGATCGGAACCCCAACTTGGCATTGGCTTCTTGCCAAAGTAATCGAAGCCGCGAAGGCGTCTCTCCAACATCCATTCAGGCTCAGATTTAAGGTCTGAAATATTCTTGACTACAGCCTCATTGATACCGCGCTTTGCAGTCTCACCGGCCGTATCTTTGTCGTGCCAGCCGAACTCGTAAACTCCAAGGCTGTCTAGTTCTGGACGTTCGATGATGATGTCGGACAAAGCCGGCCTCCTGTTTATCGGTTTCAGAGTCGAGTGGTTATCTCGCCCTGCCTAGATCTCTTGTTTCAACTCAAATTTTCAGGTCATCATTCCCGCAAGCCTTAGCCCAAGCCGTTTGGCTTGTGTAAAGATTGCCTAGAAGTCAGATTGAGCTGAAATAACTCAAGACTGAGACAAGTTTACTTCTGCAGGGTGTTATTTGACATACCTGACCAAGAAAGGCCTCACCGGTTGTT
>JBEGUG010000007.1:0-2829 GCA_041179005.1 Actinomycetota bacterium | reverse complement strand
TTAAAACTTGCTGAACATGCTGGATGAACACTGCATGTAATGATGCCTAGAACCTACAGATCTAAAGAGATTTCTGCATTAGGACGGTTCCCAGCCAGCGACCAAATTTGAAGCCGACCTTGCCCAAGTGGCCCTGGTGCTTGAAACCAAAGCGTTCGTGCAGTGCCACAGAAGCCTCCGCACCTTTATCGCTAATTACAGCAACCACTTCTTTGACTCCGGCAGCCTTTGATCGGTCAAGCAACTCTCCCAATAACTTGGTGCCTACACGCTTGCCCATTGCTGCTGGCCTGAGGTAAATACTGTCTTCGACAGTCCTCTTATATGCGGCTTTCTGTCGCCATGGAGCAACATAGGCGAAACCGATAATTTGCTTGCTGGAACTCTCGGCGACGATAAACGGCAACCCAAGCTCAACTATCCAGTTGAATTTCTCGGTCCAGTCCTCAAGAGACATATTTTCAAGATCAAAAGTCACCACACTGTTTTGAATGTAGTAATTGTAAATCTCGACCATGGCACCAAGGTCGGCGACTTCTGCCGCACGAATTGTTGGTTCAGCTGTGCTGGAATCGCTAACGCCTTTGGCGCGCTTCAACCGCACCAAGCGCCATCTAGATTCTGAATCCAAAGCCATGGGATCTCCTAACAGGACCAATCTATCGGCTGCTCGCCGGCCTGAGTCAGTGCCAGATTGGTTTTTGAGAAAGGTTTAGAACCAAAGAAGCCTCTTCTGGCAGAAAGCGGACTTGGGTGAGCCGAAGAAATTACTGTGCAATCACAGAGCGCCGAACTTAGTTGCTGCGCCTGATTGCCCCAAAGAATGGCCACTAACTTGCGGCCCAACTTTCGATTCAGCACCGTGATCACTTTGTCAGTGAATTTCGCCCAACCTATGTCGGCGTGTGCGCCTGCTTCGGATTCATCGGTGGTCAAATGACGGTTCAGCAGTAACACGCCCTGCTCTGACCAACGAGAGAGGTCCCCTTCGGAACTGACTGTTTTTCCTAAGTCATCTTTCAGCTCAATCAGAATATTCTTCAGGCTGCGTGGCAGAGGCTTGACGTTGGTGTCGACAGCAAAAGACAAACCGATGGCGTGCCCCGCGGTTGGATAAGGATCTTGGCCAACGATTAGAACGCGAACCTGATCGAGCGGCTGTTCGAAAGCCCGCATTACTTGCGCCTTGGCTGGGACATATTCTTTGCCGAGGGCATCGAGTTTGGCTTCAATTGCGGCCAGCATTGGCTCTGTCTCGGCCAGGGCGGACTGCCAACTTGGATGCATCTGCTCGAAGAACATGCATCAAGCGTAAACGCAAGATTACGTAGTGTTTCACGCGGACTATCGGGCTGGCGCTAATGCTTCTACTGTTATGGAAACACCAATAAACGGACAGGGAAAAAGATGAGCACAGATCCAGCAAAGTGGGGTTTTGAGACCGCACAGATTCACGCAGGCGCACAGCCAGATCCAACTACCAATGCGCGTGCAACGCCTATTTACCAGACCACCGCTTACACCTTTAATTCAAGCGAGCACGCTGCGAAGCTTTTTGGTCTTGCTGAGTTTGGAAACATCTATACCCGCATCATGAACCCAACCCAAGATGTTGCTGAAAAGCGCATTGCGGCTTTGGAAGGTGGAACCGCGGCACTGCTACTTTCATCAGGTCAAGCAGCCGAAACTTTGGCAATCCTAAACATTGCCGAAGCTGGTGACCACATCGTGTCTTCATCAACTATCTACGGCGGTACCTACAACCTGTTCAAGTACACCCTGCCAAAGCTTGGCATCACCACAACTTTTGTTGAGAACCAGGATGACCTAAAGGAATGGGCGGCTGCCGTTCAGCCAAACACAAAGGCTTTCTTCGCTGAAACTATCGGTAACCCTAAGGTTTCAATTCTCGATATCGAAGGTGTAGCCGAGGTTGCGCACAAGAACGGTGTTCCACTAATCGTAGACAACACCGTTGCAACCCCTTACCTAATTCGTCCGCTAGAGCACGGCGCCGACATCGTTATCCACTCGGCTACCAAGTTCCTTGGTGGCCACGGAACCGTTGTTGCGGGTGCAATCGTTGACGGTGGAAAGTTTGCGTGGAGCAAGTCAGATAAGTTCCCAGGTTTGACCACCCCAGACCCGTCTTACCACGGTGTTAACTACAGCGCGGCACTTGGCGATGGCATTGCTTTCATCATCAAGGCTCGCGTTCAAGGACTTCGCGATCTTGGTGCGGCAATTGCTCCGGCAAGCGCTTGGCAGCTGATTCAGGGAATCGAAACATTGAGCCTTCGTATTGAGCGACACGTTGAAAACGCTGAAAAGATCGCCCAGTTCCTTGATAAGCACAAGCAGGTTGAATCTGTGAACTATGCGGGGCTAAAGAGTTCGCCTTGGCACAAGGCCGCTAAGAAATACGCACCAAAGGGTGCCGGCGCAATTGTTTCATTCGAAATCAAGGGTGGCGTGACTGCCGGTTCTCGTTTCGTAGATTCGCTGAACCTATTTAGCCACGTTGCAAACATCGGTGATGTTCGCTCACTTGTGATTCACCCAGCATCAACTACCCACTCACAGCTAACACCTGAGCAACAACTGACCTCCGGTGTAACCCCTGGTCTGGTTCGACTCTCAATTGGACTTGAGTCTATTGATGACTTGATTGCCGATCTAGAAACTGCATTCGAGGCTGCCAAGTAACACTCCGCTAATTTAGGGAAGAACGATATGCTTATTCCCTAATGGAATTTCAAACATCAGCCGGAGATTTAGTCCCGTCAGAGTTCATCACTGAGGAGCAGAGCCGCCAACTTATTGGTCGCC
>JBEGUG010000006.1:0-4820 GCA_041179005.1 Actinomycetota bacterium | reverse complement strand
CCATTGAATTCGCAAGGGCATTAGCTGGCAGTATCGAAGTTCCAATCAGGTTTATTGATGAGCGGATGACCACGATTTCGGCTGCAAACTCATTGAAATTGTCTGGACGAAGTTCGAAATCGGGGCGTAAAGTCATCGACCAAATTGCCGCAACCGTTATCTTGGAACAGGCAATTGAGAGTGAAAAACTCACCGGTAGCATTCCAGGCCTGGCATTAGGAGAAATTGATGAATAAGTATGTACGCAGACGCATTCTGGTCGGCGCACTCGCATTTGTGATTCTTATGACCGGCGTGGTTGGATACGCCAACAAAGGCATGATCAGAGCGGCAATTGAACAGCTGCAGGGCAATGATTATCCAGGACCCGGAACCGGAGAAGTCACTTTGACCGTAAACTCAGGTGCCACAGGAGAATCCATTGTTGAGCAGTTGGTTGATTTGGGAGTAGTCAAAAACTTTAGGACCACTTACCAACTTGTCTTGGATACGAATCCTGGATTCTTTCCGGGCGTCTTCACGTTGAAAAAAGAAATGCGTTCAGTTGACGCAATAGCAATTCTTTCTGATGCTAACTCCGGGGCCTTGAAGCGCACCACAATAAAGGAAGGTCTCCGAGCGAGTGTCCTCTTTGGTGTACTTTCCGAATCAACCGGTATTGCCAAAACTGAATTTGAAGCACTCTTCAAGAAGCCTGCGGAGTTTGGGTTGAGTGCTTCTCTTCCTAGCATCGAGGGGTACCTATTCCCAGCGACATATAACTTCCCACCTGGTTCAACGGCAAAAGAGATTTTGCAAACGATGGTTGATCGAATGCAACAAGAAATGTACTCTTTCAACATTCCCGCAGATAAAGTACACGAGGTTCTCACTCTTGCTTCCATAGTTCAAAAGGAAGCAAGACTAAAGGAAGACTTCTACAAAGCCTCACGAACTTTTCTAAATCGAATCGATGACGGCATGCATTTGCAATCAGACGCAACAGTCAGTTACGGAGTCGGTGGCAATACCGTAAGCACTTCCAAGGCTGATAGGTCTAATCCAAACGGCTACAACACCTACCTTTATCCTGGACTTCCGATCGGTCCGATTTCCGCACCTGGATCGGTCGCGATTGACGCAGCCCTAAATCCAGCGGACGGCAAGTGGTTTTACTTTTGCACCATCAATCTCGAAACAGGCGAGACCGTTTTCAGCGAGACTTATGCGCAGCACCAGGTTGCAGTCGAGCAATGGCTGGCCTGGATGAGAGAAAACCCAGGTTATGAGTAAATCCTTTGCGGTTCTAGGATCGCCTATTTCACATTCAAAATCACCGGTTATCCATGAAGCCGCTTATCGTGTTCTAGGTGAAGACTGGAAATACTCATCCTTCGAGATTCAAAAAGGTGGCCTCAAGCGATTTATCGACAATGACGTTGTCGCTCATTCTGGCTTTAGCTTGACCATGCCACTGAAAGAGAATGCTTTTCAATTCGCTGATTTTAAAGACGAACTTTCACAACTGACCAAGGCATCAAACACTCTCGTTAAACAAGAGGATGGCTGGCACGCCTATAACACGGATGTTTTTGGCATCCGTCAGGCAGTCAATCTGAATCTTTCAACTTCCCTTCAACAATCGCTGATAATTGGATCCGGGGCGACAGCATCCTCTGCGCTAGTTGCAATATCGATTCTTGCCCCAAAATCACGAGTATCAATCTTTGCAAGAAATAAGAGCACCCGCGCTGAGCTGATCTTGCTTGGCACGACGCTAGGTCTAGTCATGTCGAAAGCTAGATTCTTATCGCGTGCGATTAAGCAAGCCGATTTAACCATCTCGACTCTGCCGGGCGGTGCTTTGGATGATGCTGTCAGTGCGTTATTTAAGAAAAAATCCCTCGTTCCAGGCGGTTTACTACTAGACGTTGCCTATCATCCATGGCCGAGTAGTCTCGCATCCCTTTGGATTAGTAGAAGCAAGCCCGTTGTGAGTGGGCTAGAGATGCTGCTGTGGCAAGCTGTCTCACAAATACGGATATTCAAGTTCGGTAACCCTGACGAGCCACTTCCTAACGAGATAGCTGTTGTTGAGGCAATACGAATTGCACTCGAGCAATAGTCAATAATCAGCGAGCTCTCAGGCCGCCGTGTGGCAAAATGGTCCTATGTTACGTTGGATCACCGCAGGAGAATCGCACGGCCCTGAGCTTGTTGCTGTTTTAGAAGGCCTGCCAGCCGGTATCGCCATCACCACCGCTGATGTGCAAGATGCTCTTGCACGCAGACGTCTAGGTTATGGCCGCGGTGCTCGAATGAAGTTTGAACAAGATGAAGTATCACTTTCTGGCGGAGTCCGCCACGGTCTAACAATGGGTGGTCCAGTCGCGATAACTGTCGCAAATACCGAATGGCCAAAATGGCAAGACGTTATGTCTGCAGACCCGGTCGACGAATCCAAACTTTCTGGTGCTCGCGCGGAGGCGTTGACTAGACCAAGGCCTGGCCACGCTGACTTCACAGGAATGCAGAAGTATGGATTTCTTGACAGTCGTCCGGTTCTAGAGCGTGCAAGTGCTCGTGAGACCGCAGCCCGAGTTGCTCTTGGTGCAGTAGCGTCCAGCTTTCTAAACAGTCTTGGAATTCAACTGGTTACCCACACAGTGGGTATAGGGCCAGTGATGGCATCTCCAGATTTGGATCTACCAAAGCCGAGCGATGTAGCTGCGATCGATGAGGATCCAATGCGTTGTTTCAACGCAGAGCTTTCCGAAGCAATGATCTCCGAAGTCGATGAGTGTCACAAGGATGGCGACACATTGGGCGGAGTCGTTGAGACTTTGGTTTACGGACTACCACCTGGCTTAGGAAGTTTTGTGCACTGGGACCGCCGACTTGACTCTCAATTAGCGGGAGCACTCATGGGTATTCAGGCGATAAAGGGTGTTGAAGTGGGCGACGGTTTCGAGACTGCAAGACGCAGGGGCTCAGTTGCTCACGATGAGATTCAGCGCGATGACAGTGGCGTCGTCCACCGACTAACAGATCGAGCCGGCGGTATTGAAGGCGGAATGAGCAACGGTGAGATCTTGAGAATACGTGCCGCCATGAAACCAATATCAACAATCCCAAAAGCTTTAGCCACAATTGATGTTGCAACTGGAGAAGCAGCTAAGGCGCATCACCAGCGCTCAGATGTTTGCGCTGTTCCGGCAGCCGGAGTAGTTGCCGAGGCTATGGTTGCACTCGTGCTAGCCAATTCCGTATTGGAAAAATTCGGGGGTGATTCGCTTGCAGAAACTAAGCGCAATCTTGATTCTTACTTGGAGAACATACCGGCCGTACTAACATCTGCTCAATCTAGTAAGTAGTCTTTCATGCCGACTAAATCAGAAGTCATTGTTCTTATTGGTCCCATGGGAGTCGGCAAAAGCACCGTAGGTAAGAAACTTGCGAGACTGTTGAAGGTACCTTTTCGAGACACCGATAATCTGATTGTCGATCAGCACGGCAAGATAAACGATATCTTCGCGAAACAGGGGGAAGACGCTTTTCGAACCCTTGAACACACCGCACTGGCCGCAGCTATCGCTCAGCCCGGTGTCGTGGCGACGGGCGGCGGCGCAATCCTTCTTGCTGAATCACGAGAGATTCTCAGTAATGCAACGGTCATTTACCTGGCCACCGATGGCAAACACATCGCGTCACGATTGCGAAATGGTTCAAGACCATTATTGAAGAACGGCATCGAGGACTGGAAAAGAATTTATGAAACACGCAAACCTCTATATGAAGAGGTTGCCGACATTACAATTGACACTTCTGGTCAACCACTTGCACAGACTGTTTCAGAAATTACCGAAAGATTGGGCTCCTGATGTCTGAACCAACAGTTATTAAGGTTTCTGGAGTCGATCCATACGAGATAGTAATTGGCCGCGCACTTCTCGGCGAAGTCGCAGTAGCTCTCGGTGACAAAGTTCGAAAAGTCCTAGTCGTTCATCCTGTCGCGCTAACCGCTTCCGCTGAACTATTGCGCGAGTCACTCGTGGGCGATGGTTATGAGGCAATTCTCGCGGGCGTGCCAGACAGCGAGGATGCAAAACGGGTTGAAGTGGCCGCTTTTTGCTGGGGAATTATGGGGAAGGCAGATTTCACAAGAACCGATGCGGTAGTTGGCTTCGGTGGGGGTTCTACTACTGATCTTGCTGGGTTTGTTGCTGCAACCTGGCTTCGTGGAGTGAAACTAGTCCAGGTACCAACAACTTTATTGGGGATGGTTGATGCGGCTATCGGTGGAAAGACCGGAATAAACACCAGTGAGGGTAAGAACCTTGTTGGCGCATTCCACGCACCCTCGAAGGTAATCATCGATTTAGACACATTGAGTTCTCTTGCTCGAAACGAGATTTTGGCCGGCTTCGGTGAAGTTGTGAAGTATGGATTCATCGCTGATTCGGTAATCCTCGATCTGATTGAAGCCGACGTCGCGATCGCGATTGACCCAAACTCAACAGTTTTTCAAGAAATCATCGAACGTTCCGTCGTCATAAAAGCGCGCGTAGTAGGTGAGGACTTTAAAGAGTCAGGTTTACGAGAGATTCTGAACTATGGACATACCCTCGGTCACGCAATCGAGCACGCTGAACGCTATAAATGGCGACATGGAGCCGCCATTGCTATCGGAATGGTATTCGTCGCGGAACTGGCAAGGCTTGCAGGAAGACTGAGCGATTCTGTCGTTGATAGGCATCGATCCGTACTTAAACTCCTAGGCCTGCCCACAACATACTCTTCGGACAAATGGGGTCAGCTACTCGAAACCATGCAACGAGACA
>JBEGUG010000005.1:0-4108 GCA_041179005.1 Actinomycetota bacterium | reverse complement strand
GCGCTCGGCCGTTCTGACCGGTCTTCTTAATCTGTGCAAGAGATATGTGACCGGTGATAATTGCCGCCACAACACCAAAACCGGTGAGTGCGGAAGCAAGAGACACTACTGCGAGTGTGTTCAGCTTGGTGAAATCGTACTTATCTTTTTGAGAAACTTCGTTTGTTTTAGCCATGCCTTGAGTACAGCACCGCTTGCTGGGAGGTGGCTGGGAGCGGCCTGAGTGTCGACAGGGACTTAGGGCTAAAGCGATTGAACGGTAGTGACCGGCAGGGTTGATTCAGATCCAAAGTGCAAACTCGATGGCGCCCGGCCAGCCATGATCAACTGTGAACCAAGGGCGGCAATCATTGCGCCATTATCGGTGCAGAGGCTCAGGGCTGGAATGCGAAGCTCGATGCCGTTGGCGTCACAGCGCTCCTGGGCAACCTCGCGAAGTCTGGCGTTGGCCACCACTCCGCCACCAAGTAGCAACCTTGGCACGTTGTGATCAAGGCAGGCATTCACCGCCTTGGTTACCAGCACATCGGCAACCGCTTCGCGGAACGAAGCAGCAACATCGGCAACGCTGAATTTTTCGTTCTTGGCTTCGGCAACTTCAACCCAACGAGCAACCGCGGTTTTGAGTCCTGAGAATGAAAAGTCATAGCGATGCTTTTCCATATCCTTTGGCAGCGAGAGTCCGCGTGGGAATCGGATTGCTTTTGGATTTCCGCCAACGGCAGCCTTATCAATTTCTGGACCGCCCGGATATTTGAGACGCAAAATTCTTGCAACTTTATCGAAGGCTTCACCGGCTGCATCGTCAATAGTTTCGCCGAGTAGTTCAACATCGTTTAGTAAGTCGCGCACCAACAACAACGAGGTGTGGCCACCGCTGACCAAAAGAGCAACGGTTGGAGTCTTCAATTCACCGCGCTCAAGAATATCTACACCCACGTGACCAACTAAATGGTTGACCGCGTAAAGCGGTTTTCCGGTAGCCACCGATAGTGCCTTTGCCGCACCAATGCCAACCATCAGCGCACCACCAAGACCTGGGCCGTTCGTAACGGCAATGGCATCGATATCTTTGAGTGAAATTTGTGCTTTGGCTAATGCTTGATCAAGAGTTGGTTTGAGCGCTTCAAGGTGTGCGCGAGCAGCAATTTCTGGAACCACTCCGCCGAAGCGCGCGTGCTCGTCCATCGATGAAGAAATAATGTTGGCAAGCAATGTATTTCCGCGCACGATTCCAACTCCGGTTTCGTCGCACGAAGTTTCAATGCCCAAAACAATTGGTTCACGGCCAACTACAGAATTGGCAAACTGCAGACGCATCACCCAGGCGTCAACGTCATCGGGTTGGTAGTAGCGCTTACGCGTATCGATGTGTTCAAAACCAAGATCAAGGTAGAGCTTTTGCGCAGCAGAATTATCAGCGCGCACCTCAAGGAACATTTCCTCTGTTTGCTCTTCGCGGGCCTGCTGCAGCAGCTTTAGCATCAGGGCCTTGCCGATGCCCTTGCCGCGGGATTGCTCACTAACGGCGATGGTCTGGATGTCAGCCTGGTCGTTGCCCGGAATCTTGCTGATGCCCGCGTAGCCAAGCAACCGCTGGGATTCATCGGTGCTGAACGCAACAAGGTAGTGGGTGTGCTTGGCGACCAGCTCTGAGTGCATGGTGTCTGGATCCCAGGCGTCACTGCCAAAGCAGGAGTTTTCGAGCACCATGAGCTGATCAAGATCTGTGTGCAGGGCCTCGCGAATTAGGTAGCTCATCCGGAGACCTTCTTGCCAAAATCGCGCAGGTCCTTTGGCACCACTGCGTCGGCTTCACGTAAATACAGTGCGGTCACATCATGCGATGCGGTGCCGTCGTTTTGTTGCGCCTCGAAAACTTTTCCCAGATCTTGGGCAGCGACTTTAATTTGTGTGCGTTGAAGTTTTTTATCAGCCAATAGTTCTTCGAGTGCCGCCGGCTTTGCAACACTTGGACCCTCGATCATGATTGGTGCGCCCGATTTCGTAACCCCCGAATAAAGCGCCCAGTAAACCTCACTGCGGCGAGCATCTGCTGTAACCAAAAGCGGAATCGAATTATCCGCACCGTTTTTGAATGCCGCGTGCGCAATCGCATCAAGACTGGTAACGCCGTAGAGTTTTGCGCCCACTCCCTCGGCAAACATGACCGCAGCTGCAATGCCTATTCTCAAGCCA
Source organism: Actinomycetota bacterium (assembly GCA_041179005.1). Taxonomy (GTDB): domain Bacteria; phylum Actinomycetota; class Actinomycetes; order Actinomycetales; family Microbacteriaceae; genus Rhodoluna. Next base: position 1,909 of record JBEGUG010000005.1, on the reverse strand, counting down.
GTAAACGGCGCTGGCCCGCGACCAACCACAACGTTGGTGATTTGGCTTGGCTTAATACCCGCGCTGTTGATTGCCTGCGCAATCGCATCACCGATACGTTCGGCGTGCTTCATGTTTTCGTCAAAGTTAATTTCGCTGCGAACCTCACCGCCCTGCATCACGGCAACGGTTGTGCCAGCCGAGGTATCGATACACAGGTTGTACTGGGCACTGATTTTGTTAGACATTTTTTGCCTCAGCAGCATTCTTTGGCTCAGCAGTATTGTGCTCGGTCACCGTTACCTGACGCAATTCCGATTCGCCGGTGTGATCGCGTTCGATTTCGATTTCTAACCAGCGGTCGGTAATTCCATCGGTGTAGCCTTTGCCCCACTCAACCACCGTGATTGAGTTTTCAAAATCAATATCCAGATCATCAAGTTCAGCGGCACTGCTCAATCGGTAGGCGTCAACGTGCACGAATACGCACTCGCGCTGCTCAAGCTTGTGAGTGCGGGCAATCACAAAGGTTGGGCTCGAGACATTGCCGATGGCACCGAGTGCCTCACCGATTCCACGTGTGAGCGTGGTCTTACCTGCACCGAGTGGTCCGGTAAGAAGTACTAGGTCACCGGCCTTAAAAGTGGCACCCAGGGATAACCCCAATTCGTGCATTGCCTCAGGGGTTTCAATTGTGTAGCTGGTCACCTAGTTGCTTTCACCTAGGTAAGTGCGGGTAAATCTTCCGCCCATGCGGGTGACGATTTCGTAGTTGATGGTGTCGCAAACTCTGGCGAGGTCATCAGCCGAAGCAACGCCAGCCGCAGGGTCTCCAAAAATTGTGACCAGGTCGCCGGCAGAAACTTTGTCGTTGCCAACATCAAGCACGAACTGGTCCATGGCGACTCGGCTATTGATTGGATAACTCTTGCCGTTAATTGAAACCATTGCGTGCTCAGAACCTGACCCCGATGCGTTTCGCGGCAGCCCCTCTGCGTAACCAACCGGTACAAGTGCCAGTGTGGTCTCGGCGCTGGTGCGGTGCAGGTAGCCGTAGCTAACTCCTTCGCCCGATGCAACGCGCTTGGTCTGGGTAATTCTTGCTGTTGCAGTCATTGCCGGTACCAAACCAAAATCTGCTGCGCTGTTTTCGACGAATGGAGAAAGGCCGTAAAGTGCCACGCCAATGCGCACCATTTCGTAGTGGGCCTGCGGATAGCGCAGCAAACCGTCGCTTGCGGTGAGGTGACGAAGTTCAAATTCAATTCCAACAGCCTTGGCTTCTTCGCAAGCTGCCTCGAAGCGTGCAATCTGCTTTAGGTCATCTGCTTCGCTGGTGCAAGAAAGGTGACTGAAGATTGCCACTACCTGAATAAAATCTTCGGCAACTAATTCGTGTGCCTTCTTCAAAACCTCTGGCCACTCGGCGGCGCTGGCTCCGTTTCGGCCAAGACCGGTATCAACCTTTAGGTGAACCCTGGCCACGCGACCAATGTGCTCTGCAGCTTTTGCAATTCGCTGAAGGTGATCAATGTTGGCGATGCCAAGTTCAATACCGGCGTCAATCGCGCTTACAAATTTTTCATCAGCCGCGTGCAGCCAAGCAAGAATTGGTAAGTCAATTCCGGCTTCGCGCAGAGTTAGCGCCTCGCGAATATCTGCAACGCCAAGATAGTCAGCGCCGGCGGCTTCAAGTTTCTTTGCAACTGGAATCATTCCGTGACCGTAAGCGTCGGCTTTAACAACACCCATCGCCAATGCACCGTTGGTTTTTGCACGCATGGTCTGAAGATTTTTCGCGACAGCATCGAGGTCAATAATTAGCTCTCTCATGCGAGCTCTCCCTCTGCTACAACAAATGCCACGGCCACATCACCATCGTGTGTGATTGATACATGTAATTTTCGCACGCCTTGGCGCAATGCCAACT
>JBEGUG010000004.1:0-10792 GCA_041179005.1 Actinomycetota bacterium | reverse complement strand
CAATCTTTTCGGGCTCGCGCTCATCAAGAATCAAATCAAGAGCGTCAACGATTGATAGTGAATCCTCAGGAGCCAATCCCTCTTGAATCTTTTCGCGCAACTCTTCTTCGACACGAGCTTTTCTGCCTGCGTATCGGTGTAGTCGCTCGAGGTCTTTGGCGCCAATTCGCCAGCGAGGCCCAGCTAGTAGTCGAATCAACTGAGTTCCAGAAGCGGGATTGTGCAACACCCTGAGGGCGCAAACCAGATCCACAATTTCTGGCATCTCGAGCAGACCACCCAAGCCCACAACTTCAACCTCAAGCCCGGCTTCCTCTAGGGCAGTGACAAAGGTTTGCATCTGACTGCGCTTTCGCATCAGCAGCGCACCGGTGTCATCGCCCTTCATCTGTTGCTTGAACCAATTGGCGACACCAGCAGCTTCTAGGTTCTGATCTTCGGCAAATTCAATTTGGACTGTTCCTGCTTGAGCTTTGGGAGACGCTTCCAGCTCAACTACCTTTAGCGAATCAATCAGGTGGTTGGCCAAATTCAAAACTCGCTGAGGATTTCGCCAAGATGTAGAAAGCGGAAAACTCACACTTGCCTCAGGCGCAGCAAAGTCTTGATAAAAAGTCTTAAGGTTTGAAGCACTTGCCCCGCGCCAACCGTAAATAGATTGATTTGGATCCCCCACGGCAAACACCGATGAAGCGGCAAAAAGATTTTGCAGCAAGCGAGTCTGCAGGTAAGAAGTGTCCTGGTACTCATCTAACAAAACTTGGGTGTGTAATTCGCGTTCGCGTTCTCGAATCGCTGGCACTTCTCGCACAGCGCGTTCGGCTAGGGCAACCTGGTCGGAGTAGTCAACAAATCCCTGTTTCAATTTCTCTGATCGATACGCGTCGGCAAGTCGAGCAAGGATTGGAGTAATCGATAGCGGCTGTAGATCTTTGGCCATGTAGGCAAATTGTGCCTTGTCTGTTGAGCCGGCCTTTTTTGGCAAATCAGAAACCGCAAGAGTGACATCTGCAATTACATCTTCAATCATGTTGGCATCAACCAGATTGTCATTCATGCTTTGGGCAAGTGCCAACACATTCTCAACGATGGCGTTTAGTCCTTGGTCCATATCCTGAAGTCGCTCATCAACAGACGAACCTTGCTTCAAAACAACTTCGCGGGCAAGTTGGAAGGCTGCGGCTTCGGTGAGTAGTGCGGCTTCTGGTTCATAGCCAATCGCCAAGGAAAAATCACGGAACAGATTGTTTGCGTATGCGTTGTAGGTAGAAATCGTTGGCGGCTTGAAATCGTAGTCAAGATCTTGAGGCCACATCTCACTGTCGCGAAGTTTGAGCAAACTCTCGTAAACGCGTTTACCTAGCTCCGACGCAGCCTTTCGAGTAAAGGTGAGCCCAAGGATTTGATCGGGGCGAGCGAAGCCATTGGCCACTAGCCAAAGCACACGAACAGCCATTAGCTCGGTCTTACCGCTACCCGCGCCCGCAACAACGAGAGTTGGTGAATTGACGCTGGCATCTTGAACTGCAGCTTCCTGCTCAGGCGTCAACTGATAAGGCTTCATCACCTGATAAACCTGATTTGCACTGAATTTAAACGATGAGGTATTAGCCGACATAACTCACCGCCTTGGTCAGGTGAATCTTGCAGGAACCAAATTCGTTTTCGTTGTTGCAGTGATTACCAATCTGAGCAACAAAAATTTGATCGGTCATTGCCATGCCCGAAGTGGCGGCTGAAATCATGGCTTCAAACTTTGACTTTGATTCACCGTCTTCCTCAACAGATGATTGCTCGCGTTCGGTTGGTTTGTCTCCGCTTACTAGCAGAAGTTTTGCCCCGCCCAGTTTCAAAGAGTCATACGTGATTTGATTTCCATCAGCATCAGTAGGTAAATCAAGAAGGTCGGCGAAGGCGCCAGCAGAGAAAGCCAGCTGATACAAACCAAGTTGTGAATTTTCTCGCGCCTCTTCGGCGCTAAAAACCTTAGAACCGGTTTTTAGATCAACGATCATTACCCTGCCATCGGGGTATAGCTCTAACCTGTCTACCTGCCCACGAACCAGCGCATGATCAGTCTGGAATTCAAAACTTACTTCTCGACCAATTACCTTGGCGCCATCGGCTTCAAATTTCTGAAGGTATTGCACCATGTTGCTGATGATCTTTTTGGCTTTGCGCTCACCAGCCTTCTCAAGCCAATCCGATTCAAAACTCAGCGTGTGCCACTTGGACTCAACTAGGTTCCATAGTGCTGCCTCATCAACCTGAGTTCCAAGTTCCAGTGCCTTGTGGACCAGCGAACCAAGGTTGGCAGAAAAAGTCTTATCTCCGCCGCCGTATGAATTCAGGAACCAGTGCAGCGGGCACTTCACAAAGTTTTCTAACTGCGACGGCCGAATAACTACATCTGCTTCGTCAAGGTTGGTTAGCGGCTCAATGGTTGATAGCGGAAGCAAACCGTACCAAGAATCAGGATGCGCACCAGGCACGCCAGCATTTGAGAGCCTTGCCAGGGCAAGTGCAATCGAGGTAGCTTGATCGTCGTTTGACTGGCTGGCCAACTTTCTACGCAACTCCCCCGCCATGCCGCGCAGGGTTAGCGGCTTTGCATCAAACGAACTCTTGGCAGGAATCTCACCCAACATCAAGCCAATAAATTGCGAAACCTGATTCTCTTCTGAATCGGTTGCAGAAACTAAAAGGTGCTCGCTAACTGCACCAACCGCTTTGTGCAGCATTCGAAGCTCATCGGGGAGTTCAGATTTTTGCACCTGACTCAGATCATCGCTGCGTCCAGACATCAACGCATCCAATTGATTTGCACCCAATAGTGATGTTCGAGGGCGTAGGTTTGGCCAAACCCCTTCAAGAAGTTGCGGCAGCGCCAGCACTCTGAATCGGCGCCCGATTAACCCCGATGGAGTCAAGAGCTGAACCGTATTTGATTGGCTGTCGTTTAGCGCGAGAGTGTCTTCTGGCAAACCCAAGCCAAGTTGCTGATCAACGAAAATTCTTGGGTCGGCGCCCGGATTACGTTCGGCAAATCGGTTTGCCGCAGCAAAAAGTGCAACCACAGAATCCAAATTGCGATTTGCCTGCAGGGCAACTTCACCCAACCCTCTCGCAAGAACTTGCCACTGCTTTGCTAATCCCGATGTATTCCAAATCTGCCAGAGCAAATCCTCAATACTTTGAGTTTTATCTGCGGCGATTTCCTTAGCTGCAAAATAATTCTTCAGAAAGCGATCTACCTTTTTACCCTCTTGGCTCTTAACCGTGACCACGGAACCTTGGGCATCAAATAGTTGCATCAGAAGTTCGTCACTGTTTTTGGTTCCGTCAGCCAAGAGTTCTTCGCGCCTCAGTCCGCGACGAAGCCTACGGATGCCGAGTGAATCTAATCCGCAGAGCGGCGAGGTAAGAAGTTCAACCGCAAGGTGGGAGTCAATTGCTCTTGAGTTCAGAACCAAGTCGGCAACGCGCAAAAGATTTCCTGAACCAAATTCATCTTTGAGAGCAGATTGTGCACCGACAACAGATATAGGTACGGACTCGTGCGACAGTTCAGCGGCAAGTTGATCCAGTTGTCCGCGTGAGCGCGTGACGAGAGCCATATCATTCCAAGCAATTCCCTCATAGAGGTGAAACTCACGAAGCCTGCGTGCAATCCAAGCCACTTCTTCTTGCCCAGAATTGAAGACTTTGCCCTCGAGCCCAGATTTATCTGCGGCTACAAGTTCCTGTTTTGGATTAGTCCCTTTGCGCTGCCTTCCGGCTCTTGCGGTATCAATTTGCGAACTTACCTGCGCAAGTACCTTTGAAATTGCCGGTGTGCGCACGGCATGTGTGGCCTGCATGAAAATCTCTTCGACCTCAACCGAATGCGCATTGGCAATCTCGCGTGCCAAATTACTCATGGCCCTAGGGTCAGCCGCACGAAATCCTAGAGTCGATGCATCGGGGTCGCCAACCAAAACGATTTCTGCACCCTTTAAGGTCAGTGCCTTCAGTAGGTAGCTTGCCGCTGGAGTTAGCTCCTGCGCGTCATCAACCAAAATCAATTTGATCGCCGAGATAGCGGCCGGCCATTCGGCGAGCGCAAGCAGCCAATCTGCAGCCTCACGTAAAAGCAGAGTGGTGTCGTATCTGGATTCAAAATCTTGCGCGCTAACCGCCTGCAGATATTGCTCGAAGAGTTTTGCCGCAGCCACCCACTCCGGCTTAGCGTGTTGCCTACCCATGGCACTCAACTGATCCGGCGTCACCCCGTGCTCCATGCATGCGGTGATTAGGTCACGCACTTCACCCCTAAACCCATTGAGTTGCATTACCTGCAGATTGATGTGCTTGGGCCATGCGCTGATCGCGGCTTCATCCGATAAATTGACCCCGATAATTTCCGCCAGGATCCGGTCTTGCTCGCTACCGCTGATTAGTTCAGGTAACTCAGAGTTTTGCGCGATTGCCTTGGTTCTCAGGATCGCATAGGCAAATGAAGAGAGCGTCCTGGCCAGTGAACCGGGAGTGGCCTGCTGCAGCTCTAGGGCTAGTTCGTCTCTCAGTGTGTTGGCTGCTTCACGACTAGCCGCAAGCACCAGGACTTGATCAGCTGTTGCGCCGGTTGCGACAGCCTCAAGGAATCTGCGTTTGACCTCGGTTGTCTTGCCCGCGCCTGGAGACGCAAAAACCGTAGTCACCCTCATGCGCTCAAAACTACCCTGAGAATGTGACATTTTCTGCTCTGAGCGAGACTTGACGGGCCTCTGAACTGCGATGCTCTGAACCTGTCGTAATGTTGTCTCGTAAACGAAAGGTCTGCGATGGACATCAAAATTGGTATTCGACAAAGCTCACGCGAGATTAGCTTTGAATCAGCTCAGTCTGCTTCTGAAGTTGAGTCTCAGGTTGCACATGCTCTAGAAGCCGGCGCAAAGGTACTGAAGCTTGCCGATAACAAGGGACGCCTCTATGTGGTTCCAACTGATGCACTCGCCTACGTAGAAATCGGCGAGGAAGAAACTCGTCGAGTTGGATTTATTGCCTAATGGACTTCATCTCACTTCTAAACATTCTTTTCATCGTTATCTACGCTGGAATTCTTGGTCTGGTAGCGCCTTACGTTGGCGTGAAGAGCGAGCACTACGGATCGTATGTGCCAACCGCCCTTGCCGTTGTCTCGGGTAGCGTTCTTTGGATTCTGTTGACCTGGGTAGGTATGCCTTACGACCAGGCCTGGATTTGGATCATCGTCATGCTGGGAATGCCAGCGGCTATGTGGTTCGGCGGCAAGCTAATTGAGAAACGTCGCAAAGAAGGAAAGTCTTTGAAGCCATCTGGCAAACAGATGAGCAAGAAGAACTCTGATTCAACCGCTGACGAGATCGTAATCCTAGGCAGTTAGCCCAAGCGCATCCATGCGCATGGTGTGAGCGCCGATCAACTCTGTAATCAGTGGCTCTAGTTTTGAATAAGACGCAAGGTTTACCGCACGCTCTTCTTCAATGGTCAGCTTCTTGTTCTTTGTAATTCCGGCAAGTTTGCGATTATCGAAGGCTGCGCGAAGTTCCAATAAGACGTCTCCCATGATGCGGCGGCCCCAGAGCGCTAGTCGTGAACCCAATTGCGCATCGTTTGCCATCGATTCCAAGAGGACCTTCTTGGCAAAGGTTTCAAACTTCGTGTCCTTCAAAGCCTTCTCAACTTCGGCGCGAGTAGCTGCATCAAGCCCAACCGCAAGTCGGCGGTAGAAGTCATCAAGCAACCCCGATACCAAGTAGATCTTGATGATGGTTTCGTGCCAGTCAAGTCCGCTGGTTCTGGAGTGGAAAGTTTCAATTCGCTCTACGTAAGGATCCATGGCATCGGTTGGATCCACACCCATCGACGCAATCTTCTTTGAAATTGCGCGGTACCTCTCAAAGCTCTTCGCAGCAGCCTCGCCCAGTTCTGCTTTGTACTGAGTGTTTGGCGAATACTTAAGTTCGTTGGTCAGAATTTCAAATTGACTCAACTGAAGGTACGCAAGCTGCCCTAGAAAAACCTTTGGCTCAGGGGTGTATGGCTTGAGATTTACCTTCTCTGTGTTGCGTGCGCCTCGCTCCTCACGCGCCGGCAAAGTCAGATTGCGGGCGGTCGTGCGGAGACGCTTCAACCATTCGAACACGTCATCAAGGATAACCCGCCCAGTAGACTGGGCAAGACTTAGGAGCATTTTGAATTTCAAGGAATTAGGCATTGACCAGGACATCGTGGATGCCCTCGAGAGCCGAGGAATCACCAGTCCATTTCCGATCCAGGAGCAGGCCATCCCGCTGGCATTGACCGGTCAGGACATCATTGGTCAGGCTAAAACCGGTACCGGTAAGACTTTGGGCTTTGGGCTTCCGCTATTGCAGAGCCTGGGCCTAAATCCAGAGCCAGGTGCCAAGGCACTCGTTGTAGTTCCAACTCGCGAACTTGCCATTCAGGTTGCCGACGACCTAAAGCTTGCATCAGCCAATCGCGCAACTCAGGTGGCTGCTATTTACGGTGGAAAATCTTACGAAGATCAGGTCGCAGAAATTAATGCGGGTGCGCAGGTAATCGTTGGAACACCTGGTCGTTTGATTGACCTTTCAAAGCAGAAGCTACTTGATCTAAGCAACATTCGCTTCATGGTTCTTGATGAAGCCGACGAAATGCTTGACCTTGGCTTTTTGCCAGATGTAGAAAAACTCTTTGCCTACACACCTGACGGTCGACAGACCATGTTGTTCTCGGCAACTATGCCGGGCACCATTGTGACGATGGCGCGCAAGTACCAGAACCGTCCCGTGCACATTCGTACTAATGACCCCGATGAAGGTCAGACCAAAGCCGACATCAAGCAATTTATCTACCGTGCCCACGCACTTGATAAGGATGAAGTTGTTGGACGCATCCTGCAGGCCGAAGGTCGCGGTAAGACCGTTATCTTTACCAAGACCAAGCGTCAGGCTTCAAAAGTTTCTGAAGAACTAATTGATCGCGGCTTCAACGCCTGTGCACTGCACGGTGACATGACCCAAGAGGCACGTGAGAAATCAATGGCGGCTTTCCGCGCCGGCAAAAAAGACATTCTCGTGGCAACAGAAGTTGCTGCTCGTGGAATTGACGTTGATGATGTGACTCACGTAATCAACTACACAATTCCAGAAGATGAAAAGGCTTACCTGCACCGCGTTGGTCGCACCGGTCGCGCAGGTCGCACCGGTATTGCAGTCACCTTCGTTGACTGGGAAGACCTAACTCGATGGGGTCACATCAACACCGCTCTTGAGTTTGGTCAACCGGATCCAACCGAAACCTACTCAAGTTCCGCTCACCTTTTTGAAGACCTAACCATTCCTGCCGGAACTAAGGGTCGCATCGCAAAAACAAAGCGCCCAGATGGTTGGAAGCCGGGCGATGATGAAAAACCTCGCGGTGGAAATTCTCGTGGTGGCAACTCACGTAAGCCTTCTGGCGATCGCAAGCCTTCTGGCGATCGTAAACCTGCAGCTAAGAGCGATGCGCCTCGTGCAGAAAAGCACGGCGATGGTGAGCACAAGCGCCCACCGCGTCAACGCAACAGAACCCGCAATGGCGGCCAATCACCTGCCGCAAATTAGCACCTGCTGCTAACTAAGTCCGTTTTCTTTTCGGTAAACCGCAACCAAAGCGTTTGCGTGACCGTGCCCCATTTCGTGCTCGGTCTTTAGCCAATTGACAGCATCCATGTGCTTCATGTCTTTGGTGGCTTTTAGCAATTTCATCCAGTGAGTAATTGGCTTGCCATACTTCTTTTCAATTGAAGGAAAGTACGAAGCCGGTCCCATAACTTTGTCTGCCATTTGTTTCCTTGCTTTTTTCGGTACCTATAGCTGTGCTTTTGTTCCAGTGGCCATTGCAAGAATTCTTTCCAACATCTCAGGATTTGTGGAGTTCTCTCCTAGGCGATTCGGTTTTCCATCCAGCCCGTGGTAATCGCTCGAGCCGGTAACAATCAGATCGTGTTTTTTAGCCAGCATCAACAGCCAGTCTCTAGCTAGCTCCGGTACCTCCCGGTGATAAACCTCAAAACCAGCAAGACCCGATTGGATAAGTTTTTCAAAGTGCTCTTCGGGTAAATCTCCGCGAGAAGCGTTATCACCAACATCGGTTAATGGATGCGCAATGATCGGCACGCCGCCGGCGTTCTTGATCAGCTTGATTGCGTCGAAGGTATCGGTGGTTTCGGTTGGCACGTAATACTTTGCGTGCTTGTCGAGTGGTCCCCTAAAAGCTTCTGCACGATCGCTTACGATGCCAAGTTGAACAAGTGCATCAGCAAGTGCAGGACGGCCGATGGTGGCGCCGTCTTCGACCATTTCTAGAACCAGGTCCCAAGTGATTGGAAAATCTTCGGCAAGTCGATCGGTAATTTTCATTGCGCGTATTTCACGCGACCCAACGGTGTCGTGCAGTTCAGAACTGAGTGCCTGATTATCGGGGTCTGGCAGGTAGGCCAGCATGTGCACGCTGATGTACCTCTTCTGTTGGCCAACCATTGCCTCGGCACGCGTTGTCACTTCAATGCCCGGCACGAAGCCGAGCCCCAATCGGTTAGCGGCCTCGGATGCCTCTGCCCAACCGCTGGTGGTGTCGTGATCGGTAAGTGCAAGAACATCTAGGCCGGCTGCTGCTGCGAATTCAAAAACCTGAGTAGGCGACTCTTTGCCGTCGGAACGGGTTGAGTGCGAATGCAGGTCGATGATTGGCATAGTCAAAGGATAAAGGAGTGCCGAAGCAAAAGTAGTGGAATGATAAGGCCATGAGAACTCGCACGCCGCAGAACCGTAAATTCCTTGAATACATGGGTTCAAACTGGGGGCAGCAAAAGCCAACGCTTCCTAAAAAAGCTGAGGTTGCTAAGTTCGCTGCGAAGCGCCGTGATGTTGTAGCTCAAGAATTCAAGGGCAAGGTTCTGATTTTTGAAGCAGGTGCCGCCAAGGTGCGTTCCAACGACACCGATTATATGTTTCGCGCTCACACCGCTTTCTCACATCTAACCGGCTGGGGTTCAGCAACCGTCGCAGATTCAGTTCTTGTGATAGATGCGCGCGGCAAGAATGCTAAGTCAATTCTTTTCTTTCGCGAAACCGCAGGTCACGACAGCGATGAGTTTTTTGCCAATGCAGCAATCGGAGAATTTTGGGTTGGTAAACGCCCAGGACTAAAACAGGTATCTGCACTGCTAGATATTGAAACCAGATCGCTCACCAGATATAAGACGTACCTGAAGTCAATTCCAAAAGAAAAAGTACGCAACCTCAATAAGGATGCAAAGCTTGCGGAATTTGTCTCGGAACTTAGATTCGTAAAGGACGCATTTGAAATTTCTGAAATGCGCAAAGCAGTTGCGGCTACCGTGAAGGGATTCGAGGCAGCAGCGCGCAGCTTGAAGAAAGCCGTTGGGCATCCTCGCGGAGAGCGAATCGTGGAGACCGCTTTTTATTCGCAGGCACGTATCGAGGGCAACGGACTGGGCTACGAAACTATCTCGGCCGCCGGACCGCACGCATGCACTTTGCACTGGATCACAAATGATGGTCCGGTAAACAAAAACGATTTGATTCTGCTAGATGCCGGAGTTGAGGTGGACAGCCTATACACCGCTGACGTAACTCGCACTCTGCCGGTATCGGGTAAGTTCACCGATATTCAGCGCAAGATTTACGAGGCCGTGCTTGAGGCCGCCGACGCTGGCTTTAAAGTTGCCAGGCCCGGCGTGAAGTTCAGCGATGTGCACCAAGCCGCAATGCAGGTGATTGCTAAGAAGACCGCCGAGTGGGGCCTGCTATCTGTTACCGCCGAGGTTTCGCTAAATCAAGATGTGCAACTGCACAGGCGCTGGATGGTGCACGGCACTAGCCACCACCTGGGTATGGATGTGCACGACTGCGGGCAGGCTCGTAGAGAAATGTATATGGATGCCAAGCTCAAGCCGGGCATGGTCTTCACGATTGAACCGGGTTTGTACTTTCATAAAGACGACATGTCAGTGCCAAAGGAATACCGCGGCATCGGCGTTCGAATTGAAGATGATGTGCTGGTTACAAAAACCGGTGTTGAAAACCTAAGTGCCGCGCTGCCGCGCACATCTAAAGATGTAGAAAAGTGGTTAGCAAAATTTAGTAAGTAGTTACTTAGTTTCGGTTGCCGCCGGCACAGCGCGTGCCTGATCGGCCAAACTTGCCGGCACCTGAATCTGATACTTGGCTGCCACAACTGCTGACTGACTAACAAAAGTTTTTTTGTTTCTTGAAAGTGCGTAGCGCACGACGTTGAACAGCATTCCAAGTCCTGCACCAATCACGACCGATGAAAGCATGCTCTCGCTAAAGGTGAATTCATTTGGATCAACAGGATTAACCTCTGCACCAAAAATCAACCCAAAAGCTAAGCCAACCCATGAGCCGGTGACTGCGCCGCCGAGAGCCAATCGGTTGTAATTGATTTTTCCGCGAATCCGCTCGACGGTTCTGAGATCTGATCCAACGATGGCAACGGAACCAGCAGGAAAATTGTGCTTGATTAGGTTGTCCACGTAGGCAATTGCATCGGTGTATTGCTTGAAATTAGCGACCACCTCGCCCTGAGGAATAGCAGGGGCTTGATTACGTGGGGTTCGCTTATTGTTCACAAAACTCATTCTGGCACGCCTTCAACCTCTCGTCTAAGGTTGTAAGGTGAGCGCTTCGAGAGTATTTATCGCCAGATTGGCTGGCTGTGGCGTCTTTGACCCAGCGGG
>JBEGUG010000003.1:0-4054 GCA_041179005.1 Actinomycetota bacterium | reverse complement strand
GACTCAGAGGTCTTGCGCTGCAGGGTTGCAGTACGGCTCATGAATTTGCCTTTCGCGAATGCGATGGATGTATAACCAATCTTAGCGAGTGGCTATTTTTTGAGCACCTGTCGAAGTGCAGAGAGGAAGGCTGTGGTCTCGGCCTCGGTGCCTGCACTCACCCTCAGCGTTCCGGAGATACCTACATTGCGAACCAATACGCCCTTAGCCAGTAACTCTTCAAAAATTTGGTTTGGATCGTCGAGTCCGCCGAATAGAACGAAATTGGCTTCAGAACGATAAGGGTCTAGGCCCATGTCTTTGAGCTCCAGAACAATGCGGTCGCGCTGGTAGCGAATGTCTGCAACGGTGGCCAACATTGTTTGCGAGTGATCCAGAGCAGCCTCGGCAGCCGCCTGGGTGAAGGCGCTTAGGTGGTAAGGCAACCTGACCAAACGAAGTGCATCAACCACGGCCGAATCGGCGGCAAGGTAACCCACGCGGGCGCCGGCAAAGGCAAACGCCTTGCTCATGGTTCTAGAGATAAGAAGTCGTTCGCGCTTTGGTAGCAGCGTGATTGCACTGACCTCAGTGTTGGCACCGAATTCTGCGTAGGCCTCGTCAACAACGACGATTCCGCCTGTTGCTTTGGTGACCGCTTCGTATGCTGCTTCGATGGAACTCTGGCTCAGCGGCGTACCGGTTGGATTATTTGGGGAACACAGCATCACGATGTTTGGCTTGTGCTTCAAGATTTCAGCAGTGATGTGCTCTGGAGTTAATTCAAAGCGATCAAGTCTTGGTGAATCGATGTAATCGGTGCCTGTGCCCTGAGCAATCAATCCATACATTGAATATGTTGGGCCAAATCCAAGTGCTTTGCGACCCTGACCACCGAAGGCTTGCAAAATGTGCTGCAAAACTTCGTTTGAACCGTTGGCCGCCCAAATGTTTTCGGCAGTGAGATTTGAACCTAGGTAATTTGCCAGCGCGGCTCTAAGATCGAGAAATTCACGATCAGGGTATCGATTGATATCTAATACTGCTGCGGCTAGTCGGCCGATTATGTCTACTGCCACATCTTCAGGAATGCGGTGTGTGTTTTCGTTTACGTTTAGCGCTACCGGCACCGCTAATTGCGGAGCGCCATATGGCTTTCGACCTTTTAGGTCTTCGCGGATTGGGAGGTCTTCAAGATTGGCCACCAACCAAGGTTACCTTGCAAGAGCAAAGGTTATGGAAGTGCGATTCTCTGACCAGGCTGAAGATCTGTTGAGGTCAATCCATTTAGGTTGACTAGATCCTGCATCCAGTCCTGAGGGTTCTGGTTTGGTGCCAATTCTTCGGCAAGATCCCAAAGGGTTTGACCAGCCGCAATGGTCACATATTCATACTGAGCCGATGAGCTTTCGCTGTTAGCGGCAGCGCCACCGATGAAGCCGGCGTTTCCGAAACCAAACACGCTGGCCGCTGCGATGGCGACCACGATGGCCTTACGGATTAGCTTGCGTGCAGCTGGGGTAAGTGAAGCCTGATTTACTGTAGACATCTTGAACCTTTAGCCTTTCTTTCGAACACCTGTTCGCTTATAGAACAAGAATACGCCCAACCCCCGACATTTTGTCAAGATATTTGTCATTTTTTCGAAAATGTGTTTGATTTTGCCAAAAATAGCGAATACAGTTTCGATAGAGCCCTTAGTGGGCCCCACCGACATTCAGAAAGGCCCTGCCATGGAAGATAAGGCTGAGAAGGAAGAGAAGCGCCAGACGCGCCGTGCCTCGAGCTTGAGCCCAATGCAGGAGCGCATCCTGCAGGCAATCCAGCGCTCAAAGGCCGAGCGCGGCTATGTGCCAAGCATGCGCGAGATTGGTGAAGAAGTAGGTTTGGCCTCGCCTGCCAGCGTTAGCCACCAGTTGAACCAACTAGAACTTGCCGGCTACATCAGCCGCGACCCAAAGCGTCCGCGCACCATCGATGTTCTGATTGAGGTTGCTGGCTGGGAAGGCCTCGATGGCCAGGTTGCTGACAACCCAACACCGATCGGTGATGCGGCAATGGTGCCGATGGTTGGACGAATTGCAGCAGGTGGTCCAATCACCGCCGAGCAAAACGTTGAGGAAATTTTTCCGCTGCCTCGTCAACTCGTCGGTAAGGGTGACCTGTTCCTGCTCAAGGTTGTTGGTGAATCAATGATTGATGCCGCGATTTGTGACGGTGACTGGGTTGTTGTTCGTCAACAGCAGACCGCCGAGAACGGTGACATCGTTGCCGCACTTCTAGAAGAAGAAGCAACGGTAAAAACTTTCAAGCAGCAGGATGGTCACACTTGGCTATTGCCTAGAAACTCTTCGTTCGCACCAATCCTTGGTGACCACGCGGTGATTCTTGGAAAAGTTGTAGCAGTACTTCGTTCTGTTTGACCTATTGCGTTACTCGCGCAAGCGCTACGCAACGAGAATAAATCCTCACACTACAACTCGGTAGTCGCTGAGCTCCGCTGCCATATCGGGTTTCACCATGGCACGCACAAAAGTTCCGGTCTCGCGGTAATCAAGCATCATGATTCTGCTGTTTAAGTGCAATCTTGAAACCAGGTCTCCCCTGTCGTAGGGAATCAGTGCGGCAATCTCAACATTTGGCTCAGGTAGCAACGAAGCGATTCGCTGCATCAGCTCTTCTAGCCCCTCGCCCGTTCTTGCTGAAACACCGATGGAGTTTGGCTCCATGCCGCGAAGCGCTAGTCGATGAGTTTCATCGGCCAAATCTATTTTGTTGAAAACAATTAACTCTTGAATGTTTCGAGCATCAACTTCACCAATTACATTTCGTACAGTTGCGATTTGTCCGGAAGGGTCAGGGTGCGACGCATCCACAACGTGAACAATCAAATCACTGCCGGCGATTTCCTCAAGCGTGGATCTGAAGGCCTCAACCAGTTGGTGCGGAAGGTTTCTCACGAAACCAACGGTGTCAGCAATTGTGTAGTCGCGGCCATCGGGGGTCTTGGCTTTTCGAACAGTGGGGTCCAGGGTGGCAAATAGCGCGTTCTGCACCAGCACACCGGCCTGAGTCATGCGATTTAGCAGTGAAGACTTGCCAGCGTTCGTGTAGCCGGCGATTGCAACCGAAGGCACAGAGTTCTTGTCACGGTTTGCGCGCTTGGTCTCGCGGGCAGGCTTCATAGCGACGATCTGCTTGCGCAGCTTTGCCATCCGAGTATTGATGCGTCGGCGATCAAGTTCAATCTTGGTTTCACCTGGACCACGCGAGCCCATACCAACACCACCGGCGGCCTGGCCACCGGCCTGACGGGACATTGATTCACCCCAACCGCGAAGACGCGGCAAAAGGTATTCCAGCTGTGCCAATTCAACCTGAGCCTTACCCTCGCGACTCTTGGCGTGCTGGGCAAAAATATCCAAGATCACTGCGGTGCGGTCGATCACCTTGGCATTGATCACATCTTCAAGTGCTCGACGTTGGCTTGGTGCTAATTCGGTGTCGGCAATTACGGTATCGGCACCGGCAGCAGCAACGAGTTGCTTGAGTTCCTGTGCCTTACCTTTACCTAAGTAGGTTGCCGGGTCAGGATTCGAGCGACGCTGCAGCAAACCATCCAGCACAGTTGCGCCTGCCGTCTCAGCCAATGCAGCCAATTCGCGCAATGAGTTTTCGGCATCCAGCAAAGTGTTCTGACCCCATAGGCCGATCAAGATAACTTTCTCAAGACGAAGCTGGCGATACTCAACATCGGTGATGTCTTGTAATTCAGTAGAAAGCCCAGAGACACGCTTAAGAGCGGAACGATCATCGGCCTCGTATTGGTCGCCATCGAAGTCGCTGTAGCCGTGAGTCTCTGCAGCACCCAAAGCTTCCGCTCGCTCACCGCGACGCAGGATGCGCTCGACGACCTCATCACCGCGCGAAGAGCCATGAGTAAACGAGGGCGCCGCCTCATCCTCAAAGCTCTGGTCAGAATCGTCATGCTTCACGCAACTAACACTAGTTTGACTATCTGTAATAGTGTTTCGCTATGTCTTCGGAACACTACTTCTCTGAGACTCCGGGCAGT
>JBEGUG010000002.1:0-5461 GCA_041179005.1 Actinomycetota bacterium | reverse complement strand
CAGGGTTTTGAAAAACTACCCGGTGTTTTGAAAACTACTGCGAGTCGCCGACGCGTTCCCACATTTTCGCAAGAATCCACCACTGGCCATCGATAAAGACGATGTTTAGGTAATCCTGCATAACTCCGCCGAACATCTCCAACTGGACTTTTACCAGAGCCAAAGTTGGTGAGATCTGATCGAACATCAAGACCTTGTCACGTCTTGCATTGCCAAGGCTTGCTGGCGATTCACGCTTAGCAACGACCTCACGATAAACGTCGTATGGCCGAAGACTTAGTTCGCCGGTTTGAGTTGAATAAAGTGCACAGTTTTTGTGGAACACGGTGTCGAATACGGCCATGTCCTGGTGGTGCATCACGTCGAAATAGTCTGACAGCAGTTTCTGGATTGCTGGATCCGCTTGTTCAAAATTCATGAAAACAGGCTACACCCGCCATCAAGAAATTTCTTCTAGTTATCTAGTAGATCAGTAACCAGTGCCGCAATAGCCGAGCGCTCGGAGCGCTGTAGCGTGATGTGGGCAAAGAGTTCGTGATTCTTTAGCGACTCAATCACGGCGGCAATACCATCGTGACGCCCCACTCTTAGGTTGTCGCGCTGGGCAACATCGTGAGTAAGTACCACCTTGGCATTTTGACCAATTCTTGAAAGAACTGTGAGAAGTGTGTTGCGCTCAAGCGACTGGGCTTCGTCAACAATGACAAAAGCATCGTGCAGTGAACGACCACGGATGTGAGTCAGCGGCAGGATCTCAAGCAGTCCACGATCCACGATGTGATCAATGACTTCCTTTGAAACCAATGGGCCAAGGGTGTCAAAAATCGCCTGACCCCATGGGTTCATCTTTTCGTTTTCGCTGCCCGGTAGATAGCCGAGCTCTTGACCGCCAACCGCGAAGATTGGACGGAAAACAATAATCTTCTTGTGCTGACGACGCTCGAGGACAGCCTCTAAGCCAGCAAGAAGTGCCATCGCCGATTTACCAGTACCAGCACGTCCACCTAGTGAAACAATTCCAACCTCAGGATCTAGCAGGACATCAATGGCTAGTCGCTGCTCGGCTGAACGTCCGTGCACTCCAAAAACATCGCGATCGCCGCGAACAAGTTTGACCTTTCCACCCTTTTCAACACGACCAAGAGCATGTCCGCGCTCCGAAGTGATTACCAAACCGGTATTAATTGGCATGGCCGCTACATCTTTGTGTTTGATGATCTCTGTGTCGTAGAGATCGTTCATCTCTTCGGCAGAAAGCGCCAATTCAGAAATTCCAGTCCAACCAGAATCAACTGCATTGTCGTTGCGATATTCATCAGCAGCCATACCAAGAGCGGAAGCTTTGACTCGTAGCGGTAGGTCCTTAGTTACCAGGGTTACATCACGGCCTTCACTGGCCAGGTTGAATGCAACAGCCAAAATGCGACTGTCGTTATCGCCCAGCTGGAAGCCCTTAGGCAAAGTTGTTTGGTCAATGTGGTTTAGTTCAACGCGAAGCAAACCACCATCGCCGACCTCCATTGGAAAATCTAGGCGCTCGTGTTCAATTCTTAGGTCATCTAGGTGACGCAGTGCCTGGCGCGCGTAGTATCCGATCTCAGGGTCGTGACGCTTTTTCTCAAGCTCATTGATCACGATGATTGGAATCACAACTTCTTGTTCTTTGAACTTGAAGATGGCTCGTGGATCTGAAAGCAACACCGATGTGTCGAGCACATAGGTCTTGGTGCCGATGGAAGCTTTGGGTGGTTTACCTGTCGAAGTCTTTGCGGTTGAAACTGACGCGTTACTTGTTGACTTAGGCACCTAGGCTCCTTTGTTTCAGCTTGAGCCAAAACTACGCCTACTAAATCTCAACTTGAAGGTAAGACACGCCCGAATTCGTGTTCGTTATCTGCTGTTAACTTTCGCGCCATAAGGCACCAAAACGGGAGCGCCGTTAGGCGCCATAACGACGATGCCTAGATTCAAAGGCGCGGATAGCTCGCAGGAAATCAACCTTGCGAAAGTCAGGCCAGAGCGCCTCTTCGAAATACAGCTCCGAGTTGGAACTTTGCCAAAGTAGGAAGCCCGAGAGTCGCTGCTCCCCCGAGGTTCTAATGATGAGGTCTGGGTCTGGCTGGCCGCCGGTGTAAAGATGCTCGGTGATTAACTCTGGGCTAAGCAGTTCGGCCAACTGGTCAATAGTGGTTCCTTCATCGGAGTGCTTTTTGAGAATTGAACGCATTGCGTCAGCGATTTCTTGACGCCCTCCGTAGCCAACTGCCAAATTCACCTGAGGCTTGTTGAGATTTGCCGTCTTTGATTCGGCAGCTTCCAGTTCCTTGAGCAACTCCGCAGGTAAGGCTTCGCGGTCGCCAACTAGACGAATCTTCCAACGCTGACGCTTGGCCATTTCGGTTGCTACCGAGCCAATTATTTTGAGTAGGTCATCGAGTTCTTTTGATTCGCGCTTCATCAAGTTATCGGTGGACAACATGTAGAGCGTGACAACCTTGATTCCAATTTCGTCACACCAGCCAAGAAACTCAAAAATCTTTTGCGCACCCGCTGCGTGCCCGTGAGATGCGATTGCTCCCTGACGACGTTCGGCCCAACGACGATTACCATCCAGCATCACAGCGACGTGCTTAGGCAGGTCGCTAGGGGCAATGCCGCGCTCTAGAGAGCGCTCGTAGAGCCGGTAAATCAGATTTCGCACAGGTTAAGGCTACTTCAGGTTTGGGTAATAGAGTTGCGATATGAGCATGCCCATTTCCGAAGGTTTCCGTGAGACACCCCCAGAGGTAAAGCCAACCTGGCGCGGCTGGATCCACACCGGAGTTTTGCCAATCGTGATTGCTGGCGGCATTGTGCTGATTGTTCTAGCGAACGGGGTGCCGGCAAAGATTGCCTCCGCGGTTTTCTTTGCTAGCTCACTCTTGCTATTTGGAAACTCGGCCCTTTACCACCGCTTCAACTGGAGCCCAAAGGTAAAGATCACACTCAAGCGAATCGACCACGCAAACATTTTCATTTTGATTGCCGGAAGTTACACGCCAATTACAATTTTGGCGCTCTCACAGGACAAGGCCGTTTTCTTGATGTCGATGATTTGGGGAACGGCAATTTTGGGAATCGCCTTCCGCGTATTTTGGATCAACGCACCCCGCTGGCTTTACACACCGATCTACGTTTTGATGGGTTGGGGCGCATTTGTTTACGTCGTAGATTTTATGAACGCAAATGCACCGATGATGATTTTGATTCTGGTTGGTGGATTGCTGTACACACTAGGTGCAGTGGTCTACGCGCTAAAGAAACCAAACCCGGTTCCCGGAGTATTTGGTTTCCATGAAATTTTTCACTCGTTTACGGTGCTGGCATTCATGTGCCACTGGACAGCGGCCTTACTTATTGCGCTTAGTCCTGCCGCCGGTAGTTTCGGCGTCTAGCTTTTCCTGAATTTCAGCGCGGTATCTAACTCGGCGAACCCTGCGAACCAGATCAAAGATCAGGAACGTTGCACCCGCAGCCATGCCAAAGGTGGCTACGAACCCGATTGTGCCAGGGCTGTAAAAGGTATTGGCCGGATCGGTGGTGGCAACAGGGGTAGGAGTTGCGGCTAGAAGTGCGGAAATCAAAATTTGCATGACTTAAGTATGTAGCCTTAAAGCAAATGATTTCTGAAACAGACCTATTGGCCGACCGCTATGGCCGAAAGACCAACGCTAAACAGGTGAATCGCCGTTTGGTGATTGGCTTGGCAGCGGTCCTGATTGCCATTTTTGTTGGCTGGGCAACCTGGGTGACCGTCGATGGAGCAAACCAGGTGAAATCACAGGATTTGGCGTACGAGGTCCTTGGGCCAGAACAAACATCGGTTCGTTTTAGCGTTTCTAGCCCCGCTGGGACCGCCGTATGCGCCATACAGGTGCTAAATCAAAGCTATGCAGTAGTTGGCTACCGAGAACTCGAAATCAGCCAATCTGGCGAATACGAGGTCTTGGTGAACACAACAGAACCTGGTGTAACTGGGCTAGTTGATAAATGCTGGCTGAAATAAACTAGAGGGATTATGTCTGAAACCCCTGAAGCAATCTGGCTCACTCAAGAGGCCTATGACCGACTCGCTAGCGAGCTGGAATACCTTTTGACTGTAGCTCGCCAAGATATCGCCAAGAAGATTCAAGAAGCTCGTGAAGAGGGCGACCTGAAAGAAAATGGCGGCTATCACGCAGCGAAAGAAGAGCAGGGCAAGATTGAGGCTCGAGCAGCTCGCCTAGAAAACATTCTGGCAAACGCTGTGGTCGGTGAGGCTCGCGAATCAAATGGCATGGTCGAGCAAGGCACCGTAATTAAGCTGACCATGAATGGCAGTGAGATGGAATTTCTTCTGGGCAGCGCCGAAATTGCTGAGGGAAGCGACATTGAGGTCTACAGTCCAGACTCCCCAATCGGCACCGCAATTCTTGGAACCAAAGTTGGTGACGTAGTTTCATTTTTTGCGCCGAACGGCAAGGAAAGAGAAATCAAGATTTTAGAAGTAAAAAACTTCTTAGGTTAGAAAAATCCCCCGGAGATTCTCTGGGGGATTTTTCAATTGTTTTTTATTCTTCATCGATGCGGGCCTTTAGACCGGCATCCTGCAGAGCCTTCAATACACGCTGACGGTGCTCGTGACCGGTTGTCTCAACAGACATCTTAAGTTCTACTTCTGAAATCTCTAGACCCTTACCGTGACGAGTGTGCAGCACTTCAACAACGTTTCCATGCGCAGAAGCGATTGCCTCGGCGGTCTTCACCAACATACCTGGGCGATCAGGGAGCATCACAGAAATTGATGTGTAGCGCTCCGCAGCGGCTAGACCATGGCCCACTACCTTCTGCAGCAGAAGCGGATCGATGTTTCCACCGGAAAGAATTACGACGGTCTTGCCTTTGAGCTTTACAGCGCCAGACATGATGGCGGCAACGCCAACAGCTCCAGCTGGTTCAACAACCATCTTTGAGCGCTCAAGCAGAACAACGATTGCCTTGGCGATTTCGTCATCGCTGACGGTGACGACCTTATCGATGTATTTCTTGATCAGCGCAAATGGGATTACGCCCGGCTTGCTAACCGCGATTCCATCGGCGATGGTGCGAGAGATTTGCTGTTCCATCGGGCGGCCAAGCTTTAGTGACTGTACATAAGGAGAAGCGTTCTTGGCCTGAACGCCAATGATTTTGATTTTGCGGCCCTGAGCGGCAGCCTTTAGCTTTGCAGCGGTAGCAACTCCGGCGGCCAATCCTCCGCCACCGATGGCGACCAAGATGTTGTCTACACCTTCAAGCTCTTCAAGGATTTCTAGGCCAACGGTTCCCTGCCCGGCAATTACATCGAGGTGATTGAAAGGCGGAATGAAGATGGCGCCCTTTTTCTCTGAGTACTCTTGAGCGGCCTTAAGGGTTTCAGAGAAAACCGCACCGGTAAGCACAA
>JBEGUG010000001.1:0-4656 GCA_041179005.1 Actinomycetota bacterium | reverse complement strand
AAGTACCTTGGGGTATGGTGTAATTGGCAACACGGAGGTTTCTGGTACCTTTGTTCTTGGTTCGAGTCCAGGTACCCCAGCTTTGAAGACAGTCGATTATCGGCTGTTTTTTCGCTTAACAGGAGAAAAGTTAGATGATCACCGCAGCATTTATCTTGGTTGCAGTTCAAATTATTGTTTCGCTGTTTCAATTGGCGCTTGTTCTAGGAGCGCCGATGGGAGAGTACACATTAGGTGGTCAGACCCAGGGCAAGCTTTCGGTAAAACTAAGATTTGTTTCTTCGATCAGCCTGCTGCTGAACCTTGCAATTGCCGGACACTATTTGGCGCAAACCGGCACCATTCAAACTCTGCTACCGAGTGACCTAAATCAGATTGCTAACTGGGGTCTTGTAGTTTTCACCGCTGGTGGATTGGTGATGAACTCAATTTCTAGATCTAAGAAAGAGCGCAAAATGTGGGTGCCGGTGCTGTTGCTTTCACTTACCTGCGCAGTAGTTGTTGCAATTGGCTAGGCGCTAACCACTGCACCCGGTTGCACGAATTCAAACGTTCCGCCATTAGCCTCAACTACCTGTTGAATCCGGGAGTTGTTGAGCCCGTGACCAACCTCACTCAAGTGCACATTGTGAGTTGCAAAGCACTTCTTTGGCTTTACCGCAGCCACAAAATCCATCACATCCCCAATTTTTAGCCAAGGCGCAGAAGTTGGGCAGGCGAGAATCTCCACCGGACGATCTGGTTGTGTGTAGCTGTCGCCGGGGTAGTAGAAGCTGTCGTTTATCATCACGCCGCAGTTTTGAATAAGCGGTATCGAGCGGTGTATCTCTGCGTGCATGTCACCAAAGAATTCAAGGGTGAAGCCGGGGTGTTCATAGAAGTCGCCGTGGTGAACCGATGTTATGTTGAGGCCCGTTAGTTTTTTGCAAACCTCATCGGTGCCATAAATCTGTGCATTTGGGTTTGATTTTAGAATTCGCTCAATTTGCTCTTCGCTGCAATGATCTTCGTGAACGTGGGTAATCACGATAGCAACCACATGGCTTAGCCCGTCGAGTGCTCGAGTGTAGAAGCCAGGGTCAATGACAACCTTCTGCCCCTGTTCTTCAAGAATCAGGCAGGCGTGCTCTAGTTTCGTGATCTGCATGTTCCCATTCTGCCAAGGAAAGCGCCCCCGATGGATCGAGGCCCATTATTAGAGCCTAAGATTTTGATGTGGGAAGCGAAAAGGCAAAAATTGGGTCACGGACCCTTGCTCGCGCTGCTCAATTCGGCCTAACTATTTCCGATGCAGCGCAATTTGAGCAAGCTGCCGATGTTGAAGTTGTTCTGGTGAATAAAGCCGGAACACTAACCTCGCCAATTCGCAAGGTTGTAAAGTCCCGACTTGCCTACGGTTCGCCACTTTCCAGCCAGGAGGAATTATTGGCAATTGCAGCTTCGCTTGAATTGGAAATTGACCACCCCATCGCGCATTCAATCGTTGCAGAAGCTCAGCAAAGGAAACTGCAGCTACACGGTGCGGTTGATGCGCGACAAATACCGGGCCAGGGCATAGCCGCGGTAATCGATGGTGAATCATTCTTCATCGGCGGCCCTGCACTGCTGACAGCCAAGAACATCCCAATTTATGTCGATGATTTAGTTCGTTCTGACTCTGCCAATCAATTAGGGCACACCGTAATTTATGTGGTTCTTGCAAATCAATTGCTCGGGATGATTGAACTTAGCGAAACAGTCTTGCCTGAGGCCGCTGATTTCGTGAATTTGTTTCATGCCAAGAAGATTCGCGTGGCGATGGTCACTGGAGATGCCACCGGCGTAGCGCAGCACGTTGCTAATCAATTAAACATCGCTGAAGTATTTGCAGAGATAAGCCCAGCCCGCAAGGGTGATGTGGTGAGAAAACTAAAGGCAGACGGTTCTAAAGTTGCCGTTGCCGGATTTTTAAGCACCGATGCTCTTGCGCTTGCAGAAGCTCAGGTTGGTATCGCGCTTGATTCAGATGGAGACACCAGCTCAGCAGCTGCAGGCCTTCATCTTCGCGAAACCAATCTCGAAAGTGTCTATAAGACAATTGTTTTATCCAAGCGACTTAGGGGCCAACACACCCAAATGGTAATTTCCGTTTTCGCCGCCGCCATGGTGGCCATTGGCACAATCGTAGTTTTGATCAGTCCGCGCTAAAGCAATCAAGGTAAAACAAATTGAAAAGACTTGGCGTAATCATTAACCCTGCTGCAGGAAACGGTGCTGGCCGAATCGAGGGTGAGAAAGCAATAACCGAATTGCAGCGCGAAAGCGAAGTTATTGACCTCACTGGTAATTCCCAAGCGGAAAGCGAGCTAAAGGCTAAGAACGCGATAGACAATCTACTAATTGATGGTCTTGTCGTTGTGGGTGGAGATGGCATGACTCACCTGGGCCTAAATCTTTGTGCCGAAGCAGACTTGCCGCTGGGAATTGTTGCGGCCGGTACCGGCAATGATGCTGCCCGAGCATTAGGTTTGCCGATTGGCGATGCTATCGCCGGTGCGCGCGTAGTGCTAAATAACCTTCGACAACCAAGGTCCGTTGATCTCGTCAAGGCAACAAGTTCATTCGGAACTTTTTGGTACTTCGGCAGCCTGTCTGTTGATTTTGTGGCACTTGTTAACCAAAGAGCCAATAGCTGGAAGTGGCCGAAGGGCCCAAGTAGGTATAAGTGGGCGATGATTGCGGAGCTGGCAGCATTCAAGCCAGTTCAGTACTCCGCTGTTATTGATGGCGAGCAAAAGAATTTTGAAGCCATGCTTTGCTCAATTGGAAACTCGCCTTACTTTGGCGGTGGCATGAAGGTGGCGCCCATGTCAAAAATCGACGATGGCTACCTTGACATTTTCATCGTAAATAAAATTTCGAGATTCGAGCTTTTGAAAGTTTTCCCAAAGGTCTACACGGGTGAACATGTGACCCATCCAGCGGTTGAATTCATTCGAGCAAAAGAAGTAACGCTAACTTCGGTGAAGCACATGCCTGCGTTTTCAGATGGCGAAGCAGAGGGTTTCGCACCGGTTACGGCCACAATCATGCCCGGTGCTCTCAAGGTTTACGCAACTAGCGCACGCACCTCATCGGTGGCATAATAGACAGGTTGCTCCAACGGTCCCATCGTTTAGCGGCCTAGGACACCGCCCTCTCACGGCGGCAGCACGGGTTCAAATCCCGTTGGGATCACGAATCTCCCTCTCGATGACTTGTCTCGGGAGGGAGTTTTATTTAACTGGATTGGGGCCGGTTTTCAATCGCGTGACGCCGCTAAAAATTACAATGATTGCCACTGGGATGAATGCCGCAGCGTTGAGGCCCAAGAATGCGATGCTGGCCAAGATTGAACCCGATACCGCTCCACCTAAAGCTCCGGCCAGATTCATCGACATGTCTGACAAACCTTGAACATTGGTCTTTTCTTGAACCGGCAGTGTTGATGCCAATAGCGCCGACGCCGCGACCGTAGCGGCAGACCAACCTAACCCAAGCAGGAAAAGCCCAATCGTGACTAGGGTTCGATCGTGTTGACCAAATCCGGCAATGGCCAAGGCTGCCACATAGATAACCTGCCCAAGCAAAACCACCCGAACTTTACCGATTCGGTCACTTAGCCAGCCGAAGATTGGTGAAAATGCGTACATGCCGGCAATGTGCAAACTGATGGTGAATCCAACGACTACTAGGTCGTAGCCCATGTGGTGCATGTGCAGGGGAGTCATCGACATGACGGCCACCATGACCATGTGACTCAGCGCGATTGATGAGACGGCAAAGAATGCAATCGGATATTTACGCAGGGTGGCGATCGCCGAGGCAAACGAAACCTTAGGCTTTAGCCCACCTTTGGCCTGATCAAGTCGCTTAGCCACCAACAGTGGGTCTGGCCTGAGTCCAAACCAAAATACGGTAGCCGCTGCAAGTTGAGCCACAATCGTGAATAGGAAAGGCCCGGTCATCGTTGGCAAGCCAATCAGTTTGCCAATGTACTCACCCGGACCAAAAAGGTTGGGCCCAATAACAGCACCGATGGTGGTTGCCCAAACCACCGTTGAAAGGTCTCGTCCGGTAGATCTTGCGCTCGCCGAATCTAGATCTACTGCTGCGAACCGTGCTTGAAGACCTGCGGCCGATCCGCCACCAAGTAAAAACAGGGCCAGCAACAAAAGCGGAAAAAATCCGATTGCTGCTGAGGTAATTACAAAAACTGCGCCCAGAATGGCAATACCTGCACCGGTGGCTAGAGACACTTTGCGTCCCTTAGCGTTTGCGAGCCTGGCAAGTGGAATCGCCCATGACGCAGCACCTAGTGTGCTGAAAGTGGCTGCCGCGCCAGCCCAGGCAGGGCTGCCAGAAAGCTCGGCCGCCAGTAGGGAGCCGATGGAAAGGGTCGAACCTAGGGCAAATCCGCCCAATATTTGGCCTGTAGTCAGTACTTTTACGGTTCTGCGCTGCAGAATATTGACTTCATTTTCGTTCACCTCGCCAGCCTAAAGGTAAACTTGGATTTCTATCATTTTGAGGTGTGTTAATGACAACAAAGCCGCTAACTCTGGCTGAGAAGGTATGGAACGACCACTTGGTCGCCGAGGGCGAAAATGGCACCCCGGACCTTCTTTACATTGACCT